>DSBV01000048.1 GCA_011045955.1 Bacteroidales bacterium | reverse complement strand
CATCATGGATTTGTTAAGCGCGGTAAAACCCAAAGCAGTGCTTTTCCTTGGCAAATGTGGCGGTCTGAAAAAAAAGAATAACGTAGGCGATTTCATACTTCCCATTGCAGCCATTCGGCACGAGGGAACCTCCAACGATTATATGCCCCCTGAAGTTCCAGCATTACCGGCATTTACTCTTCAACGCGTGGTTTCTTCAACTATCCGAAATCACAACCGCGATTACTGGACAGGTACTGTAGTTACCACAAACCGTAGGGTTTGGGAGTACGACGATAATTTCAAGGAATACCTCCGTCGTACTCGCGCTATGGCTATCGATATGGAAACAGCTACAATTTTTACAGTTGGTTTCTATAACGAAATTCCCTCAGGCGCACTTCTGCTGGTTACTGACCAGCCAATGATTTCCGAAGGGGTTAAAACTACCGAAAGCGATCAAACAGTGAATTCGCTTTTTGTTGAAGATCAAATTAAAATTGGAATCGAGTCCCTTACCCGATTGATTAATAATAGCGAATCGGTTAAACACTTGCGTTTTTAAATTCAAACTATGGCCAAGCAGAGTCAGACAGTTGAATCGTTCCAAAACATTCTTCAGGAGTTGAAGAATAAAATATATAAACCCATTTACTTTCTGACTGGTGATGAGTCATACTTCATCGATAAAATTGCTGAGAACATTGAGAACAATGTGCTCAGCAGTTCCGAGAAGGCATTTAATCAGACCGTGGTTTACGGTCGGGATATTTCGGCTGCCGATATAATCAATGCGGCGCGCCGGTTCCCCATGATGTCAAACTACCAGGTAGTAATTGTTAAGGAAGCGCAGAATGTGCGGAATTTATCCGATTTGGAGATATACCTGAAGACTCCATTAAACTCAACAATACTGGTTGTTTGCCATAAAATTGCCAGCGATGGCAAAAAATCGTCCGATAAGCTCTCAGGGGTTGTAAAGCAGGCAAAGCAAAAGGGGGTTTACTTTGAATCAAAAAAGTTTTACGACTACCAAATCCCCGATTGGATTGTTGGTTACCTTAAGGATAAGGGAATAAAAATTGATCCCATTGCTGCAAACCTGCTTACCGAGTTTGTAGGAAATGATTTAAGTCGTCTTGCCCATGAGCTTGATAAGCTGGCAATCATTTTACCTGCCGATAGCAAGCTGATCCAAGCTGTCGATATTGAGCGGAACATTGGTATAAGTCGCGATTTTAACCGCTTTGAACTCACCAAAGCCCTTGGCGAGATGAATTTTGCCCGGGCCATGCGAATTGCCGATCATTTTGCCCGCAATCCCAATGCAAACCCTTTTGTTTTGACCATTACCGCTATTTACCAGTACTTTACCAAGGTGCTTAAGTATCATTTTTTAGCCGATAAGTCAAAATCATCGGTGGCAAAAATGCTGGGTGTTAATGAGTTCTTTGTTGCCGAGTATGAAAGGGCGGCTAAGCGATACAGCCCATCGCGTTGCGTAAGTATTATCCATTGGCTCAGCGAGTACGATATGCGGTCAAAAGGGGTTAATAACAGCTCAACCGATCATGGCGAGTTGCTGAGGGAGCTTATCTACCTTATAGTTTTTGGGAAATGACTTATATAGTAATTGCAATTACCGCCATTATTTCATTTGCTGCATTTGGAAATAGCATCCTGTTTCAGCGATTACTGCTTAACCCTTACATCGTTTTTAAGCGGGATGAGTGGTATAGGTTGATTTCGCATGCTTTTGTTCATGCCAATTTTTTACACCTTTTTGTAAATATGATTGTACTGCTATCGTTTGGCAGGTATGTGGAATCTATCTTCCAGCAGTTGCATGCAATTGGTAGCATTGGACTACCACAATTGCATTTTATCATACTCTACCTGGGCGCAGCAATAATTTCAACATTAACTACACTGAAGAAGCATAAAAACGATTCCTACTACCAAAGTGTGGGAGCATCTGGCGCTGTCTCGGCTATAGTTTTCTTCAGCATTTTCTTTAGCCCCCTTGAGAAGCTTTACCTTATGGCTATTATTCCGATTCCCGGAATTGTATTTGCCATTGCCTACCTTGCATACTCAAACTACATGAGCCGTAAGGGAGGCGATAACATTAACCATGATGCACACTTTGTGGGTGCTGTTTTTGGGTTTATTTACCCCATCCTTATCGATCCTAAGCTTTTTCTATTCTTTCTCAGGCAACTGGGAGCAGGTTAGATGATATGCAAACTCAGGCAAACATTGTAATAACCCAAAACTCTACCAATACCCAGCAATTACAATTGGTAGCCATTGTTACCAACATGAACGGAAAATGGCTTTGGGTGCGCAATAAAGCTCGCGATACATGGGAACTTCCGGGTGGGCATATCGAACCCGGCGAGGCACCCGACGAAGCTGCCATAAGGGAACTATTTGAGGAAACAGGAGCAATTAATTATCACATAAAGCCGCTATTTGACTATACGGTTCAGCTCGATGGAGCCACAAGCCATGGGCGAATGTTTTATGCTGAAATTAAAGAAATTGGACCGCTCCCTGAGAGCGAGATAGGTGAGGTTAAAGCCTTTACACACATACCCAGCAAGCTAACCTATCAAAGGGTTCAACCTCGGCTTTTTGAAATGGCAATCGAATACCTAAAAGGTTATCTATCTTTGTGAGTAATGATGAAGCAAAATAGTTACATCTGGTTTGATGGTGAGTATCACAGGGCCGATAGCCCTGTAATAAACATTGGGAATAGGGCTTTCCGGTTTGGTGATGGCCTGTTTGAAACAATTCACTGCTACGGAACAGACCCATGCTACCTCGATTTGCATTATAAAAGATTAACTAAGGGGTTGCAGCTATTGGAAATAGAAAAACCATACTCATTGTCGCTGGCCAAACTGGGCGAGGTTATCACTAAATTATTAAACAAGAATCGTCATTTTGGCAGCACTCGGGTAAGGGTTTCAGTTTTTAGAAATGGGGAGGGGCTTTACACACCCGAAAGTAATGATGCGTCAATTATTGTGGAGAGCCAACCCCTCGATTTCAAGTTTTACGCCTTCAACCAACAGGGTTTAATAGTTGATGTATACTCAGATATTAAAAAAGCGGTAAATGCATTATCGATGGTAAAAAGCTGCAACGCGTTACTATACGTGAAAGCGGGACTTTACAGGAAAAGAAATTTGCTCGATGAGTGCATAATTCTCAACGAGTATGGGCGAGTTGCAGAGAGCATTTCATCGAATGTGTTTGTTGTAAAAAAAAGGGAGATTTTTACACCAGCTCTAACGGAGGGCTGTATCCCTGGCGTTATGCGCCAAGTAGTTATCAATGTTGCTCGCAGTTTAGGCTACAAGGTTTTTGACAACGTTGCGCTGAATACCAAAATATTCAGCACTTGCGATGAGCTGTTTCTTACCAATGCCATTAGCGGAATTCGTTGGGTGTTAGGGCTTGGAGGTAATCGTTACTTCAATACAATTTCAAAGCAACTCAGTGCAGAACTTAATAGGGTAACCTTTAAGGAATTAATTTAGCGAAGGATTTTCAGGATATATTGTCCAAACCTTGAACTTCTCCCCTAACTGCTGAACGGCAAAATACCAGCTATCGTAAACGCCCTTCATCATATCAATTGGCGAGAAATTGGCAACAACCCACGAATTTTCCTTAATCTCGTTTTCCAGCTGTTTGGGTCCCCAGCCGGAGTAACCAATGAAGATTCGAAGATTTTTAGCATTTACCTTTCCTGCAATGGCTAGTGCCTTTAGAGCATTGATATCGCCATTCATGTAAATGCCGTTACTTAAAGGGTAAGTGTTTGGGATTAAATCGCCGAAGGTGTGAAGGAAGTTAATGGACTCAGGGCTTACCGGCCCACCAACCGAAACGTTCACATCAACATTTGGAAAATCGACTAATATATCACTAAGGCTGATGTTTAGTTTGCGGTTGACAATAAAACCCATACAGCCTTTTGCATCGTGTTCTACCAGGTAAATAACCGTCCGCTTAAAGAAAGAGTCGTTAAGGGATGGTTGGGCTATTAGCATCCTGCCGGCTTTGGGCGGAATTTTTTTGAATTTGATGTCAAACAGGTTGATATCAAGTTCCTTTCCTTTTGCCATAACCACCTCCTTCCTGATTTTATTTCATTCTTCAACTATCCAAAAATATGCCAAATTTTGCTTTTCGATATTTTTTTCAGGATTAATTTCATGTTAGATTTCACTTTTGATGTCATCATGTGTTAATGGCCATAAATCATTGAGTTAATTCCGGGATAATTGTTATTTTCGAAAAATTTTTTTACCCGTATGATAAAACAACCCAAACTTACTCATGGCATTATTCCCATTGCATTTCTAATTCTTTTTCTCACATTAAATGTGATCTATTTTGGCGATGAAACGCTTTCGGGAGCCAACCAGATAGCACTGCTACTTGCTTCAACCATAGGCTCAGCCATTGCTATTCGCTTGGGCTATAAGTGGAGTTACATCAGGCAAATAATTGTTAAGACCATTGGCTCGGCCATGCCATCAATCTTAATTTTGATGTTGATTGGTGCCTTAGCTGGAACTTGGATGATTAGCGGTGTGGTACCAACGCTTATTTATTACGGCTTAAAAATTTTACACCCCAAAATATTTCTTTTTGCTACGGTTTTAATTGCTGCATTGGTTTCGCTTGCAACAGGAAGTTCGTGGTCAACAGTTGCAACCATGGGAGTGGCCCTGTTGGGTATTGGCGATGCGCTAGGCTTTAATCATGCCATAATTGCTGGCGCTATAGTGTCGGGAGCCTATTTTGGCGACAAAATGTCGCCTTTGAGTGATACCACTAACCTTGCACCAGCTATGGCTGGAACCGACTTGTTTACTCACATCAAGTACATGATGATTACAACCATTCCATCGCTAATAATCACCCTGCTGATATTCTTGGTTATTGGACTCAGGTTTGAGCCACAAGGCATTGTTGATGTTCAAGCCACTATGAACACTCTGACCTCTACCTTCAACGTAACACCATGGCTTTTACTAGTGCCCATCTTTTTAATTGCGGTAATTGTCCGGAAAACGCCACCATTACCTTCGATTATGCTTGGTGTATTACTTGGCGGTGTTTTTGCATTAATCTTTCAACCTCATATCGTAGAGCAGGTATCAGGTGTTACAGATAACTACCTGGAGGCTAGCTATATAGCCGTAATGAAAAGCATGTTTGGAAAAGTAACAATCGATTCTGGTGATGTGCAAATGAACGAACTACTTACAACGCGCGGTATGGCTGGCATGATGAATACCATATGGCTCATAATGACCGCCATGATTTTTGGAGGGGTAATGGAATCGGCTGGTTTGCTGGCTAAAATTACTGAAGCAATAATAAAGTTTGCCAAATCAACCGCAAGTCTCGTGGCCTCAGTTGTTGCCAGTTGCTTATTCTTTAATGTAACAGCATCGGATCAATACATATCCATTGTAGTACCCGGACGGATGTTTGCCAAAACCTTTCGAAAAAGGGGATATAAACCAGAGCTACTAAGCAGAACATTGGAGGATTCCGGAACGGTTACGTCTGTACTAATACCTTGGAATACATGTGGAGCCACTCAGGCGGCAGTGCTTGGTGTTCCCACTTTTAGTTACGCCCCCTACGCGTTTTTCAATATTATTAGCCCCTTTATGAGTGTGTTTATTGCTGCAATCGGGTTTAAGATAAGACGATACTCTCCTGAGGAAATGAAGGCTATTGAAATGGAGGAAGATGTAGACGGTGAAGAAAAGGAACTGAAATTTGAGCAGGAATAAATAGTTAAAAGCCCGGGAAACTGGGCTTTTTATTTTAGAATAGTTTAGGGTAACGTTTGGGGTTAACCTCGTGTATTAATTCGTAAATGCCATCAAAAACATCCTCGGCATTTGGGTTCGAGAAGTAATCGCCATCGGAGGTGTAAGCCGGACGATGCTCGCGAGCGGTAATTGTTTTTGGGGGAGAGTCGAGGTATTGATAGCCTGCCCGTTCTTCCATAACCTTTTGCATCATGTATGCAGTTGCACCGCCCGGAACATCCTCGTCAAAGAACACAACTCGGTTTGTTTTCTTTATGGAATCGAGGATTAGGTTGGGTAAATCGAATGGCAAAAGGGTTTGCGCATCAATAAGTTCAACTGAAATGCCAAACTTCCAAAGCTGTTCTACCGCTTCCTGCGCAATGCGAACGCAACTGCCATAAGTAACAAGGGTAACATCGGAACCTTCGCGAAGTATTTCGGGAACGCCCAGTGGAATTTTGTACTCGCCAATGTTTTCGGGTCGTTTTTCCTTTAAGCGGTAACCATTTAAGGGTTCAATTACCAACGCTGGATCGTCAGCTTCAAGTAGCGTATTGTAAAACCCTGCAGCCTGTGTCATATTCCGGGGGACGCAAACGTAAACACCTCTTATGGAGTTGATTACCATGCTCAATGGGGAGCCGGCATGCCAAACACCCTCGAGCCTGTGCCCGCGGGTTGTGATAATAAGAGGTGCCATTTGGCCGCTCTTTGTTCTCCATCGAATTGTGGCCAGGTCGTCGCTCATGGTTTGGAGGGAATATAGCAGATAGTCGAAGTACTGGATTTCGGCAACGGGTCGCATTCCCCTGAGGGCTAATCCAATGCCCTGTCCTAGTATGGTATTTTCTCTTATGCCCGTGTCGCTTATGCGTATTTCGCCATATTTCTTTTGTAATCTTTCGTACGTCTGGTTTACACCGCCAATCCCTCCAACATCTTCACCAAAAATGACTAGTAGGGGATTTTTCTGGAATTGAGCATCCCAGTTGTCGCGAAGTATCTCACGGCCAGCAACCATTGGCGAATCATCTTTGAAAACAGGTAGAACACCCTTTACCTTCCACGCTGCTCTTTCGGTTTCACAGTAAAGGTGTGAACTGTACCTATCGTAGCCATCTTTCATATTGCGTTCAATCCAAGTCGTTAAATCGGCTTGAAGCTTTTCACGAATACTACAATCGGAGCAAACGTGCCTTAGTATCCGCTTAGCTGCGCTAATGTTATCTTTACGAATTGGGTTTGGTATTGCTTTGAGTTGCTCAGTAATTTCACCAACCTTGTCGGTGTGCTCACGTTTACAAAAACAGGAACGATTGTCAATTATTTTGATTAGTTCGTCGCGTTCCTTTTTTATGGGATTGGTATAATCGGCCCAAGCTTTATCGCGTGCAGTTTTGGCATCGGTTTGTGCGTTGGTTTCTATTTCGTTTAATTCAGCCTCGGTAGCGTACCCTTCGGAAATAATCCAGTTGCGAAAACGGGTATTGCAGTCGAAATCTTTTTCCCATTGCAAACGCTCAGGTGATTTGTAACGTTCATGCGAACCCGATGTGGAGTGGCCTTGCGGTTGGGTTATCTCAGTGATATGGAATAGCACTGGAACTTGTTCTTTCCGGGAACGTTCTACTCCCACCCTAAAGGTTTCCACTAGGGCAGGGTAGTCCCATCCTTTAGCACGGTATATGTATATTCCGTTCACATCGATTTCGCCCTTTTCAAAACCCTTAACGAGTTCTGAGATATTTCCTTTGGCGGTTTGGTAATCTTTTGGTACGGAGATTCCGTAACCATCGTCCCAAACGGCAACCACCATTGGAACTTGCAGAACTGCAGCAGCATTGAGCGTTTCCCAGAAATGTCCTTCCGATGTGCTGGCATCGCCAATAGTTCCAAAGGCAACCTCGTTACCCCTTCGGCTAAATTGCTCAAAACCCCATAGTTCCTTGTTGTTTTTGAAAAGTTTAGATGCCCAGGCTAACCCAAGCAGTCGGGGCATTTGGCCAGCAGTGGGGGAGATGTCAGGTGTGCTATTCTTTTGCTTGGTTAAATCTTTCCATGTGCCGTCGGTATTCAAACTGCGTGTGGCAAAGTGGTTGTTAAAGGTTCTGCCAGCGTTTCCCGGATTAAGTTCGATATCGGTTTGCCCGTAAAGCTGAGCAAAGAACTCCTCAGCAGTAAATAGTTCGGCAGCCATCATAAAGGTTTGGTCGCGGTAATACCCCGACCGCCAGTCGCCTTCCTTAAAGGTTTTTGCTAGCGCAATTTGAGCAAGCTCTTTGCCATCGCCAAAGATTCCGAATTTGGCCTTACCGGTTAACACCTCCTTGCGCCCCATAAGGCTGATATTGCGGCTGAGGTGGGCAATGTAATAGTCGTTTAGTATCTCTTCTTTAGTAGTAAATTTAACTTTGGTTGTGCTCATTGTTCAATTCTGTTGAGTTTCATCAGGTAAACAAAAAAGTTGAGCAATTGTTTTGTGCGCAAATCGTAATGCTTGCCTTTTAATTTTTTAAACTTTTTTGTAAAACTTTTGGTGTTTCTATCTGTTAGTTTTTTGCGCGAGCAGGCTAATAGGTTTACTTTTGCAAAAAACTTTACCCAAATGTTAACCCTAAAGCTGATTCTTGTTGCAGCCGCAATTCTTGGAATAGCCTTGTTGGGTATGGCTGTGAGAATAATTTTTCATAAGAGCCATAGGTTCCCGGAAACTTCCGCTGGGCATAACAAGGAATTGCGAAAGCGTGGTGTATCGTGCCCTCGTCACGAGGAAATTAAATGTTGGGGGAAAAACGGTAAAAACACCGATTGTGCAACCTGTTATGAACATGCCCGCGAGGTTGTTAACTAAACTAAATAACATATATTATGGCATTACTTAAACTAATTGGTGTAGTAGCATTTCTTTTGGGTATTGTAATACTTGGCTTGTCGATTAAGACAATTTTCAAACGACGGAAACCTGGTTGTAATGATTCCGACATTGGTTATTCCTGTGGCTGTGGTGGTGGATCGAATTGCAGTACGAACGTTGTTGCCAAGGGTATTTAGTTAGGGAATAATCCTCTTTTTCATACCCTCGTTCATCCAAACCTGATAGTTTCCTAATGAATCGGAGTAAACAAGGTAGGCATCAATATCGTTACTATTTGCCACAAAGTTTTTACTCCAATCAAGTCCATTAACCATGAATGCGGTTGCCAATGCATCGGCTTCAGCGGCAGTAGGTGCAACCACAGTTGCGCTCAACAGGCTGTTAAGCTCAGGAAATCCTGTTCTGGGATTGATGGTGTGCGCATACTTTTGTCCGTTTACCTCAATAAACTTACGGTAATTGCCCGATGTAGCCAAGCCATACCCACCGCTAAAAGATATTTTTGCTTGAATGTTCTCCCCCGGCAAAGCTGATTCCACTGGCTTATCGATACCCACAACCCAATCGGTTCCCTTCGAATTCTTCCCGAGTGCTGTAATCTCACCGCCCACTTCAACCAGGTAGTGCCTAATGCCTTTACTTTCCAAGTACATCCCAATTACATCTACTGTATAACCCTTTGCTATGGCATTAACATCAATCTGAATTCTACTATCATCCTTTTTAAGGGTGTGATCCTCCAAGTGTATTTTGTTCATTCCAATTAACGAGAGTAGCTGTTTAACCTTCGCTGAGTCAATTCCTTGTATGTTGTCCTTGCCAAAACCAATTGCATTTAAAACTGGTCCTACTGTAATGTCAAAAGCACCTTCGGTTCGGTCATAGATATCGAATGAGCTTACAATAACTTCCTTTAGCAAATAATCTACGCTATCGGAAATATTGCTGTTAATTCGGCTTATTAAGGAACTGTTGTTGTAAAATGACATTGAATGGTCAATTCTCCCAAGTATTGAATCGATTTGTATGGAAAAATCGCGGTTAAGGGAATCGTAATAGGTTATGCTGTAGGTGGTTCCTTGAGTAAAGCCATTAATTTTTATGTATTCTTTTTTGGGTGTGCATCTTACAAAAAGAAGCACTACCAGTGTTAATCCAGTAAGATATCGCATAGCTCATTTTTTTACAAATGTAATTCTAAAGCCTAAACTCCTGAACAAACTTTTGGATACTTTTTTAGTAAATTGCCAAAAATTTTTTCTATGCTGAATTTGTTAGGCGAACAGGCATATCTCAATTCCTACCAACTCGATATTTACGACACTTCGTTCGATAAGCTGATGCAGAAGCGTATCTATAAGGTGTTGCTTATCTGCAGCAGTTACGATGCTTTTTTGTTGGAGGAGGATGGGAGAATAGATGAGCAGATTTTTAACGAGTATGTGTCGTTAAACCTCAGATATCCACCGGTTTTCCTTCAAGCGCATAATATTCGCGAAGTGGTAAAAATTTTGCAGGAAGAGCATATCAACCTTATTATATCGATGCTTAATGTGGGCGAGATGGATACCTTTAACCTGGCCAAAATGTTAAAGCAACGCCATCCCACAATTCCTATTGTTGTTCTTACACCTTTCTCGCGCGAGGTTTCATTGCGCTTACAAGACGAGGACTTAAGTGCTATTGATTATGTTTTTTTCTGGCTAGGCAATGCCGATCTGCTTTTGGCAATCATTAAGCTTATTGAGGACAAGATGAATGCCGAGCACGACATTCTTGAAATAGGTGTTCAGGCAATTATTTTGGTTGAAGATTCGGTAAGGTATTACTCCTCGTTTCTGCCAAACCTTTACAAGATAATCTTTAGGCAAGCCCGCATGTTTATGACTGAGGCGTTAAATGAGCACCACCGAATGCTTCGCATGCGTGGAAGACCAAAAATCCTGATGGCTACAACCTACGACGAAGCAATAGAGCTATACACTAAATATAAGAATAACATTCTTGGGGTAATATCCGATATTAGCTATAAGGTAAACAATAAGCGCGATCATGTAGCAAAGGCCGGGCTTCAACTTTGTAAGCAGATTAAGTCCGAAGATCCTAATATCCCTTTCCTGCTTCAGTCATCCGAACTTTCAAACAAGGTATATACCGATGAGCTCGGTGTAGGATTTTTGCATAAGTACTCTAAAACCATCAGCCTTGAGCTTAGGGATTATATTCTTAACAATTTTGGATTTGGCGACTTTGTTTTTCGCGATCCCAATACACTTAACGAAATTGCGCGCGCTTCGGATTTGAGTCAGCTTCAAAAGCTAATCCTTACTATTCCGGACAGGTCGTTGGTTTACCATTCCAGCAGGAACGATATTTCCAAATGGCTGAATGCCAGGGCTATATTCTCAATAGCACAGCTCTTCAAGCCCATGCGGCTCAAGGATTTTAGAAGCATCGATGATGCCCGTAACTTTATTTTCTATGCCATTTCGGCTTATAGGTTAAGTAAAGGCCGAAGCATAATTGCCAAGTACGACAGGGAAACTTTTGACGAGTATAAATTTTTTTCCCGCATTGGCGATGGATCAATAGGTGGTAAGGCGCGAGGTTTAGCTTTTGTAAATCAAATTATCCGCAAGTATAAACTCTTTAATAAGTTTGATAATACTATAATTACCATTCCAAGAACCGTTGTGCTAAGCACTGATGTTTTTGACGAGTTCATGGAATCCAACAACCTTTACTCCATTACCCTTCAGGATGTGGACGATGAGTTTATCCTCGAAACTTTTTTGAAAGCCAAGCTCCCTGAGCGCATTGAAATCGACCTTCGGAAAGTCCTTTCAGTATTTCAAAGACCTCTTGCAGTTCGATCTTCAAGTAAACTTGAGGATTCCCATTATCAGCCATTTGCTGGAATTTACTCAACCTACATGGTTCCTCATTCCGATAACCCCGACCAAATGCTCCAACACTTAGCCAAAGCGGTTAAGGCAGTGTATGCCTCTGTTTTCTATAAGGCCAGCAAGGTATACATGAATGCCACCCAAAATGTGATTGATGAGGAGAAGATGGGGGTTATTATTCAAGAGATTTGTGGGAACCAGTATGGCAACATGTATTTGCCCACCCTGTCGGGAGTAGCTCGTAGTATCAATTTTTACCCCATTGGCTCTGAAAAATCCCAGGATGGTATTGTTAGTCTGGGATTTGGTTTAGGTAAGTTCATTGTGGATGGCGGGGTTGCGCTTCGGTTTTCCCCTAAATATCCTAAAAAGATACTGCAGCTTTCGTCAGTTGAAATGGCGCTTCGCCAAACCCAAAAGAATTTTTATGCGCTAAACGTTGACCCGTACAGTTTCGATCCTAAGGTAGACGACAGCTTTAACCTTTTAAACCTTGACATAAAAGAGGCAGCATCGATACCCGATTTTCGCTTGGTTACTTCAACCTACGATATGCACTCTAATAAACTGCGCGATGGGTATCACGATGAGGGTTTGAAACTGGTTACCTTTGCACCAATACTCAAACACGATGCTTTTCCGCTGGCCAAAATACTTTCGGAAATTCTCGAGATAGGCGAGCGTGAAATGAACAATCATATCGAGATTGAGTTTGCCGCAAATCTAAATCCTTCAAGCGGGATGGCTCGTCTTTTCAACTTTTTGCAAATACGACCCATAGTTGATAGCGATCAAACTGAACTGGTTGAGTGGAACCAGATAGACTTAAATAAGGCCATACTCTACTCAAAGTCGGCATTGGGGCATGGAAAGTCAAAGGATATTTTTGATTTTGTGTACATTAAGCCAGAAAACTTTAACCCAGCCTTGACCAAGGAAATTGCTCTTGAACTCGATGAACTCAATAAAAGGTTTATCGAAATGCAGAGGAACTACGTACTGGTTGGCCCTGGTCGCTGGGGTAGTAGCGACCCCTGGCTAGGTGTGCCAATCAAATGGTCACAAATTTCGCAGGCGCGTGTTATTGTTGAGGCCGGCCTTGAGAACTTTAGGGTTGATCCCAGTCAGGGTACCCATTTCTTTCAAAACCTTACCTCGTTCCAGGTAGCTTACCTTACCGTTAACCCATGCTTACATGATGGTACATACGACATTCAGTTCCTCAACTCTATTCCTGCATGGTTTGAAACAAAATATATAAGATGCATACGGTTTGAACAACCACTTGTAATACAGGTTGATGCTAAAACTAATCAAGGTGTTATATTAAAACCTGAAAATGGCTGATTGGTTTTAAATTTTAAGCGATACACTAAAAAAATGTTTAATATCATATTTTTTAATTTTTTTTTCTTTTGAAATGTCATTTTAAAAAATCAATTTTGAAAAACTTTTTTGAGGGGAAAATCCTCGCAATAAGAGAATTGAGTTTAACAACTTAAAACAGTTTGCGCAATGAATGTGAATAAATTAATGGCTGAGCTTGAAGCTAAACACCCGGGTGAGGTGGAATACTTACAAGCAGTTCGCGAAGTTCTTGAATCAATTGAAGAGGTTTACAACCAGAATCCTCAATTTGAGTCGGCAGGGATTGTTGAGCGGATAGTTGAACCCGATCGTATTTTCATCTTTAAGGTACCCTGGATGGATGATGAAGGAAATATCCACGTTAGCCTGGGCTACCGTGTTCAGTTCAACAACGCCATTGGCCCTTACAAAGGAGGTATTCGGTTCCACCCGAGTGTTAACCTTTCAATCCTGAAGTTCTTAGGTTTTGAACAAATTTTCAAGAACGCTCTTACAACCCTGCCTTTGGGTGGTGCTAAGGGTGGTAGCGATTTCAATCCTAAGGGCCGTAGCGACGCTGAAATTATGCGCTTCTGCCAATCGTTTATGCTTGAGTTATGGAAGCATATTGGTCCTGAAACCGACGTACCAGCTGGTGACATAGGAGTTGGCGGCCGTGAAATAGGCTACATGTATGGAATGTATAAGAAACTTGCCGGTGAGAACACCGGTGTACTAACCGGTAAGGGTATTAACTGGGGTGGTTCACTTATACGTCCTGAGGCTACTGGTTTTGGCGCAACCTATTTTGCTCAGGAAATGCTTGCTACCAAAGGCATGTCGTTTGAAGGCAAACGTGTAGCCATTTCTGGTTTTGGTAACGTTGCTTGGGGCGTTGCCCAAAAGGTTACTGAGCTAGGTGGTAAGCTGGTTACCATTTCGGGTCCCGATGGTTACATTCTCGATGAGGATGGCATTAGCGGTGAAAAGATTGACTACCTACTTGAACTTCGCGCCTCGAACCAGGATATCGTTGAGCCTTACGCTAAGAAGTTCCCTGGCTCTAAGTTCTTTGCCGGTAAACGTCCTTGGGAAGTAAAGGTTGATGTTGCTATACCTTGCGCTACACAGAACGAACTTAGCAAAGCCGATGCTGAAGCCCTTGTAAAGAACGGCGTAGTTTGCGTTGCTGAAGGTGCTAACATGCCTTGCACTCCTGAAGCCATTGAGGTGTTCCAGCACAACAAGATTCTCTTTGCACCTGGTAAAGCTGTAAACGCTGGTGGTGTTGCTACTTCAGGTCTTGAAATGACTCAGAATAGCATGAAACTCAACTGGCCACGCGAAGAGGTTGATGCTCGTTTGCACCAAATTATGAAGAACATTCACGAAGCTTGCGTTAAACACGGAACCGAAAAGAACGGCTACGTTAACTACGTTAAGGGTGCTAACATTGCCGGTTTCTTGAAGGTTGCCAACGCTATGCTCGATCAGGGTTTAATCTAAACAAGACCAAATATTTTTTAACTTTAAGGGCCCAGCAATGAGCCCTTAATTTTTAAACACCTACGGTATGAGTACTACTTCTACATATCTATAAGGGTGTTTTACGAACCGAGGCAGCTCACACTCGTTTAAGGGTAACTATTACAACCGATGCTCCAGTTGACAATCAGGGTAAAGGCGAGTGTTTTTTACCAACCGATCTGCTTGACACCTCATTGGGTTGCTGCATGGTTAGAATTATGGGAATTGCTGTACGTATCCACGGGTTTAATATCGATGGAACAAAAATTGATGTGCAAAAGGTTATGGGAACAAACCCACGTAGGGTGGGTGGTTGAGGTAATAATTGACCTATTCTGCCCGCATAACAGCTATACTGCTAAAGTGCGAAAACTGCTCGAGGCTTCGGCCAAGGAGTGCCCAGTGGCTCAAAGTCTACATCCCGATTTAAAGCAAACAATTCGGTTCCATTTTCCGGAATAAGAAAACGCCTGCTGGGGCGTTTTCTTTTGTTATAGACTTTGTTTGCTTTCGGCGGAAATGTCCTTGTTTACTTTCTTAATTAAACCCTGAAGTACGTTGCCTGGGCCCAGCTCAACAAATTCGGTAGCACCGTCGGCAATCATGTTTTGAACGGTTTGTGTCCATCTAACAGGTGCAGTTAGCTGGGCAACAAGGTTTTTCTTTATCTCCTCAGGATTGGATGTGGGTTGGGCAGTTACATTCTGGTAAATGGGACAAACAGGTTTATTAAAAGGAGTAGCATTGATGGCTACTTCGAGTTCCTGACGGGCGGGCTCCATTAAGGGTGAGTGGAATGCGCCGCTAACGGCAAGTTTAAGCGCCCTTCTTGCTCCAGCTTCTTTTAGTTTCTCGCAGGCAATTTCGATACCTTTTACCGAGCCCGATATTACAAGTTGTCCAGGGCAGTTGTAGTTGGCAGTAACCACAACCTCGTCAATTGAGGAGCAAATCTCTTCTACTTTTGCATCATCAAGCCCAAGCACAGCCGCCATGGTTGAGGGCTGAAGCTCGCAAGCCTTTTGCATGGCCATTGCACGAGCCGACACTAGTTTTAGGCCATCGTCAAAACTCAATGCGCCTGCTGCTACCAGTGCAGAGAATTCGCCAAGCGAGTGACCAGCCACCATGTCGGGCTTAAAATCATTCCCCAAAACCTTTGCAAGTATCACTGAGTGTAAAAAAATAGCAGGTTGGGTAACTTTGGTTTGCTTTAAGTCCTCATCTGTGCCGGAAAACATTAAATTGATAATCCTAAATCCTAAAATTTGGTTTGCCCTTTCAAAAAGTTCCTTGGCTAGGGGTGAGCTATCGTGCAAATCTTTTCCCATGCCAACAAACTGGGCGCCTTGCCCCGGGAAAACATAAGCTTTCATAGTTAAAGGTTATTGTTTATCAAGGGCAAATGTAAGGCATTTTTTAGTTTCTGTGACCACGAAATTTGAAATAGTAATGGTATAACGGCCTTAGGCGATACTCACTCATACATCTAAAACTCTCTTACCATCTCGCCTATGGGAAGGTCTTGTAAAACAATTTTTTTTATCGAGCAGCAAAACTTTACCCTCAGGATAAACATCAAAAGTTGCGTTATAGAGCGATTGATTTGCTATAGCATTGCAGTATATTGTGAACTGATTGTTGGAGAGGGTTACCACTGGGGCTTGAATTTGATGGCTTATTTCCTCCAAAAGATCTCTTTCAGGGAATTCTATGAATCAAGATCGTTAATGGTTTCAACTATTTTATGATACTGGCATGGGGAAAGGTAGGTTGAGTTGTAAAGTTTAAGGTAATCGAGCACATTCGTAATGTTAAGGTTTAGTTTTTCATTCATTAGTAGGGAGTTCCATTGTTCAAATCCGCCTAATGGGTAAACCTGAACTCCATTGTCAACTACCATTAGTTTTGATGCTGGAATGCAATCGAAATCAATAATGGATAGGAGTGTTGAGTTTGGAAAGAATGTTTGCTCAACTGGTTCAATGATGCAATTCTTATTCAAGGTTATGTAGTTACCTAACTGGGCGTTCACACTGCGCACAATGAGGGCATGCAAATCCTTTTCAATTTCAAAAATGCCCATATTTCTGATTTATCGCTGCAAGTTATTGGTAATAATGATTTGAGTCAAGAGTTTGATGAAAAATATTTGTTAACAGTTTGATGGTAATTTTTTTTACATTAACCTTGTATAAATTTAACTCCTAAAATCATGAAAAAATTTTCAGTTATTCTTTCATTTGTAGTAATTACTTTTAATGCTGCTAATGCTCAACTGTTTAAGGTTTTTGGGCATGATGTTGGGTTTATATACGTTGGTCCAAAGGTTGGTATGAATTTTTCTAAATTTAGCCAATGGTCATATACCGGCTATGAAGTGAAAAGCAGAATTGGGTATCAGTTGGGAGTTGTTGGTGATTTTGGGTTTACGAACAGGTTCTCCTTTCAAACGGAGTTGAACTTTATCTCCAAAGGTACAAAAGGAATTTATGGGACATTTGAGGAAACAAAACGTATGCCCGCAATACAGATTCCCCTACTTGCCAAGTACACTTTTAGCTTGCTGGGATTAAAGAGAGTATACGCGAATGGCGGTGTTTACACCACTACAAGAATTGGTAGTGGAAAAGTTATATACAAGGATGGAGCAACCTACGATGACTATCATTGGACGCGTTTCGACTGGGGATTTTCAGCGGGTTGCGGAGCTGAATATCCTACCAAGGATGGCATTTGGGGGTTAGATTTGCGATACGACCTGGGTATGGTTGATGTTTACCGACAAATGGATGAGAATACTAAATCGCGCTTTCGTACATTTCAGTTTTCCTTAACCTATAAGTTTGATATGGTTGATCTGTACTTCAAGATGCGTAAAAAGAATACCGATGAGGGCGGTGATAGAGAAACCGGCAACAAGGGATCTAAAGGACTTAAGGTAGAGCAACGCAACTAGGCATTAACCTTTACATAAGGAAAAGGGTGCTTCTTATTTTGAGCACCCTTTGTTTTTTAGTTTATCATGCTAATGGAGTTTAACACCAATGAGATGAATGAACTCCTCACGCGTTTCGTTGTGTGTAAGGAACGCTCCTGTAAATGCCGATGTTGTAGTGACTGAATTTTGCTTCTGGATGCCCCGCATCTGCATGCACATATGTGCGGCTTCAATTACTACGGCAACTCCAAGTGGATTAAGGGTTTCCTGCAAGCAATCGCGGATTTGAACGGTTAGTCGTTCCTGAACCTGAAGCCTGCGGGCGTAAGCATCAACTACCCGGGCTACCTTGCTTAGCCCTGTAATGTAACCATTGGGAATGTAGGCAACGTGGGCTTTACCATAAAATGGTATCATGTGGTGCTCGCACATGGAGTATAGTTCAATGTCTTTTACAAGAACCATTTGCTGATACTCCTCATGAAACTTTGCACTTTTCACTAGAACATGAGGGTCAATGTTATAGCCATGTGTAAGGAACTGTATGGCTTTTGCAACTCGGACGGGAGTTTGTAGTAGCCCCTCACGGTCAACATCCTCTCCAATCAGTTTTAGAATTTCCTTGTAATGATAGGCTAGCTTTTCGGTTGTTTCAGGGTTCCACCTCTCAATCTTTGAGTAGCCCTCATCTTCGTTGTACGATGCGTTGTGATTAACTATTTCCATAAATTTATTCTCCGTAATATTCTACAAAATTATTCTCGGTTTCCTTTATCTTCACACGGTGGAGTTGGGCGCCAACTTCAAGGAGTGGCTGCTCGAGTTCCTTCCAAATGGCTATGGCTAGATTTTCAGTTGTGGCAAGCATCCCTCGCATAAAGTCAACATCAATGTTTACATTTTTGTGATCGAGTTTACTAATTACTCTATCCCTTATAACCTGACTTACCAGCTTAAGGTTTACCACATAGCCTAGATCTTGATTGATTTCGCCTTTTACGGTAACAAAGAGTTCGTAGTTGTGACCGTGCCAGTTAGGGTGCGAGCATTGCCCGAAAAGCCTGAAATTTTCTTCATCGGAAAATTCCGGCTTATATAAGCGATGAGCAGCGCTAAATCGTTCCCTACGTGTTAGGTATGCAATTGGCATTTTTTTTAAAGTTACAAAACTATTTAGTTTTTTGTTTAGAATTGATGCAATACCTACTTTTAAAACACTAATTTTAACAATGTCAATTCCGATTTGTTTAATTATTTTAATTAAAAATTAATCAATATCTTGAAAAAGATTCTGATAGTTGTTGCTACTGATATTGAAATCTTGCCCAATTTTAGGCAAGCAGACAAAGAGTTTTACTCGTTGGAGCAATACGGCATTCATGCCGATATTCTTATTACAGGGCCAGGAGCAGTCCCTACAGCTTTCGCTTTATCCCGGGTTGTCGATTCCTATAATGTAATCATTAACGCGGGCATTGCTGGAAGTTTTACTGAACAATTACCGTTAGGTAGCGTTGTTCTGGTTGATTCCGATTCATTTGCCGATTACGGTGTTGACGATAGCAGTACTTTCAGGCATATCGACACTATTTTACCACTTTATTTAAAGTCTTCGTTAAGTGTATTGGCTAATCCATACAATTTAAAGGTAAATATTGAGTTGGCGAGAGTAAGGGGTATAACTGTTTCAACCGTTTCGGGTTCCGATGAACGAATAGCCGTGGTTAAACGTTCATGGGATGCTCAAATTGAAACCATGGAGTCGGCTGCCGTTTTCTATGTTTGCTTAAAACTTGAAAAACCCTTTTTTTGCCTAAGGGCAGTATCCAATTACGTTGAACCCCGAAATCGAAAAAATTGGCAAATCGACCTGGCCGTTCAAAACCTCTGGCATGAGTTAGTTTCAATGGTGAATTACATAAATGCATTGTAGAATGAACCTATCGCTGAATTTTTCAACTTGTCCTAACGACACTTTCATGTTTTATGCCTTGGTGCATGGGTTGCTTTCTGATAAATACAACTTTAACGTTTATATGGCCGACATTGAGGATTTAAATCTTTTAGCCCTCGAGGCTAAACCCGATATTACCAAGTTAAGCTATGGTGCATACCCTTTATTAGCCCGGCATTACCAATTGCTCGATTCCGGAAGTGCACTGGGTAAAGGGGTTGGACCATTGCTTATTAGCAAGGAAACCATACCATTTGATGAGGTTAAGCACAAACGTATTGCCCTGCCCGGTGAACACACCACTGCCCACCTTTTATTTAACAGGGTATTCCCAGATGTGATGGATAAGAGGTTTTACCTATTCTCTCAGATTGAAGATGCAATTCTAAGCAACGAGGTTGATGCGGGTGTAATAATTCATGAATCACGATTCACTTATCAATCAAAAGGATTAACTAAACTAATGGACTTAGGCAATGAGTGGGAAAAAATATCTGGCCTACCTACACCACTTGGGGGGATTGTAATTCGCCGCTCTTTACCCGATGATGTAAAACACGATATTAACCGTTTGTTAAGGGAAAGTGTTGCTTATGCATTCCGCAATCCCAAAAATACTATGGGATTTGTTTCACATTATGCCCAAGACCTAAGCACTGAAGTAATGCGCAACCACATCAACTTATATGTTAATGATTTTTCCTTAACCCTAGACCATTTAGGACGTAGGGCTATAATTCAACTCATTAGTAGTTATCGACCCCTATATAATTTTGATGAAAGCGACATTTTTGTTTACGAATAGCATAATACATTGTAAACAAAACAGATAAATGTTTGTTTTTATTGGAAACACTTCACAGCGGTTTGGAGAATAGTTTAAAAGATGTTAATTTTAAATTAAATTAAATTTCAGTGAATACATATGTACGACGAGCCGAAACCATTGAATTAATGAAAAGACCTTTTATTGGTAAATCCAAGCACCTCAAAGATACTATCCTTTCGCTTGACTATAAGTGGTATGTAGAGTTTTGGATAATTCGTTACTACTTCCTAGGAATTGAAATTTACCGTACCAAAAAGGAGAAAATTAGGTACGTAAATGGTAAAAATGGGAATTCTGTCAATTCTCAGTAGTTATTTCTTAATACTCCATTGAACAAAATTTATTATACCCTGTTTTACTATTTAGAAACAATTTAAATAGTAAACATATGGCTTTCCAGTTACCTAAATTGAAATTCGATTACAAGGCACTTGAGCCTTATATCGATGAAATGACCATGGATATTCACTACAATAAGCACCATGGAACATATACAAATAATTTAAACAATGCCATTGCAGGCACTTCAATTGAAGCCCTGCCAATAGAGGAGATACTGCAGGAGGTTTCAAAACTTTCACCGGCAGTGCGAAATAATGGAGGTGGATACTTTAACCATAATCTTTTTTGGGACATCATGTCGCCCAATGGGGGTGGAAAACCCGATGGTGCGCTGCTCAAAAGCATTAAGAAATTCTTTGGTTCCTTCGACGAATTCAAGGAAAAATTCTCAAATGCTGCTGCAACTCGGTTTGGTTCAGGTTGGGCATGGTTGGTTTGGACCGGAAAAGACTTTCAGGTGTTTTCTACCCCAAATCAGGACAATTCACTTATGGATGTTGCCGATATTAAAGGAATACCAATTCTTGGACTCGATGTTTGGGAGCATGCTTACTACCTAAAGTATCAGAACCGCAGGTCTGAGTACATTCAAAACTTTTGGAATGTTATTGACTGGAAGGCAGTGGAGGAAAAATACATTGCTGCTACAAGTAAATAGCTAATTATTGGTTTAAGTTTGGTTTGGTTCATGTTTTGGTTTGGCGGCCGGTTTTACTGGTCGCTTTTTTTTGTATTTTTATTGGGTCAATATTTATCCTATGTTTCTCTGTAGAATTAATATTAAAAATCTTCTTCTGTCCTGTTTTTTTACGGCGTTACTCCCTGTGTTAGCCCATGGGCAAAAATTAATGCCCGATACCGCTCAGGTAAATTCTCAACTTGCTACGGTAAGGTCGTTAATTGATGTCAGGGAATTCAGCGCTGCTAAGAAAATAGTACAAAAGGTATTAGCCAATACAGCCGCTTCAGAGTTTAATGAAGTGCGAGCTTGGTGTGAGTACTACATGGGAATTATTTACTTTGAGTTAACCCCTGTTGATTCCGCCTTTTACTGGCTAACTAGAGCTAAAGCCGATTTTAACTTGATCAACAATCAAAAAGCGTTAATAAAAACATATAATCGTTTAGGAATATTTTATAGAAGGACCGATTTGAACGATAGTTCATTGCATTACTATCATCTTGCCCTTAATAAAGCAACCGCTATTGCCGATTCCGCTGGCTTAGCTGAAACCCACTATGGTTTGGGTATGGTTAATGCTCAAGTTGGAAGCTATGCTAAGGCCCTTGAACACTACTCCATTTCTTTGGCAATCCGAGAGAAATTAAACGACAAAGCCGGCATTGCCTCTGTATATAATAGCATGGGAATTCTTTTCTGGGAACAAGGCGCATACTCAACTGCCACCGATTTCTTTTTCAGGGCATTATTCCTAAGAGTTGAATCCAAGGATAAACAGGGTGAAGCATTCCTGCTAAACAACATAGGCCTCATATTTCGCGATGTTGCCCAGTATGAAAAGTCTCTTGATTATCTTAGGCGGTCGTGGAAAATCAAAATTGAGATAAACGATAAAAGAGGTATTTCCAATTCGTTAATGAATATTGGCTCTGTTTACCTGCTTTTAGGGCAAATTGATAGTGCATTGCTTTACTTTGAGGAGGCCCTTGCGCTTAAGCATATTCTGCTCGATAGAGGTGGGGTCGCTAATATATACCGTTTTTTCGGCGAAGCTTACATGAAAATCAAAATGTACGATAAGGCTTTGCTTTATCTTACAAAAGCAATTGATGGATACACAAAACTCGAAGAGCCCCGAGGTGTGGTTGAGTCCAAGTACTATTACGCCCTACTTCTGTTCCAAATGGGTAATAGCCCTAAGGCTTTTGCACTAGTCGATGAGGTACTAGTACAAGCCAAGAAACATGGGATGATGGATATGGTGGCTCAGGCGTATTACGCGCTTTACCAGTTTAACCTGTCTAAAAATAATTGCCAGGGTGCTTTACAAAGCTACGAAAAGTACATAGCGGTTAAGGACTCAATTGCAGGCACTGAGAAGATGAAGCAGATTCTTGCTGCTCAGTTTCAGGTTGAGTACGAAAATATTGTTCGTCAGCATTTTGAAAGATTTAATGAGCAACTTAGCTTAGTCGATAGCCAGAAGCAAACTAGAACTCGCCTGTTGGTATTGGTTGCAGTTGCATTTGTTTTGCTTCTCGCGTTATTTCTCGGACTGCTTTATGCTATGTATAAGCGTAAGCAGGCACTGGTTGAGGCTAATAGTCAGCGAGTTGAGGTGGATATAAAACAGCGTGAACTTCAGGAACAACGCGATGAAATTGAAAGGCAGAAAAACCTTGTGGTTTACCAACGCGATAAAATCATTAACATACTTACCGATCTGGGAGAATCCATTGAGTATGCCCGCAAAATACAGCAAGCTGTTTTCCCAACCGATACATTATTAAGCCAGTACTTTAGGGACTTTTTTGTGCTTTATCTCCCTAAGGAAACTGTAGGTGGCGATTTTTACTGGGTTGGGAACTGCTCCGGTAAAATTGGCTTTGCGGTTGCTGACTGTACTGGCCATGGCGTTCCCGGTGGCTTCATGAGTATGCTTGGGATTTCAATGCTCAACGACCTGGTTGCGAACACTCCAACATCATCGCCAGGTTTGCTGCTTGGTAAACTCCGCGATAACGTTATTTCTGCCTTACGTCAAGGCGGACATGAGGACGACAGTCATGATGGTATGGATATAGCCTTATGCACATTCGACAGAAACACCCATACCCTTAGCTATTCAGGAGCTAACATGCCAATCATTATTAGAACTAGTTCCGATATTCCAAAGGATGAGCGCATTGTCCAAATAGGCGAGGGGCTTATTGAGTTTCGTCCCGATAGAATGCCTGTTGCCTACTATGAACACATGGAGCGATTCAATGAACTTTCAATAAGGCTTGAGCCTGACGATACAGTTTACCTATTCTCCGACGGATTTACCGACCAGTTTGGCGGCAAGCCAAGCAAAAAGTTCGGTTACCGCTCGTTCCGTAGTCTTATTTTAAGCATAAAGGATCTTCCTCTATACGAACAGAAGATGACATTGTATAGAACGCTTGAAAAATGGAAGGGTGAGGAAGAGACGCAAACTGATGACATACTCGTTATGGCAGTTAAACCAATTTAAAAACTATAGCTATGAAACACGAACTTCCAAAACTTCAGTACTCCCCAAATGCCTTAGCAGAGGTATTATCAGAAAAAACAATGGAGTTCCATTACGGGAAACATCACCAGGCTTACGTTAACAACCTGAATAGCCTGATCCAAGGAACAAAATTCGAGAATGCCAGCCTTGAACAAATCATTATGGAGGCGGAGGGTGGCGTGTTTAACAATGGCGCTCAGGTCTGGAATCACTCCTTTTACTTTGAGGCTTTCAGTCCCGCTCCAAAGCACATGCCCGAGGGTGATTTACTAAAAGCTATTGAGGTTTCATTTGGATCATTTGAGGAATTTTTAAGCAAGTTCTCCAATGCTGCAGCCACCCTTTTTGGTTCAGGGTGGGCTTGGCTTGTGGTTGATGCCGATGGCAAACTTATCATCACTCAGGAATCAAATGCCGGGAACCCATTGCGAAAAGGGCTAAAGCCGCTGCTAACATGCGATGTGTGGGAGCACGCCTACTATCTCGACTACCAGAATCGTCGACCTGACTACATTCAGGCTTTCTGGAAGATTGTAGACTGGAGAGTGGTTGAAAAGCGTTTTGAACAGGCTCGATAAGCATGCTGAGGGATCTTGTTGTTAAGAATCGTAGCTACCCACGGTTTGACCAATCCCAAGAAATAGATTTAAGGTTGCTTGAGCAATTGGTTGCGCTGTGTAGGTTTTGCCCATCGGGTCGAAACCTACAGCCTCTTAAGTTTATGATTATCAATACTCCTGAACAATGCGGTAAGGTTTTCCCGAATTTGGCATAGGCAGGATATCTAAAGGATTGGGATGGTACTATTGAGGGGGAACAGTCCTCGGCTTATATTGTAGTCCTTGAAGATCAGAGGTTATCAAAAGCTTCGCAGTGGGATCAGGGAATAATGGCTCAAACCATTCTTTTGGGTGCGGTTGAACAAGGGCTTGGGGGATGCATTATTGCATCGGTCAAAAAAGAGAATCTGCAGGAATTACTCAATCTTCCCGTTTATCTCAAGGTTGCGCTTGTGATAGTTCTTGGTAAACCCATTGAGAAAGTTGTTATTGATGATATTGATGATACGGGGAGTGTAATATACTGGCGCGATTCGGAACAGGTACACCACGTTCCCAAGTGAAAGCTATGTGAATTGATTTGGCGTGGTTAGCCCATTACCGCTATAGGGCCATAACCACAAATCTTGCAATAGCCTCTGCTGTCGATCATTTTCAAAGTTGTGCTATATCCATGCCTCTCAATAACAGTTGTGTTACACGAGGGGCATGTTGTTTTGTTTTCAATATCGGTATGGTGCAGGTTGCCAATGTATACAAACTTTAAGTGTTCCATGGCAATACCTCGGAGTTCAACCAACTTCTCCGGAGGGGTTGGGGGGATGTTTAACCTGTAAGCAGGATAGTATCGGTTGATGTGTAACGGTGTATCGCTGCCCAGATTTTCATTTATCCACTGGAACATTGCCACTGCTTCGTTGGTTGAGTCGTTCAGTCCCGGAATAACCAGAAAGGCTATCTCTAAATGGTTGCCATTCTTTTTTATGGTCTTTAAATTGTTTAGCACAGGGGCTAACTTCCCCCCCGCTTGAGTTTTATAAAACTCATCGGTAAAAGCTTTTAAATCGATATTAAATGCATCAATAACATCAAGAAGTTCAAGCAAGGGTTTGTGATTAATAAATCCGTTCGATACCATTACATTTTTTAAATCTTTGCCTTTAGCCATTCGTGCCGTTGCAAGCATAAGTTCAAAGAATACGGCTGGTTCATTGTAGGTGTAGGCGATGCCAATGTTTTGCGGTAAAAACAGAGCTTTATCAACAATATTTTCGGGCAAATTCTCTCTTAATCGGCTACCCGATTTAGGAACATATTGCGATATTTCATGGTTTTGGCAGAATGAGCACTTTAGATTGCAGCCATAACCACCTATGGAGTAGATTTTGCTTTTGGGGTAAAAGTGGTAAAGAGGTTTCTTCTCAATGGGGTCTAAACCCGATGATGCAATAATACCAGAGCCAATAAGTTTCATCTGTCCGTTCTCGTTGTAACGTGTTTTACAGATGCCTTTTACCCCGGGCTTCAACTTGCATTCGTGTGGACACAAAGTGCATTGCACCGTTTGGTTATCATGCGTAATGTAGTGTAATGCTTTCATGCCTGATAATATTTTACCACAAGTTACTGATTTTTAAACCGAGATTAGTCATTAAAAACAAAAATATATAAACTTTGTTTCTGTTGACTTATCATAGGTAACTCCGACTTATCAAAATCTATACATTCCGAACTTTTTGAATGAGTTGATTTTATGAGTCGATTAGTCTCTAGGTTCTTTCATTTTGTGGATTAGGGTTAAATGTGAAAATCAATAACCGCTATTGGATTTTAGGGTTACGTTTAATATTTTTAGGGAAATAATAATAAAGCCGTATCCTATGCCGGAAAATGTTCAACTAGCGCTTGTAACCATAGGTTATTTGATGTTCTTAATAGGTTTGGGTGTTTATCAAGGGCAAAAGGTCAAAAATAACACCGATTATGCCATAGCTGGCCGCAAACTACCAGGATGGGTAGCAGCCCTATCTGAAAGGGCAACCGGGGAATCATCGTGGGCACTTTTGGGCTTGCCCGGCGCTGCTTATGCCATGGGTATAGCTGAGATTTGGACTGCAATTGGTTGCGTAGTAGGTATCGTCACAGCATGGTGGCTTTTGGCTTGGCGCTTGCGCAATGAGGCCGAAAAGTATTCGGCCAACACCTTTTCCGATTACCTTGCTGCTCGGCATGGCGAGGTGGCCAAATGGGTCCGTTTGGTAAGCAGCACTACCATTGTTTTCTTTTTCTTCCTTTATGTGGGCGCTCAATTCCTGGGAGGCGGTAAAACCTTAGATACCATGTTTGGCATTAAGCCTCAATGGGGAATGCTCATTACAGCATTAATCATTATCCCTTATACCATTTACGGAGGATTTCAGAGCGTTGTATATACCGATGTGGTTCAAGCTTTAGTAATGATTTTCACCTTAACGGTTGGCCCAATTGTCGGGTTTTTCTACCTGGCAAACCATCCTGAGGTATACTCAGGCTCCATTACCATTGCTTTGGAGAGCGCAAGTCCAACCCATGCTTTGCTATTCAATGGTTTAAAGGGAGCAGCCGCAGGTATGTTTCTTGTGGGTGGGTTTAGCTGGTTCTTTGGTTACTTAGGTGGTATGCCCCAACTAACCATGAGGTTCATGGCCATTAAGGACGCTAGGCAGGCTAAGCTTGCGCGTAATATTGGCATTACCTGGACAGTTGTTGCCTACATTGGTGCTATGCTGCTCGGAATGATCGGTTTGGCTATATTTGGTCCTAATACCCTCTCCGATAGGGAGTATGTAATGCCTGCCACAATCATGAAAATATTCCCTCCTGCACTTGCGGCCTTACTTATTACCGGGGCCATTGCAGCAATGATTTCTACAGCCGATTCCTTGCTTGTGCTTTCATCAACAGAGCTGAGCGAAAACATTGTCAAACCCTTTAGGCGGATAAATGACGAAAGGCTTATTTTACGCCAATCGCGCATTATTACGGCATTACTTGCCATTGTTGCCTTGGCAATAGCATACGTGTCGCCTCAAAAGTTGATATTTACATTGGTGAGTTATGTTTGGGCTGGTATCGGCTGTACATTCTCGGTTGTAATCCTGCTTACCCTATTCTGGAGATCGTTTCATGGGAGAGCCGCTTTGGCTGCAATGGTTTCGGGACTATTTTTCACAATAGTTTGGATAAGCTCTGGAATGGATAAGGTTGTTACGGCAAAGCTTGTTAATTTTTTCTTTACATTGATAGTGGCGGTTTTATCAACCTATTTAATTCCATCAAAGAAATAAAAAAGGGAGCTGTTCAGCTCCCTTTTTGGGGTTTTACTAATTAGAATGTTACAGCGATTCTAAAACTGATTGTTTTTATGGTTTCACCGCTACCCTTAATGATCCCATTTCTGTCAAGGTCTTGGAATGTCCAGCGATAGTCAATGCCAACAATGGCACCTTTGTAGTTGTAACCAATATTAAAACCTACAAGTGAACTTGGGGACTTCTATTTCCTGAAACCCTGAACGTTGTTCTGGATGTAGTATTCCTTTAGATCGGTAAAGTGTAGCATTTTTTAAGCATATCACCCATACGAACCTCTCCGTGTAGTGAACGCATATGGGTTTTGTCGGAACCAATAAGATCCTGATAACCTGCATAACCTACAATGTAACCTAACATGTTCAGTTCTGCGCTGGCATAAATACCATTAAGCTCCTGCTGTATGGTAATTAATTGCTGCTGCTAGGTTATAACGCTATCTCTCCCATGACCTGTGCTCTTTCCAATTCGTAGGTGTTATTGAAGTAGCCAAATAGGAACTCCTTGGATGAGCGGCGGTATTCAGCCTTAAAGGTTGAAAAGTTATGAATATTGCTGGTTCCAAAAATCATCCTAATACCGGGAATAGCTACGCCCCACCCGTAGGTTCTATCCTCACCTCGTAGCTGGGTTATATGGGAGTAAATACAAACTTAAAGTTGTGCTTGCGGGCAATAGGAATTCCAATATCGAAGCCGTAGGCAAACATTTTAGAAGACTGATTATTCAGGTTGAAAAGGTTTTCCATCCTTATTGTATCGGCTGGAACCAATCCAAGGCTCAAAAGTTTTTGGTAGGCCTCCTCACGGGTGGCACCCCAGAAAGGGTCGTTAAGCAGGTGATTCCAATCGGTTAGGGATATTTTATCCATATCCGTAGCCAGGTTTTTATCCCTGGGGTAAAGGTCAATCAGGTTTGGTACACCATCGCTGTCTCTATCCTTAAAAGCGTTGTACTCGTTAAGGTCCGCTACACCGGTAATTACTAACTCAAGGAAGCGTAGCGGACGGTAGAAAATACGGCTACCCACCAGCATGGCCGACTTGCGGGGCGATTCAACAAATAGTTCTTTCATGTCGTTAAAGAAAAACTCACCCCCGGCTACTGGCATTCCCTTGTAACGCTCAGCCGGGATTCAGAACGAAAACTCGCCACCGTAACGACTGCGCGATGGATACTGAACCATGTTGGAGTAGCCATTTACAATGTTGGCATAACCCAAAATGGTGTAATCCAAACCTCCAAAACGATTGTAGAACGGATCATCCTTTTTCCCATACCGGATGTAATAAATTTTATCGATATAGTCCTGCCATTCGTTTCATTCATCTTTCCTGATTTGTCCGTTTTCGTCAAAAAGCAGTTGGATATCGATACCGAATCCAAATTTACCTATAGGGATATCGGTCCGAAGCGCAAATTGCTGATAGGTTTTACCGTCAATGGTAACCGCTCCAATAACGGCGCCACCAGTAACACCTGCTGAGTCGCTTTTAGGAAGTTTTTCCATTTGTGCGTAAACCCCAGCAATAGTAATTGTAAGCAGAATGCTTAACACCAATTTCCTAGTTAAGGCTTTGATAGTTTTTGGTTTTAGGTTAAACTTTTGCAGTTTTGAAAGAGTAAGATTTATTGTTCAAATTTATTTTTAAAACCATTTAACACAAATTTAAGGCCAAATTTTTTTGTTGCCTTGTATACCGAGATTAGTCAATTGAAACACAAAAAATATATACACTCCTTGTTTTCGTTGACCTATCGGAGGCAATTCCAACTTATCAAAATCTATCACTCCGAACCTTCGGAATGAATATATTTTGTTAGTCGATTCGTCAGTTGGGTTTTTCAATTGACGGATTTGGGTTTAACCAATCTTCAATTAATTTTCACTAACAAAAATCCCCTTGAAGTAGTTCTCAAGGGGACTGATTTTATTGTCATTCTATTGCTGCAAATCAATTTTGTCAAATCCGCAGTAGGGTTGAAGAGCTTTAGGAATCTTAATGCCGTGTGGGGTTTGATTGTTTTCAAGTAGCGCTGCCACAATTCGGGGCAATGCAAGCGAACTTCCGTTAAGGGTATGAGCCAGTTGTGCTTTCTTATCGCCTTCTTCTTTAAAACGAAGCATCATGCGACTTGCCTGAAACGACTCAAAGTTCGATACTGAGCTAACCTCAAGCCACTTGTGCTGGGCTGCCGAGAAAACCTCAAAGTCGTAGGTTAGTGCCGAGGTAAAGCTCATGTCGCCACCGCAAAGTTTCACTATCCTGTAAGGCAACTCCAGTTTATTTAATAGCCCCTCTACGTGGTTAACCATTTCCTCAAGGGTTTCGTATGAACGGTCGGGGTGCTGTATCTGAACTATCTCTACCTTATCGAACTGGTGAAGCCTATTTAAGCCCCGAACATCCTTACCGTATGAACCAGCCTCGCGGCGGAAGCATGGAGTGTAAGCGGTTAGTTTAATGGGGAGCATGGTTGCATGCAAAATAACATCGCGGTAAATGTTTGTTACTGGAACCTCCGCAGTGGGTATCATGTAAAATCCGTCGGCAGTTGCGTGGTACATCTGTCCATCCTTATCGGGGAGTTGCCCGGTTGCGAAAGCAGACTCCTCGTTCACCATGTGTGGCGGTTCAACCTCTTCGTATCCGGCTGCAGTATTGTAGTCAAGGAAGAAATTTATTAAAGCCCGTTGGAGCTTAGCCCCCTTCCCTCGATATACTGGGAAACCGCTACCGGTTATTTTAACGCCAAGCTCAAAATCGATGATGTTGTACTTTGATGCTAAGTCCCAGTGAGGCAGGGCCTCCTCATGTAGTTTTGGTATATTACCTCTCGAACGAACTACAACATTGTCGCTTGCGCTCACTCCTAGAGGAACCGATTCGTGGGGAAGGTTTGGCACCTGAAGTAAAAGTTTTGTTTGCCCTTCCTCTATCTCTTTAAGTTCCTGCGAGAGGTTTTTGGAAAATTCCTTTAACTCAGCCGATTTTGCCTTGGCTGCATTAACCTCAGCTGACTTTCCCTCGGAAAAAAGTTTTCCAATTTTCTTTGCAATCCGATTTTGCTCCGCAAGGTTATTGTCAAGCTGGAGCTGAATGGCCTTTCGCTTGTCATCAAGCTCAATAATTTTAGTAATAATTACAGAACCGTCAAAGTGTTTCACTGCTAACCGGCGGATAACCTCATCGGTATTCTCTCTGATAAACTTTAGGGTAAGCATAGTGTTGGGTTTTAAATAAAACAAAATCTCCTGTTCAATACTATTGCATTGCACAGGAGACCAAAGTTATGAAAATTTTAGAAAAAACTACGATTCTTGAGGTAAAACTGATACGTACGATTTGTTGTCGGCTTTTTTGCGGAAAGTTACCACACCGTCAATTAAGGCATAAAGGGTGTGATCCTTTCCCATGCCAACATTCATACCAGGATTGTGCTTAGTTCCTCTCTGGCGTACAATAATGTTGCCTGCTTTGGCAACCTGACCACCAAAAAGTTTAACGCCTAAGCGTTTGCTATGCGATTCGCGTCCGTTACGGGAACTACCAACTCCTTTTTTGTGTGCCATGGCTAGTCAATGTTTTCGTGTTATGCTACTATTTCTGCTATCTGTATCTGAGTATATTTTTGGCGATGTCCATTTTTCACCCTGTACCCTTTACGGCGTTTCTTCTTGAATACTATAACCTTGTCGCCTTTTACATGGCCTAGGATTTTAGCAGTAACCGAAGCGTTCTTTAGTTCAGGAGTTCCCACGGCTACTTTACCATCGTTGTCAACAAGCAGCACTTTGTTGAACTTAACCTCTGTTCCTGCCTCTCCCTCAAGCAGGTTCACGTAGATCTTCTGGTCTTTTTCTACTTTAAATTGCTGTCCTGCAATATCTACAATAGCGTACATCGTATTTAGTATGAATTGTTTGACAATATTTTGGGCTTGCAAAGGTATAAAAGTTTAATTAATTGTCAAATAATCAATAAAACTTTTTGTGTTTTTATTAATTAACTTGTTTGTTATGGGAATCTATATACTTTTCGGGGGCTAACGTTTTATGCTCTTCCATAATTATCTGGTTCAGGTGCTTTGTCATATCTGGAACAGAAGTTGACTGAACTTCTTTGGCATCAATAGGGTTAAGAACCTTTAATGTTAAGTTTTGGCATAACTTGATAATCCCTGGCTTTGGAAAAATATCCTTTGAACCTTCAATAACCACAGGAAGTATGGGTGCGTTTGCCTGCTTAGCCAACAGAAATGCCCCTTCCTTAAACCGCTTAACCTGACCATCCTTTGTTCTTGTACCCTCAGGAAAAATAAGTACTGAACTACCCATTCCTAAGTGCTTTAGGCCCTGTGCAATCATCTTTTTGGTGCTCACGGCACTGGCTCTGTCAATTAGTATGCTGTTGTTTAGAATAAGGTTCCATCCTATAACTGGAACCTTGGCCAACTCCTTTTTGGCCACCCACTTGAAGTGGGTAAAAAGCTTGTATAACAGTAAAATATCGAACGCGCTTTGGTGGTTGCACACTATCACATAGGCTTTACACTTATCAATTTTTTCCAGTCCTGACATTTTAATTCTCCAACCAGGGTTAATCCAAATGTAAAACATTGCCCAAACCGACGAGTATTTGTGAAGCAGCTTTAAACGTCTATCCCACCAGAAAGTTAAGAGCCATACAGCAAAATCAACCAGGAAGAGGAGGAATGCCGTAATGGCCACAAAAAACCATAAAAATATTGATGCTAAAAACATTAGAATAAGTCTGGTTACTTTCATGGCTGTTAATTTCTTGCAAAAATAGCAATTGTTTACAGGAATTGATCATGTGCTTTTCTTACTATATTTGTTAATATAATAATTTGAGTTAAATGGCATTTAAGTTTCTTTAGAACTTACTCCAGTAATCTCAGTGAGCGAGGAAGTAATTTCTTTTTTGAGTTGATTATTAAGATGTTTTGCCTTGTTCATTATATGAAATCCCTTGACATTGAGTTTTGTCTGAATAATTCTATTACATGGTATTAATTATGATAATTATTAATACATTTGTAATGCGTTTTTGCTAATTGATTAATAAACTGGAATATGAAACCCTTAAAATTTCTTGACAAGATAGCCATTTGGATCTTAAGGCTAAGCTTTGCCGGGTATCTTATTTTGGCAAACATCGGATATTTCAGAAGCATAGTTATTTCCGATTTTCAATTCTATGTTGTATTAGCAGTTGTGGTTTTGGCTGTGTTGTTCATTGTAGGAGGCTTCACCTCAAATCAAGGTTTAACAGTGATATCATCTATCGGTATCTTTTTATTACTACTGTATAAAGCACTAACTCCTTGGCCTCCTGTTTTAACCGATAACTTTTTAGTCTTGGTAGTATTGGCCTCTGTGGCACTAGTATTTGCTAGCCGTGGGAACTGATGTATTTTAACTGTTTTGTTTTTGTAATAACATCAAATGGTATTAACTTTGCAGTCAATTCATTAAAATGAAAAATACGGCATGCGATTTATAGCATTACTCATCATAGTTTTTCTCCCAGTCTTCTCCACAGCTCAGGAGGCCTTGGATACAATTATACTGGTAAGTAATCGAAAGATTATTTGCAATGTAAAATCAGTAAGTTCAAGTAGAGTAACAATCATTAAGAAAGGCGCTGCTGCACCTGAAGACCTTTCGCGGAAACAGATCCATAAAATACTTTACGCAAGCGGGAGGGTAGAAAAGTTTAACGATTTGGCTTTTAAGATGATAGATGATACCAATTTTCAATCGGTAGTGATAACCACGGACCCTGCCGATGTTGATGGTCTCTATATATATGGGAAAGTAGAATCTGTATCGGGGAAAAATAGCAAGAATGCCAAATCGGCTGAGAGGAATGCCCGCATTCGCTTGCAGCGTAAGGCTGCTGCCCTTGGAGCAAACTATGTACTGGTTACCAAAAGCGAGAGTAGAGGCGGTTATAGAGAGGTTCCAACGCATTACTACGAAGGGGTTGCATACGGATTTGAACCTCCGAAAAACGAAAACCAAATCCCTTACTAGCGCTAGAACAGATTCTCAATTATTTCTTGAATCTTTTCAGAGTATTCAGTATCATCTAATTCATTCTTGAGATAAGCGTAATCGTGTCGTTTCCCTTCCAGTAGTTTTGCCAGTTTGTCTATCCAACTACTGCTACTTCGCAGTATTTCAACTTTCTCAATAATTCCATTATTTACCTTTAGAACAAGAATATCTGAGTCGCTATTTAACCTGAAATCGTAGCTTGCATTGTAGCCGTAGTTCCAGTTCCAATCGGTATACTTGGTGGAAGCGAGTGTGCTAATAATTTCTTTTGCTCTGCTATCAAATTTGAATGGAGTGGCTGAATGGTATTCAGCAAGAAATTCTAATAGGGAGTTTTCAAAAGCTTCAACAGCCATAGGGTAGGGAAGAAGTTCAGCTATATTTATTGTTTGGCTTCGGTTCGATCGTATTGCCCTATCGGTATAGCTGTTCTCATTGGACTTTATGGCTTGCTCCAGCCAAAACATGTTGGTTCTATACAGGAGGGTTCCATGGTGCATTACCCTGTTTTTGTAAACGTGTTCGGCATTGCCGGAAACCTTATAGTTGCCAATCCTAATATCATTCTTTTCGCCGCGGTAGGCATTTAACCCAAGTTCTTTCAGGAATTCAATAATTGGTGTTGTAAAACGCTTAAATTCAATCAGATTACCCTCTCGGCCGTTTGCTATGAAGCAGAAGTTAACATTCCCTAAATCGTGAAATACTGTTCCTCCACCCGACAACCTCCGAATTACAGGAATTTTGCTACTATTGATAAAGCCGTGATTAAGTTCGGCCATTGTATTCTGGTGCTTGCCAACTATAACCGACGGGGTATTGCGGTATAGAATAATATAATCATCGCTGCTATGCTTTAAGAGGTATTCCTCTGTAGCAATGTTAAAGTATGGGTCGTGTGTAGGCTGAAGTATTATTCTCATCTTATGGGTGTAACCTGTAAAACAATCTACCTAAATATAAACTACAAAAAGTTGAATTGGTTCTATTTAAAAGGTAGTTTATTATTTTTGCAGACCAAAAGTTAACAAAATGACTACCTACGAGAGCAAGATTGTAGCAATTAGTAAAAGTGCCGTGGATGTTTTTAGGGTTCTTTCTGATTTCAGGAATTTTTCGCCAATGGCTAAAGATAGGCTTGAGGACTGGCAAGCCACTGAGGATAGCTGTAGCTTCAAGTACAAGGGGATGGGGCCTTTGGGTATAAGGATCATTGAGCGCGATGAATTTAAAACTATAAAATTTACTGGTGTTGAAAAATCACCTATGGAATTCTTCATGTGGATTCAGCTTAAGGAGGTAGCACCTTACGATACCCGTATGAAAATCACTGTTAAGGCAGAGCTTAACATGATGATGCGCATGATGGTTGGCAATAAGCTTAAGGAAGGAATCGATACCCTTGCCGATGGTATCGCCGCCGCTTTTAATGCTGTATAGCTTAACCTATATTACAAAGGTTACTTCCTTAAATGCAAATGTCCTAATTGCGCCTTCCGCAGTTCTTAGGACTAATTCCCCAATGGGCTGAACGCCTATTATTGTGGCATAGAACTCTTCGCCATTGGAGTAATACTTGCAAAGCTGACTTTTTCTGTATATAGCATTAAAGAAGTCATTATCGATGTTATCTCTATAGCCTTCAGTAAGTTGTATGTATCTTCCATCAATGCAGTTAACCAATTCAGCTAATGCTTTACGGGGATCAACCCTGGTTCCAGTTTCAAGTAGTAATGATGTTGGATTTGGCAAATCGTCGGGAAAAGAAACCTGGTTTAAGTTTATTCCCACGCCAACAACTGAGCTTTCCATGTACTGACTACTAAAGCTATTCTCAATAAGTATTCCGCAAATTTTACTATCACCTATATATATATCGTTTGGCCACTTAATTTTTACTGGTTTGTTTGTCACATAGGCTATAAGCCAATCGGAAACTGCTAGCGATATCGCTTTTGAAAGGTAGAATTGCTCTGTAACGAGAAGAAAAGTTGGACGAAGCAAAACACTAAAGGTGAGGTTTTGCCCCTCTTGGCTTTCCCATGCGTTACCTCGCTGCCCTCTCCCTTGCTCCTGAAAGTCAGCTGCTACAACTATCCCTTCAGCTGCACCTTTAGTAGCATACTGTTGACAAACATCGTTTGTTGATGAAACGCGTTTATGCCATTCTATTTGAAAATCTACTGACACGTCAATAATTTTTTATGCCCGTTTTATTACGATGATTTTTTGGTATAGTTGCATGCTTGCAAGTATATATTGATGTTTTATAACAGCAGTTTGCTATGTTGGTTAATAATTGGTATCTTTAAGGCCAATCAAATTAAAAATTTAAACAATTAGGTTGATATGAATACAGAAATCTTCAAACTTGAACCACAGCGTGTTTGGAAGCATTTCCATAGCTTAACACAAATCCCTCGCCCTTCAAAAAGCGAGAAGGCTGTAATTGATTTTGTAGTAAAATTTGGGAAAGATCTTGGGCTCGAAACCATTGTTGATGAAGTAGGGAACGTTATCATTCGCAAACCAGCTACTCCGGGAATGGAGGATTGTAAAGGTGTTATTCTTCAGGGGCACCTCGATATGGTACCTCAAAAGAATAACGACAAAGTTCACGACTTTGAAAAGGATCCTATAGAGGCCTATGTTGATGGGGAATGGGTAAAAGCGAACGGCACTACGCTTGGTGCCGACAACGGCATTGGTGTGGCTGCAGCTATGGCTGTGCTGGAGGCAACTGATTTAGTACATGGCCCAATAGAAGTTCTTTTCACCATTGATGAGGAGACTGGAATGACTGGGGCTTTTGGTTTAAAACCGGGCTTGCTTAAAGGCGATATACTTATCAACATGGACTCTGAGGACGAAGGTGAACTATACGTGGGTTGTGCTGGTGGGTTGGATGCCAATATTGAATTCAATGCCAAACTTGAGTCGGTTCCCCAGGGTGCCACAGCCTATAAGCTTGCCATTACAGGGTTAAAGGGGGGGCACTCTGGCATGGATATCAACCTAGGGCGTGGAAACTCCATTAAACTGCTTTTCCGCTTCCTTTACAACGCCGAGAAAGATTTCGGGGTACGAGTTGCATCGATCGATGGAGGCAGCTTACGTAACGCAATTCCCCGTGAAGCATTTGCCATTGTTTTAGTTCCTGCCAATAATGCTGCTGCATTTGAAAAAGCCGTTAAAGAATATGAAAGTATTTATAAATCAGAGTTCGCTTTAAGTGAACCATCTCTTTCGTTCATCTCTGAAAAAACAGGAAACCCTTCAACAGTAATTGATAATCATACACAATCAAAGGTCATCAAAGCCTTTTTTGGCTGTCCCAACGGCGTTATTCGAATGAGCGATTCAATTCCAGGTTTAGTTGAAACCTCCAACAACCTAGCTCGCGTATACGCCAATGGAGAAAAGATAAAAGGTCAGTGCTTACTCCGTAGCTCTGTTGACTCCTCAAAGGATGCATTAGCTCAAAAAATAGCTGCCATTTTTGAATTAGCTGGTGCTAGCATTAATTTTACTGGAGGATATCCAGGCTGGAAACCTAATCCAAACTCAGCAATACTCAAAGTAATGCAGGATGTTTACAATAAAAAATTCGGCAAGGTGCCCGAGATTAAGGCAATTCATGCTGGTTTAGAGTGTGGCTTGCTTGGTGGGGTTTACCCTAACTGGGATATGATTTCATTTGGCCCAACCATTCGCCACCCCCACTCGCCCGACGAGAAGGTAAATATTGCTGCCGTTCAAAAGTTTTGGGACTTTTTGGTTGAAACCCTCAAGAATATTCCAAAAAAATAATACTTAAGGTATCTAAAAGGGGCTAAATGCCCCTTTTTTATTAGTTAACCATCGGGTTTTGAGCACTGTTAATATTTGTTACAAACCCTTGTTATTCTGTATCGTAAGTCTTGAATTTCATTCATAACCCTTGTACATTTGGGAATTAGTTTTAATAAATTTTCTTACTAACTTACTATATTTGATATATGCAAAACTAGGTTGAAGTTGTTTCAAAGTACAACTATCCTGACCATCTAAAAGGTTGGTGGCAGGTGATAAATTCAGTACTGCCCTATATTGCTCTTTGGGTTGCTATGTACCATAGTCTGAATATCTCATACTGGTTAACCCTAGCACTTTCCCTTCTTGCTGCAGGCTTTCTTGTTCGAATTTTCATCATTGTTCACGATTGCGGGCACGGCTCTTTTTTTAGGATTGAGAGGTTAAATCGATTAGTGGGAATACCCCTAGGGCTATTGGTATTTACTCCTTACCACCGATGGCATCGCGATCACTTTATTCATCATTCAACAGTTGGAAACCTCGACAAACGAGGTATTGGTGATGTTGAAACGCTAACCGTTAAGGAATACCTTGAACTATCAAAGTGGGGTAAAATTAAATACAGAATTTATAGGCATCCACTATTCCTTTTCAGCATAGCGCCAATTTTGCTTTTCCTTATCCAGCACAGGATCCCAAAATCTTACATGTCCTTCAAGCAACGATTGTATGTTTATCTTTCCAATGTTGCAATCGTAGGTACAATTATCCTTTTGATGTGGTGGATAGGTTGGCGAGAGTATATTAAGATACAACTGCCTATTATATATTTTGCCTCAATTGCCGGCGTATGGCTTTTTTATGTTCAGCATCAGTTCGACAGGGTAGTTTGGAAGCGTTCAAAGGAGTGGAGTTATGAATCTGTTGCACTAGAGGACAGTTCGTTTCTTAAACTCCCCAGGGTTTTGCAATGGTTTAGTGGGAATATCGGGTATCATCATATTCATCATTTAAGCCCAAGGATTCCTATCTATAAACTTCAAAAGTGTCATGAGGAGAACGAGACGTTTTCTGTTATTAAACCATTGTCGTTTAGGGAGATTATTAGATCTTTCAAGTTAAGGTTGTGGGATGAAGAACGTAATAAACTTATTTCGTTTGATGGGCTAAAGGTCTGACAATTTCATTGTTCGTTATATTATATATGTATGAATCAATACATTAAAACCTAAATGAAATTTACGTTTTAAATCGTTTATCTAGAGTTGATTTTTTGTAGCCAAATAAATTTTCGATTTTTTTATTATGACTGCTATTGATAGTTAACAACATGTAAATTTTCTGTAAAATTTTTCTTATTTTTTCGTTAAACTACTTGCGTAATTCAAAACGTTTTTCTACTTTTGCACTCGCTTTCGGAGGAGAGCGGCGCGCGGGTAGCGGGGCAGAGGGGATTAAAAAAAAGTTGAGGGGGCTCTTGCGCGGGACGGAAAAAGTTACTACCTTTGCAGCCCTGGCCGGTGGAGCGGGGGT
>DSBV01000052.1 GCA_011045955.1 Bacteroidales bacterium | reverse complement strand
GAGGACGAATATAGAGCTTATTTCCATTCAGCGGAAGAGAGCGGGATTTTTTCCCCTCTCTTTGCTGAAAAAATATTGATGTCATCCTCACCGAAAGTTGCATTTATTGGTTGAATTTAGGTCACTAATATTTCGGGCAATGATAAAAATGTTGTGCTTTGTGCCGGATAGCAACTAATATCAAATAGTTGATTATTGTCGCTGGGATTGATAATCTGAAATATTTCTGAAATCGGATCTCGGCCATACCAAGTTGCACACAATTCCCAAGCAGTTTTTTTTGCCAAAAAATGAACTAATTTTGCAATACAATAAGCAAAAAACATGATTAAGAAGAAAAACCTATACTGCATTATCATGGCGGGTGGCATTGGAAGTCGCTTTTGGCCGCTTAGCCGTGTTGATAAACCAAAGCAATTTATCGATATACTAGGCACTGGGAAATCGCTCCTACAGCAGACATTTGACAGGATGAGCCGGGTTTGCCCTCACGAAAACATACTGATTGTAACCAGTAGCGCATACAGTTCATTGGTTAATGAGCAAATACCCAATTTATTACCGGGTCAGGTTTTGCTTGAACCTCTAAGAAGAAACACGGCCCCCTGCATTGCATATGCCACATACAAGATTAAACAGAAAAACCCTGATGCCATAGCCATTGTAGCACCTAGCGATCATCTTATTCTTAATGAAGATATTTTTCTCGATACCATTTTAAAAGCCGCCGAATTTGCCTCGAATAGCAATGCGCTGATTACACTGGGCATACGGCCAAGCAGGCCTGAAACTGGTTACGGATACATTCAGGTAGGGAAGCCCGTTAAGGAGATTACCTCGTTATTTAGAGTTAAGACATTTACTGAGAAGCCAAATCTGGAACTTGCACAAAAGTTTTTGGAAAGCGGTGAGTTTTTCTGGAACTCAGGCCTGTTTATCTGGAGCATTGCCTCCATTTCAGAGGCTCTCGAAAGCCATCTACCTGAGGTAAACAGTTTGTTTAAGGAACTATTACCCGTATATGGCACCGGAAAAGAAACCGAAGCAATTGCTACAGCATATTCCGAGTGTAGAAATATTTCCATTGACTACGGTGTAATGGAAAAAGCTGATAATGTTTACGTTTTTTGTTCCGAGTTCGGCTGGTCCGATTTGGGAACCTGGGGCTCGCTATACACCCACTTACCACACGACCCACACGGAAATGCGGCCATTGCTCAGCAGCTAATGCTGTACCAAACCAGCAACTCCATTTTTAATATTCCCAAAACTAAACTTGCCGTAATTCAAGGTTTGGACGATTATATTGTAGTTGACACCAAGGACGTTCTCCTTATTTGCAAAAAGCAGGATGAGCATCAAATACGAAATTTTGTGAACGATGTTTTAATGAACAAAAAGGACTTTGCTTAGCCCTTTCAGGTTAACTTCATAAAAAAGGCCGTCGATTAGTCGACGGCCCTTAAATTTTGCGTAAATTCTAGTACTCCCACAAGTCGTGTTCAAAGTTGAAAATTTCAGTTTTTAATCTTTCCGATTCAAGCAATGTTCCCAAACCAGTAAAAGTGTACTCATAAATTGCCCTGTTATCCCAAACATTAGAAATTCTGATGATGTATGAATCAAATTTTCGTTTCCAGAAAAGATCGTCGAATGAAATACGCTGAGCATCGTTAAAATTGTTATATGCATCGGTATTAGCTAGGACACTTCTTGCTTCGGGGAAATAAATCCAAAAGGTTTGAATCCTGCTAAGTGTCCCTATTGCTTCCTCTTCGTCTTCTACATAACGGTAATCCATACGGTGCAGAATAGGGCATATTCCTATAATTCGAACCTCCATAACCGAGCGCTGCTTATCAAAGAACCAGTCTTCCTTTACCAATAACTCTTTAATATCACCCCAACGTACTTCACCTTTTACAGTTACCACTACCTCACGACCATCCTCGTCAAGTTGAGTTTGCTCTTTGTCTTCAGCTCCAAGTTGTTTTAAAACTTGTTCGTACGATAAGCGTGTGGTAAATTCATCATCAACAGGATCGAAAGCATTTATTTCATTGTACTTAATGGCACGCACTAAACGCTGAACTAAACTTTCCCTATCCTGCATCAATTCGGTTGGATAATAAAGGGGATAGTTCATCTTTTGCCGTAAGTCAATAATTCTCCAAATACGTTTTGACCATAATACATCCGATTCCCTAACATATTGATAGGGAATAGGGACACGGGCTGGTGTTGTTTCACGGGTGTAAAAGCCATCGCGTTCTAAACTTTCTTTTCTGTCCTGTGCTTTTGATGCAAAGGAGGTAAGCAAAATTACAACAGAGAACAGTATAATGCTTTTCATGGCAGTATATTATCTTATCTTTAAAACCAAATCGTACAAATCAACAACCTCGCCACTGGGCCCAACTGCCTTAACATCAGTTATAGCAACCTGGCTACCAGAACGAAGAGATGCAATTATACGCTTTTGTTCATCGGTGAATCGTGAAGTCTTTGATTCCTTTTCCTGTAAAAAACCACCAACTGTTGCTGAAACCTTAAAGCTTATAACCCTAAATTTAAGATCGAAATCAAAGTCCCGAGGCATTTCAGCAACAACACCAAGTGAAGCTTCCAGTTCGTTTTTGTTAACAACCCTTCCGGTTACACCAAGTACCTTAGGTGAAGGGGAAGGAACTTTCTTCACCCTAAATTTTTTAGTACCCATAGAAACCTTTCGTCTCCCTTCAGTTTCGGAATAAACTGTAATATCAACTGTAGGTACGCCAGATCCTGGTAGTGCAATATAACTACCCATACCTACACGTTTTATGCTTCCACGGCTGATAGTGGCCGATATTTTATCGGGGGCAAATCCAGGAACTGAAATCTCTATAGGGTTTTCTACACCCAGGTAAAGCACATTCATCTTAATAGGAGCAATTACCACGTTTGGTGGCATTACTGTATAGGAATGCTTAAACGGACGGCGTACAATTGTCCCATCGGGCCCTTTCATCTCAATTAAACCTTGCCAGTTAACAACGCCTGTTGAAGTAGCTTTACGGGTCAGGACAGCTCTACCGTATTTATTTACAGGCACTTCTTCGGTATTACCAATTGGACGGTAATCGTAGCCATTGATTGCACTATTGAATACAGAATCGTAACGGCAAAGGTAAACTTTTGGTACCTGAGTGGTATCGGAAGCTGCAAGAAATATCTCGGCACGGAACTCGCTCCCCTGAAATATAATATTGGAACTAGGGATAACCGTGGCAAATAGTTTGTTAAATTTAAATTCTGATGCTCCAATGCTTCCCATCAAGTAATTCAGGATTTCAGCTTCCACATTAAGTATATCAACCTGAACCTTGGTAAGCTGGGGGATTACAGCAATCAAAGGAATATGTTCAAATCGAGCACTCTCCCAGGTATTGTGGGTTCCATCTTCCTTAACGGGAGGATCATCGGTATTAAGTATACCTTCTATTGATTCGACCAATTCCGGAGCTCTATCCTTATCGATTAAGCTAACAACATACTCTCTAAATTCTTCTAACTTTCTCTTTAACACCTTAGCCTTGCCACTACCCTCAAATCCGATGAGTATTGTAGCCGCTTTATCAAGATCACTTTTCCCTTGAATAAGTTCTGTAATAATTTCACCATTCTGAATGGCAGGAGTATCTTTGCCTTCCGATGACTTTACGATTTCAATCTTTAAATCCTGAACATACTGCATTATCTCACTGGCTTTTTGCTGGATCTGATCAACTTTCTGTTTATAAGGTCCAACTTTAACAGGATTTATGCTGTATGCCGCAGCAAACTCATCGTAAAGTTTTTTGTTTTTAAGTCGGTAGTTCTCCGTGGTTCTCGATAGACCATTGTCAACTAAAACAAAGGCCTCCAGAACCTCAGAGGATACATTTAACGCAAGCATAGCTGTCAGCACGAGGTACATCATGCCAATCATCTTTTGCCTGGGAGTCTCTTTTCCGTGTGACATAAAACTATCTTAAGCTGTAAAATGCTAAACTGCTACTTTCCATTTGATAAGGCATTGATTGCTGTTAGCATGTTGCCGTACACATTATTAAGAGCAGCCACATTGCTATTTAACTTCTCAACTGCCAACCTGAACTTTTCAGTCTCTTCAATGGTGAAATTAAGTTTTTTAACCATACCATCTACTCCCTGGTAAACCTTTTCAGCATCTTTGAGTCTTTGGCTGGTTTCCTGCAGATGCAGTTCATGCGCTGCATTCAGAGCAGCCATATTCTTGTTCAGACGTTCAAGCTGTTCCTTATAATTTGTACTGCCATTGGTAATGATATTTCCGTTCAACTGCATTGCGTCAGCTAACTGTTGGTAGGTTGTAGCAACCTGCGATGCTGTTTGCTTGTAAGTGTTAGCCAACTCATCGGCCGAAACTTTTAGATTATCGGCAACCGATTCTGCGGAACCAACTATTCGTTCGCTTACCTTTTGTCCTGCATTAGTAAGTTCGGCCTCCAGGTTCTTAACTGATTGGTTTACACCATCCATAAAGTTTTTGCCGCTTTCGGACATAACACTTGCAGCTTGTTGAATATTTTGGTTTAAAACATTAATTGACTCATTGAGAGCTTGCCCGCTCTGAGAGTAGTTTTGGGTAAATGTTCCAACACTCTCCGATGCTTTTGTCAATTTTTCGTTGAAATCCTTAACAACGGTTACTGAGTTGGAAATATCGGCAATTTTACTTGATGCTTCACTGAGTTTATTGAGTCCTGCGCCTACTTTATCAAATAAAGCAGGGCTGATTTCGGCATTTTCAAGCATTTTGTTGAATTTCTCGGTAAAAATAAGAGCACCAGGAACACCTGCTGCAACAGTTTGTGAAACAGGAGCTGCGGTTACAGGAGCAGATGCACGAGTTGATGCAGGAGCAGCGACAGCAGAACCAGCAGGTAATGACGCCAGCACAGAAGTAATAATTTGTTGAACATCCTCAGCAGAAAGGCCTTGGTTTCTGGAACGTCGATATCCTGAAATTTCCTCTTCATCGGACATTCCAGTTAACTCAGGGTATACAAGCGTCCAGTCCACCTCCTCGTGAATTGGCTCAAAAGCGGAGAAGAAGAATATTATGGATTCCGTACCCATCCCTAGGAAAAGCATGGTACCGGCACCTTTCAGGTGAAGAATTTTGAAAAGTGCACCAAGAATTACCACCGAAGCACCCCATCCGTAAAGGTACTTCATAAAGGTTTTCCATTTCCTGGATGTTACAATTTCTTCTATGCTAATCTTCATAACTGTAAAGTTTTCAAAAGTAAAATACACCGTTTCTAATTAGCCCCGAGATAAGAACGAACACAACGGAAACCAATATAAGACTTGGCTGAGTCCTGATACTCATAGGTACGTGAACCAACCTGAAGGAAGTAACTGATATCTTTCCACGAACCACCACGAACCACCTTTCGCTTTAGTGCTGGTAAATCAGATGGTTTTGCGTTATACTTATAATCGGGGTTCATATCGTGAATAAAAGAGTAAGCGCTTTCATCATAGGCGTTGGATGTCCACTCAGCAACGTTTCCGGCCATATCGTATAGTCCATAATCGTTTGGTTCGTATGTGCCAACAGGGAGTGGAATTAACCCGCCGTCGTCAACGTAGTTTCCACGGAGAGGTTTGAAATTGGCAAGGAAGCAACCTTCCAAGTTGCGGGTGTAAGGCCCCCCCCATGGGTACATGCTGTGATTCAGATTGCCACGGGCAGCATACTCCCACTCAGCTTCGATAGGTAGGCGGTAATCCTGAATGGTAATTCCCCTAGGGGCAAGAAACTTATTGAGTGTTTGAGTTCTCCAAATACAGAAAGCTGTGGCCTGCTTCCAGGTAACACCAACTACTGGATAATTGTCGAAAGCTGGATGCCAGAAGTAACTATTAGTATAGGGTTCGTTAAATGCATAGGTAAAATCAGCTACCCAGCAAAGAGTATCGGGGTAAACATTTACCTTATCGCGCATGATAAAACTCTGGCGGTTATCAACCTTAACCTTCTCTCCTAGGCTATTTATAACCTCACCCTGGTCATAGCTGAGAGTTTCGTAGTTATAGCGGTTCCGTTTTTGAGCTGCTTGTTTAATATCAATCCAGTAGTACTCGAAGAACAGTTTACGGGTATCAATCTCTTTCCTTCCAAACAATTCATCCTCCTTGGAGTAGTAAAGTGCACCGAGGGCTTCGAGTTGCTCCTCATCCTCCATGTCAATTGGGATATCCCAGTTGAGAACAGGTGGATCCAGAGGATTACCAAATTGGTCCTCGGTTATTAGGAATTCGTCGTTTATTTCACCAAGCAAACGGCGTCCTATTGAGTCGCGTACATAGTAAACAAACTGCCGGTACTGGTTATTGGTAATTTCAGTTTGATCCATCCAGAAAGCATCAACCGAAACAGTTTTGGTTGGGGCATTAATTCCCCAGGCAACATCCTGGTCGTTGCTACCCAGCGTAAATGACCCCATGGGAATGAAAACCATACCCAGCGGTTGGGGCTCACTGAAACTTTTACGTCCTCGTACACCTGTTAACTCGCCAGTATTACCAGGTCCACAACCATAAAGTAAAAACGCCAAAATACCTATGGAGAGAAATTTTTTCATGAGGCATCGTTTATTAGGCAAATAACGTAATTTTTTCGTTCAATTGTAAAAAATTGTTACAAAAATCTCAAACTTTTATACTGTTGGGGTGGTTTTTCCTTTTTTAGCTGGAAATTATACCCCATGAAAAACTCGTGGGAACCGTTGTTGTACTTACTAATTTTACTTGTACTAAACTCATAAGCATACCCAAACTTAATACCATTAAAAAGTTCAAAACCAACCAATCCGGTAATTGCCTCACCCACACGGTAAGAAACGCCACCCCATACCTTTTTATTGTATCGGACAATGGAATTAAGCGATAATTTACTTGATTTTAAATCGCTATGAATAATTACCGATGGCTCAAACTGCCAGGTGGGGTTTGGGAAATTAACAACATACCCACCTGTTATATAGTACTGACGGGTATACCGTGCAGGCAATGCTGCCTTGTTAGTTTTGGTTTCGTTTAGATGCAGCGCTGAGAACCCAAAGAACATGAGCTCTGTATTATAGTATAGCCCTGCGCTAAGGTCGAAGTTGATTGAACTTTCCTTTTGGTCAGGGATTGCGTCATCGCCACCACCAACCGGAAAATTCCATTTTGGGTCGAGTTTATTATTTACAAACCCAGCACCAACACCAAATCCTAAATCGCCATTAATCAATTTAAACTTAAAGCGAGCAGCATAGGCAATGTTGATGCCAAGGTCGTTGTTAAACCCATAGCTATCGTTCAGGATACTCAACCCTACCCCGCTCTTGAATCCAAAGGGCGATATGGGAGCATTAATGCCTAAGGCATTGCTTAAGGGTGCGCCTTCGCCAAAACCGGCCCACTGGATACGGCTAATGGATCCAGCACTTATCATGTTGTTCTGACTTCCTGCGTATCCTGGATTAATTGTTAAGGGGTTAAAGAGTATTTGATTGAACTGAGGATCTTGCTGTCCGAACACAAACGACGACAGCAAAATGCTAAGTGTAGCAGCAAATAAACGTTTCCCAAATACTCTCATTGATAGTTTTTAAAATTAGTTTGCCTACTTGAACCGAAAAGTAAAGTAAGTAAAAATTTTGTATCTATACAAATTTATTAACAAAATATGTTAACAAAAGTAATAGTAATGCATTATACCCGCTTTGACTTGCTGGGGTTACCTTTTAAGCAGTTTTTTTTTGAACGTTCCAAAAAATAGGATTTAATGCAGAAAAGTGTTAGCCAATTGGTACCCGGTTAAATCAAATTTTTTGTGCTTTCTGAAACCACCGCAACCAACGTTGAGGGATCTCCCCGTTGCGTGCCTGGGTATAATCGGATGCATTACACCGTACTAATAATTTCCCCCGCAACAATTTCTTTTTATTATTTACGGGAAGCTCAAACCACCAATTTTCGGAAAGTTCACTTCTAAAAAATATCATTTCAACATTCTGCACTTCAGTGCTTACAACATACTTCTTATTATGGGGTAAGTTTTTGATGGGATTATCGGTTCTGCGATGCGAGACCCCTTCAATATAGTGCCAAAGCACCTGTGCAGCAAGCATAATGGTTTGTTCAGGTGCTTTAGATTTAAATCCGCAAATGCCAAAGAACTTACTATTCTGTCCAATGCCGGCATAACGGGAAAGCATACAAATCTCCTCAGCATAGAGTCCATTTGGATTAACAACTGATGTTCCAGGGGCATCGGAATCACGAACGGCTGCCATATCAATACTAACCAGATTAGCATCAGAAAGTGTGGGTTCGGCCTCGCGAATGTTACCGCGCAAGTTGCCTAGCCTAATGTAATCATGCTTACGGCGCAACACCTTTTGTAGGGTGTGCTGTGGAGTAAAATATCCCTGAATACCAATAAAACTTAAATCGAGCATTTTCTCATAGGGCTCATCCATTAATGTGTTAGCAAAGTTGTTGTGATGAAAATCGGTGAGGTTTCCATCCCAATCAATTTTACTGTCAATAATAGCCATTCGAATGAAGTTCTGGCATTGCTTCCAACCGGCATAAACCTTTGATAAGAATTCCTGTGAGCCACCTAAAAGAATGAGGTGTGACTTTGATTCGGCAATAATTGCCGAAATTGACTCCACAACTTGATACTGCTGGGCTAGCGTAAGAGTTGCAGGAATATTACCCGCATCAAACACTTTCCCCTTTGAATAAGGGATGGAACTAAGCCCCCACAGCATCTGACGTATGTTTGTTGCCGAATCAGTATCAATACCTACAATAAAAATATCACTCGGGCGAATAGGAGAATCGGGGTGGTCGTGTAGGTTTATCACTTGGTTGCCGAAACAATACTTTTTTTCTGCAAAAGGGTAAATGCCCGTTACATCGGAAGGTTCAAGGTATGCTATAAGTTCATTTGCCAGCATGAGGAAAACTATTTCTTTTTGGTGGTTTTTGTGCCTTTCTTGGCTGTAGTTTCCTTTTTTTCAGATTCTTCAATTATTTTAAAGCAGTCGTTATAGGTTAACTCCGCTACGATAGTTCCTTTGGGAATTTTATAATTGCTTTTACCTTTTGAAATATATGGTCCCCACCTGCCATTAAGCACCATAAGTTCAGGATCTTCAGTAAAGGTTTTAATTACCCTTTGTTTTTCTTTTAATCTACCCTCTTCAATAATCTCAATGGCTCTGTTTAAATGGACTGTTAAAGGGTTATCATCCTTTTTAAGTGAGTAAAACTTACCATCGTGGCGAACGTAAGGGCCAAAACGGCCAACGGCCACCACAACCTCTTTGCCTTCGAAATTGCCAAGGTTGCGTGGGAGTTTAAATAAGGTTAAAGCCTCCTCCAGGGTGATGGTTGAGATCAACTGCCCCTTCAACAAACTGGCATACTGAGGTTTTTCCTCACTATTGGGGTCATTACCGCCAAGTTGAACAACGGGGCCATAGCGGCCAATTCGAACGCTAACAGTTTTTCCCGTTGCAGGGTCGGTTCCTAAAACCCTTTCCCCTTTGGTGTAATCCGATTCCTTCTCGGTTTTCAGTACGTTATCGTGAAAGGGTTTATAGAACTCATCAATCATTTTAGTCCAATCCAACTTTCCAACGGCAATCTCGTCGAATTTCGCCTCAACCTGTGCAGTAAAGCTATAGTTTACAATATCGGAGAAGTACTCAACCAGAAAATCGTTTACCACAATGCCAATATCGCTTGGGTAAAGCTTAGCCTTTTCGGCTCCGGTAACCTCAACCTTTTGGGTTTGGTTAATTTTGCCCTGTTTAAGGGTAAGGCTTTGGTAAGAGCGCTCAACGCCGGGTCTATCCTCCTTAACTACATAACCTCTGGCAATAATGGTAGATATGGTTGGTGCATAGGTCGAAGGGCGACCAATTCCGAGTTCTTCGAGTTTCTTTACCAAACTTGCCTCGGTATATCGTGCTGGGCGTTGGGTAAACCTCTCCATTGCTGCAATCAGCTTGGGTTCAAGCATTTGGCCAGCCTTTACTAGTGGTAAAATATCCTTGCCGCCCTCTTCATTATTGTCGTCGGTTGATTCATTATAAACTTTAAGGAAACCATCGAAGATGATAACCTCGCCCGACGCAACAAATTGGTACTTTGATCCTGAAACCTCAATGGTTATGGTGGTTCGTTCCAGTTTGGCATCGCTCATTTGTGAGGCAATGGTGCGCTTAAGGATTAGATCGTAAAGTTTTTGCTCGGCGGTGGAACCTGGAACCTTTTCCTTGTCGATATAAGTGGGCCGAATAGCCTCATGGGCTTCCTGTGCACCCTTGGTTTTGGTTTTGTACTGGCGGGTATGGGAGTACTTCTCACCATATTGCTTTAATATCACATCACGGGTAGTAGCCAATGCCAAATCGGAAAGGTTTACCGAATCGGTACGCATGTAGGTAATGTGACCTGCCTCGTAGAGTTTTTGGGCTAGGGTCATGGTTTGGGAAACTGAAAAGCCGTACTTACGGCTTGCCTCCTGCTGAAGGGTAGATGTGGTAAATGGAGGTGGGGGCGATTTCTTGGCAGGTTTTTTTACTACATCGAGTACTTTAAATGTTGCATCCTTGCAATGCTCAAGGAATTTTTTGACCTTGTCGACATTGCTTAACTTTTCCGATAGCTCGGCTTTAAAAGGGGTTTGGGCATCAAAATCGGCAATAACCTTAAAGAACGACGTGCTTTTAAAGTTTATAATTTCCCTCTCGCGCTCCACAATGAGTCTAAGGGCAACCGATTGTACACGACCTGCCGAGAGTGCAGGTTTCACCTTTTTCCACAGTATGGGCGATATTTCAAAGCCAACCAGTCTATCCAGCACCCTTCGGGCCTGCTGGGAGCTAACAAGGTTCTCGTCAATGGAGCGGGGATTTTGAATGGCCTGCTGAATGGCATTCTTGGTGATTTCGTGAAAAACAATACGTTTGATTTTTTTGGGGTCGAGCTTAAGCACTTCGGCCAGATGCCAGGCAATGGCTTCCCCTTCACGGTCTTCATCGGAAGCTAACCAAACTGTTTGGGCTTGTTCGGCTGCTTTCTTCAACTCCTCAACCACCTTCTTCTTATCGTCGCTAACGATGTACTGAGGCTTATAGTTCTTTTTAATGTCAACACCAAGTTTATTTTTTGAAAGGTCGCGAATGTGGCCAAAACTAGATTTTACCACAAAATCTTTCCCCAAAAACTTTTCGATAGTTTTAGCTTTGGCGGGCGACTCAACTATTACGAGGTTAGGTATCATACCTTTATAATTATAGTTAAGATTGGCACAAAGTAAAGAAATTGATACGGTTTGGACAAAATTATGTTAATCAATAGTACTTTAATTTTTTTTTATTGATTTTCTGTTTATTTGTGAGGCACTTGTGACTTCATCAAAAATTTATGCAGCAGTTTTGCATTCATATTTTACTAACTTTACGCCGAATTGCTATATGTTTGACTGACACAAACCGAAACCCATAAAGTTTCCAATTATATTGACCTCAAGGTTAACCGCCTAAAAAACATATCAGTATTAACTCAAAACATTTTGTAAGGATGAAGCTAAACGATCCTGCAACAATTCAAAAGTTCAAAACCTTGTTTTGGGGAGCAATGGCATTCGGCTTCCTTCTTGTTGTTACAACATTTATTCTGATTGGCCTGGAATTCTTTGGGCCATTGCCAACCTTTAAGGAACTCGAAAACCCCAAAAGCAACGTAGCTTCAGAAGTAATATCCGATGATAACATAGTGCTTGGCAACATTTACAAGGAATACCGAAGTTTTGTTGATTACAATGAAATTTCGCCCAATGTAATTAATGCACTGATTGCCACCGAAGATGTACGATTCCATAACCATAGCGGAATCGACTTTAAGGGACTAGGGCGCGTAATGTTCAAAACGGTTCTTTTTGCCCAACGATCGGCCGGAGGAGGGAGTACCATAACGCAGCAGCTTGCCAAGAACCTCTTCCCACGCGATATTTCAGGTAAGCAGAATGTATTTGTAAGAACAGCTAAGCTGGTTATAACAAAATTCAAGGAGTGGATAACGGCTGTAAAGTTAGAGCGGAACTACACCAAGGATGAAATAGCCGCCATGTACCTCAATGTGGTAGAGTTCGGAAGCAATGCATTTGGGATTAAAGCAGCAGCCAAAACCTTTTTCGATACAACCCCCGATTCACTTTCCATTGAGCAAGCCGCACTACTTGTTGGGATTGTTAATGCTCCAACCCGCTACAACCCAGTACGAAACCCTGAAAATGCAGAATATCGGCGAAATGTAGTGCTTAAACAAATGCGAAAATATGGCTACATTACCCAGCAACAGTTCGATTCCATTTCAAAGCTGCCCATTATGCTCAAATATAAATTGCAGAATCACAACCAGGGTACTGCCACCTACTTTAGGGAGATGCTGCGATTATTTATGACGGCCTCAAAGCCTAACCCTAAGCGTTACTGGTCGAAACAGATGTATAAGGAAGATTCGCTGCTTTGGGAAACCAATCCGCTTTACGGATGGTGCAATAAGAACACTAAGCCCGATGGCACTCCTTATAATGTGTACACCGATGGGTTAAAAATATATACCACCATAAACTCGCGCATGCAGCATTATGCCGAAGAGGCTCTTACTGACCACCTTAAAAACGACCTCCAACCGGCACTCGATAAGGAGATTAAGGCTCGTGGGGGAAGGATTTTCTACGATATTACCCCAAAGCAAGCCGACCACATTATTTACCTGGCAATGCGTCAAACCCAAAGGTATAGGGGGCTTGTGGCTTCGGGTGCCTCACGCGATAGCATCATGGCTAACTTTAACAAAAAGATACCCATGCGGGTATTCTCGTGGAAGGGTGAACGCGACACCATAATGTCGCCACTCGATTCCATACGCTACTATAAACGATTCCTCCGCTCGAGTTTTATGGCAATGGATCCGCATAACGGCCATGTTAAAGCTTACGTTGGAGGCCCTGACTTTAAACACTTTAAGTACGACATGGTCCGCCAGGGTAAACGCCAGGTGGGGTCAACCATCAAACCTTTTCTATACACCCTTGCCATGCAGGAGGGATATTCGCCCTGCACCAAAGTTCCCAACGTTACTCATACCTTTGTTGTGGGCGATACCATTTGGGCTCCCAAAAACTCCGGTAGGTCCAAGTTCGACGGCCAAATGGTTACCCTAAAGTGGGGCCTATCGAACTCCGTGAACAATATCTCTGCATGGATCATGAAACAGTTTTCCCCTAGTGCTGCTGTTGAAATGATCCATCAACTTGGCATAAAGAGTAATATTGAACCTGTACCCTCAATAATACTTGGTACATTTGAGTTTAGCCTTTACGAAATGGTTGGTGCGTACGGAACTTTTGTGAATAAGGGCGTTCAGGTAGAACCAATATTTGTTACCCGTATTGAGGATAAAAACGGAAATGTACTAGCTACCTTCAACACCAAGAAGAACGAAGCCATTAGCGAGCAAACTGCTTACCTAATGATTAACCTGCTTGAAAGTGTAGTAAACCAAGGAACCGGGGTTCGGTTACGCTACAAGTTTCAACTACCGGGTAGAATGGGAGGCAAAACGGGAACAACCCAGAACCACTCCGATGGTTGGTTTATGGGCATTACGCCCAACCTTGTTGCTAGTGTTTGGACGGGTGCCGAAGACCGTTCAGTTCACTTCGAAAGTCTTGCCTTGGGGCAAGGTGCTAACATGGCCCTTCCTATTTTTGGTTTATTCATGCAGAAGGTTTACGCTGACACCTCGCTTGGCATTTTGCCAACCGACGACTGGCAAAAACCATTGCTCCCTGGCAATGTAAGCATTAACTGTGAGGACGAAGCTAGTTACGAGATAAACGAAATTGAAATCTACTAAAGCGATTTACCAGGAATCGCATCAATAAGTAATTGAGTATAAGCACTTTGAGGCCTACTAAGTATTACCTTGGCAGACCCTTGTTCTTCTATTCTGCCTCTTTTTAAAACAATTACCCTAGAACATATACTTCGCACTACCGATAAATCGTGGGAGATAAAAAGATAGGTTAATCCCATTCCCTTTTTTAACTCCTGAAGCAGTTCAAGCATCTGGGCTTGAGTGGATACATCGAGAGCCGAAAGAATTTCGTCGCAAACCAGAATTTTGGGGTTAAGTACCAATGCGCGGGCAATGACTATCCTTTGCCTTTGCCCACCGGAAAACTCATGGGGATAACGGTTCATGCTATCAACCGGTAAATTGACCTTTTGTAGCAGTTCTTCAACTGCCTTCCGGGCATCCTCTTTTCCACCCAAGCGATGATAGATAAAAGGCTCCATCAGAGCCTGCCCAATGGTTAATCGGGGGTTCAACGATGAGTATGGATCTTGGAAAATAAGTTGAACCTCACGCCTAAACTTCAACAATTCGTTACCCCTTAGCGTATTCAAAGGTTTACCTTGATAATCGATGGAGCCACTTTGAGAATCGATTAATCTTAAAAGGGCGCGCCCAAGAGTACTTTTTCCTGAGCCCGACTCACCTACAAAACCTAAGGTTTCGCCTTTGAACAGGGCAAACGAAACATTGCTGATTGCCCTAAATCCCTTTTTAAACCAGCTGTTGCTAGGGTATTCTACATTTATTGAACTTACACGGAAAATGGGTTCGGCCTCCACGGCAGATTCGTTCTCCTCTACGGGTTGATTTAACCGTTTACGATACTCAATGAGCCTAAGGGTATATGGGTGCTGAGGGTTGCTGAAAATTGCCTCAACACTACCCTGCTCCACCAGTTTTCCCTGCTGCATAACCATTACCCTATCGGCTACTTCAGAAACCACAGCCAAATCATGGGTAATGAAAATTATGCTAATCTGATGCCTTTGACGGATATCTTTCAGTAGCTGCAAAATGCTCTTTTGAACCGTAACATCCAAGGCGGTGGTTGGCTCATCGGCAATGAGTATGCGAGGATTACCAGCAAGAGCAATGGCAATCATTACCCGCTGCTTTTGCCCACCGCTAAGCTGATGCGGGTAACTGCGGTAAACCTTTGCCGTATTGGGTAGCTGCATCTCAGCAAGCAGCTGCATGCATCGCTCTTTAGCCTTTGCGCCCCTAAGATTGGTATGCAGCTCAACAGCCTCCAGGATCTGTTTCCCGCAAAGCATGGAAGGGTTAAGACTGGTTTGTGGCTCCTGAAAAATCATGGCAATGCCATGCCCCCTGATGCGTCGATGCGATTCATCATCGATATTGAATAAATCGACCTCGCCCTCGCCGGTATCGAAAAGGGCAGTGCCACTATCGATACGCGCATTGGGTGGAAGTAGCCCCATTTGGGCTAGCGATGTTACCGATTTACCCGATCCCGATTCGCCAACAAATCCAAGTATCTCGCCAGGCATCAAGCTAAAGCTTATCCCAGAAACCACAGGTATACCGGAAAACGAAACGGTGAGATCGGAAACCTTTAACATCAGATATCGGCATCAAAATTATTGGACAGAATGGCCTCGGCCATCAGGTAACCGTGTGCGGTAGCGTAGATTATGGAACGGGTTGCGCCTGAGCAATCGCCTATAAACTTTAAGTGTTGCGAAATCTGGTTATTCAGCCTGTTGGAATAGAACTTGATTTCGGGGGCATACACTAAATTATCGTTATTGGCCACTCCGGGAATTACTGTATTCAGGTTCTCAATAAAATCGATGATGCTCTCAATGATTCTGCGGGGGAATGCCAGGTTTATATCACCCAAAATAAATTTCTCAGGCTCAAGGGTTGGGTGAACCCGGTAAAGGTTCTTGGTGCGTTTCGATTCCTTAAAGTGGCTGTAGGTTTGAAGTATAACCTTACCCTCGCCCGCCAAAAGGTTCGATAACTTTGCAATGTAGGAGCCATAGCCAATGGGATCGTTGAAGGGCTCAGTGAGCACAAGCGATGTCAGTACGGCAAAGTTTGTGTTTCGGCTTTTCTCACGCATCTTGGCATGGCCGTTAACTGTGGTGAAATCGCCATAGTTTTCGGTTACCACAAACCCCGATGGATTGTTGCAGAAAGTACGAACCATATAGCCCGTTCGGCCTTTATACTTCACTTTGAACTCGTACATCTCGCGGTTAATCTCATCCACAATGTGGTTGGGTAACTCATAGCGGATACCCAAATCAACCTTGGTGTTGTTCTTTATTAGATGCGGATAGGCCGATATGGTGGTGTTAATGAGCTTATGGCCACTCCGGCCAACGGCAACCACTGCCAAATCGAACCGTTCGATGCCATTCACTAAAACCCCTTCGGGCAATTCCTTAACCTCGGTTACTTCAGCGCTAAAATGAAAGTGGATATTTTTCGATTTGCAGAACTGATCGTAAAAATTGAATAGAACCTCCTTGAGCTGATCGGTTCCAATGTGGAAGAATTGCGATGAGATGGGCAGAAAGCCCTTTTCGTAGAATTTCCGGTAGTAATCTTCCGAGGCAAATGAGTTTCCGGTTTCAACCTCCCTTTTATCGGTAAAGTTGATGTAGTACTCCACAAATCTGCGCTGGAGAATGGGGTCGATATAAATCTCACCTCCCATCTCGGATGAAACGAACAGCTTACCATCGGCGCGGATACCGGATATACTCGATGAATAAATATCGTTACTTTTCTCAAACACATGCACCTCGTGGTTGGAGTCCTTCAATTTCTCGAGCAAGCCAATGGCCGCAGCGCCAAAACCAATAACTGCTATTCTCATATCACAAACTATTAGTCAACCTTTTCACGCCCAAACAGGTGTCGAACCAGCTCCTCAATCCTCCCAATGGGTACAATCTTGCAGCTCTTACCACCATTGTCGATCCCTTTTGTGTTGTACCGCGATACAAACATCCGGGTCATTCCCAACTTATTTGCCTCGGCCACACGTTGATCGAGGCGGTTCACCGGGCGAATCTCGCCCGAAAGTCCCACCTCGGCAGAAAAGCAGGTTGTTCCGGGTATTGGCACATCGAGGGTTGACGAGAGTATGGCTGCAATAACGGCAAGGTCAATGGCCGGATCGCTAACTTTAAGCCCCCCGGCTATATTCAGGAATACGTCCTTGTTAGCAAGCCTAAACCCAGCGCGTCGCTCGAGTACGGCCAGCAACATGTTCAGCCTACGCTGGTCAAAGCCCGTAGTGGAACGTTGTGGTGTACCGTAAACCGCCGTACTAACCAGCGACTGCGTTTCGATAAGGAAAGGCCTTGCCCCATCGATGGTGGCAGCCACAGCAATGCCGCTGAACTGTTCATCGCGGTGCGAAAGCAATATCTCCGAAGGGTTGGTTACTTCAACCAGTCCGCTGCTTTGCATTTCAAAAATGCCTATCTCCGATGTGGAGCCAAATCGGTTCTTCGACGATCGTAAGATCCGATACAGGTAATTCTGATCGCCCTCAAACTGCAATACCACATCAACAATGTGTTCAAGCACCTTAGGACCAGCTATGCTCCCATCCTTGGTGATATGCCCAATGAGTATTACCGGAACGCCCGATGTTTTTCCGTAGCGCAAAAGCGCGGCAGCCGTCTCGCGAATCTGCGAAACACTCCCGGGCGACGACTCAATGGTATCGGTGTAAAGTGTTTGAATGGAATCGATTACCACCAAATCGGGCTGTACATTCTCAATCTGGGTGAGTATGTTCTCCAAAAGCGTTTCGTTAAGTATAAGGCAATCCTGATTGGCTGGATTGATCCTATCGGCACGGATTTTCACCTGCCGGGCACTCTCCTCACCCGATACGTATAGTACCTTTTGGTGATTCATGCCCAAGGCAAGCTGTAAAGCCAGTGTGGATTTACCAATGCCAGGCTCACCACCCAGCAGGAGTATCGATCCGGGAACAATGCCTCCGCCCAGAATACGGTTTAATTCACCCACCCGGGTATCGATGCGTTTCTCGTTGCTGGTCTCAATCTCCTTGAGCGGTTTTGGAATGGCATTTCGTGAAACATCAACCAACCCTGCACGGTTCTTTGTTTCCTTGGTAATGCGCTCCTCCACAAAGGTATTCCACTCGTTACACGAAGGGCAACGCCCCAGCCATTTAACCGACTCGGCTCCGCAGTTCTGACAAACGTAAACGCTTTTAGTTTTAGCCACTTATTTATATTTTGTAATGATATCGTCGTTACCTGCTGTGCTGTCGGTAAAAATCTTAACACGTCCGTTCCATTCCTTAACCACCTCAAGGGCTTTTTTATCGGCATCGGATGTATGGGCGCAACAAACTGCAACGGATGGCTTTGTTCGACGCAGGAACTCATCAATACCTTCGTCGCAAATATGCACTGCCGATACCAGCTGATGAGCCGAAACCATGGCAGCCCTTTGTCCCTGGGTGTAAACCGGGAACTCTTCGCCCTTTTCGCGTTTAACATCGGCATCGGGCTTAACGCCAACCACCAATTCCTGCCCCATTTCAGCTGCAAAGCTGATAAACTCAAAAACTGAAGGGTGAAAAACATCGAAGGTGCCATAAAGCGCAACCACCGATCGCGATTTAAAATTCCAAAATGCTACCATGCGGTCGTACGCAACACCGCCAAGTATTTTTTTCGAAAGAATATCTTTCTTGTCCATAAAGCATAACATTTAATCTTTTAAGCAAGTAAAAGTAGGAAAAAAAGTGATTTATGCAGCGAAGCGGGGGTTGAGTTTTATGATTCAAGATTTCAGAACCTGTCCCGCATTAGCGGGAACCTGTCCCGCAATAGCGGGATTCAAGAGCCTGCTCCGTTCTGCGGAGTTCAAGGAAAAAAGGATTAAGTATAAAGGGTAAAGGTTCGAAGTTTAGTGTACTAATACTAAGAACCATCAACTTTAGATAGCGCGCGTATCCTGACGCGTGCGTTCACTCTACTAATCGCCCTATAGGGACAAATAGGGTTAACCCAGGTTTTTAACGTTTGGTATTGGAGTATTCTAAGTATTTTGCGATGCACGAATTGCTTTAACCAATGAGCCAGAATGAATCTGTGCATAGCAAAAGGAAAAGTATGGCAAAGAGCGATTTTAGGGAAAATCATTCGAAAAGGAAAAAAGGTTTAAAAGTGCAATGAGATGCAACGACGGAGTCTATCCCGATATATCAGGAGCTCAGCATGACGTAAGAGAACGGGGCACCCTCGCACTATCAACCAACAATCGTCAACCATCACCTGAACCAGCTGAGTTCAATTCCACTTCACGAACAACTCCCCCTGTTAATTTGATTGTAAGCGATAAATCTCAAGGGTAAGGGTTAAGCCCAAATGCAAAATTGATTTTGTCTATTGCCAAGTTGACAAACGAAATCTTTTCATAAGCCAGGATTTCTGTGACAAGTAGATAGAATTATGGCGATTAAATTTTTCAACTGGATATCCCCCATAAAAAAATGCTACTCCACCCATATTTATTACCCGGTTGTATTTTTTAACACAGTGCTTCGGTTAGAGTTTTTTTTCAGCGGATAGCAATAAATATAAAAAATTCCCCCGGACTGTTTAGGTTCCGGGGGGATTTGGTTAGGTTTGGTTAGGTGAGTGTATTACTGCAATGGTTTTACCACTTCAATTAGCTCGGGTAAATCCATACCAATCTTCTTGAGGTGATCAACGGTGGGCACACCATTCTTGTTCCAGCCGCGGCGATAGTAAACGGCATCGAGCAGTTGCTCGTAGCGATCTTCGCGGTACTTGCGTAGAGCAGCCATCTTCTCCTCAAGGGTCATGGTAGTGGGGTCAACACCTACCTGCTCTTTGAGCTGCTTATCGTAGCGTTCCTCGCGGCTTAGGTATTCCTCCTTGGTTACCGGGCCTGCGGCACGGTAGGGCTGAGCATCGTATTTGCGGGTGCCATAACCACGGCGAATGTTGAAAATGCGTTGGAAGTTGTAAACGCGTTCGCTCTGGCGGATAAGCTCATGCTTATCAATATTGCTTCCGGTTACGGCGTTATAAATGGTAACGTAGTTATCTACGTGCTCGGGAACCTTAGCCGGCTCATCGGTCTCAGCGTTGTTTTCGGGCTCAATGTCGTTCCAGGGTAGCTTGCAAAGGCCTTGAAGGCCAAACCATGTGCGGAACATGGGGAAGTAGTGCAACGCTTCGGCTTTATCTTCAAAAGTTGGGATTTGGTTGTTAACCATATCCATGAAAATGAGCCAAGCTTCGTCGTGCTGTGGGCCCTTGTTGGTCATGGCGTAGCCACCCTGCTGTGCCAACGATTCCTTTGAAACGTACTGGCTGTACTCCAGACCTTTGTTAACCATGGCAATGTCGTTCAGGAACTTCTCATCGGCGCCGTATTCCTTAACAAAGTACTCTTTGAGCTTTTTAACACCCATACCGGCAAGCTTACCAAAGCCCTCGCCACGGGCTACCTGATGGAGCAGCTCAAGGGCTGCATCCTTGTTACCAAATTTAAGCTCGAGGCCACCGGTATGCTCCTTGTTCAGTATGCCACGCTCGTAGCACTCCATGATGAATGCCATGGTGGTACCCCAGGTAATGGTGCAAATACCGTAGGTATCGCAGTAAAAGTTTGCCTCAATAACATACTCAGGGTCAAATATTCCGCTGTTGGAGCCCAAACCGGCTGCGGTTTCGTATTCAGGCCCATCAACAATAACCTTTTGGCCCTTGTAGGGTCCGGTTTTAATCTCGAATTTGTCCACACCCTTGGCACAGCTCATGTTGCAGCCAATCCAGCAACCATCGGGAACGCCCTGGGTGAAGTAGCTTTTCCAAACGTCGGAGTGAATCTTATAAGCATCCTTGTGTGAGCCGTATTGAAAGTTGTGGGTTGGGAGCAGGTCGTAATCGTTCATAATCTCAACCAGGTGGGCTGTACCCTTGCTGCGCATCTGGCATTGCTTATCGTCAAGCTCGCGGATTTCGCGGTTAAAGCGGCGACCACGCTCGGCAATAGCCTCAAGGTCAGCCACATTGTTGAGGTTACCTTTTACGCCAGATATCTTACATACAATGGCTTTAATTTTCTTATCGCGGAACACGGTACCAATACCACCCCTACCAGCCTGTTTAAGGCGAATGCACTTACGCTTGGGATCGTAGAAGGTGAAGTTTAGCATGCCAATCAGGCTATGGTCGGCGGCATTGCCGGTTGAAACAATACCGATGTTCTTTTTATCGGCCTCGTCCTTGGCAAACATTTTGCTCAACACCTCGCCAAGGATATGGCTATCGAGTGGCTCGGCTGGAGCCTCAAAAATCTCAACCTTATGGTCAACGCCATCGATGTAAATGATTACATCATTTTTAGCCTTACCCTGAATTTCCAACGCATCGAAACCTGAAAATTTAAGGAATGGGCCAAAGAAACCACCAACGTTTGAATCGATAACAATATCGGTTTGTGGCGAGATGGTACAAACAATTGATTTACCAGTACCAGAGTACTGGGTGATGCCGCCAATGGGACCCGATGAGATTACAATCTCGTTCTCGGGGTCGTTCCATTTGGTATCGGGTTTGGTTGCGTCCCACAAAAGACGTAGGTCGTATCCCTTTCCACCAATAAACTTTTCCTTCATGATTGGGGGTACAGGCTTTTCCTTAACCTCGTTAATTCCAACATTAATATACAAGGTTTTATCGGTGTAGCCGCGGTAAAGCGGTTTCCACTCGTACTGCCACTGGGTCAGCATCTTGTGTTGTTTAACCATTTCCTTAACGTCCATAGTGCTTATGTTTTGGTTTAAATTTCTATTCCTATACAATATTCACAGCCATAAAAGTACCCGTAAAGTTATCAATAAAAAATGACTTCTATCAATATGTAATCGTTTGCATATTGAAATATCGCTGCTAAACGCCTGCACCAGCTATCATTTTAATACGATTTTTTCAAATATTTATTCGAATTGTTATTACCCTGAAATTCTTTCACATATAAATTTTTTCGAATTTTAATACAATTTAGTCGAATATTTTAGGAGATGATTACCTCCGTATAGTAATTTTGGAACGTTTTAGATTTTTGGTCGAATATTCTAATTTAGTTAATATGAACCAGTTAGAAGATAGCCACAAAGGGATGCGCGAGAACATAATAAGCACAGCCACCGAAGTTTTCAGCCGGTACGGCTTTAAGAAAACATCGATGGAAGATATTGCCCGAGCCCTAAGAATGGGAAAGAGCTCCATATACTACTACTTCAAGGGAAAGGAGGAGATATTTCAGGCTGTGGTTGACCGTGAAGCCGACCTGCTCAGGGTAAAGGTCAAAGAGATACTCGATAGCGCACAGCCCGTAACCGAAAAACTTCGTACCTATGTTAAGATGCGCATGGACCTCATCAAGCAGCTGTCAAACTACATGGAAATCCTAAAGAACGACGACCTGATGAACCTAGAACTTACCGAAAAGTTCAGGAAAAAGTACGACGACGAGGAAATAACCATTGTTAGACAGATACTTGAGGAGGGTACGAACAAAGGCGAGCTTAAGGTGAAGGATTTAAACCTATCGGCTTTAGCAATAGTTACGGCCATGAAAGGCTTGGAGATTCCACTGGTTTCCTCAACCATGGGGGTAGAAAGCTTGAACATGGTTATCGACGATATGCTTGATATCCTATTCTTTGGAATTGTAAAACGTTAAAAATATAAACACTATGAACCGATTAAAGTTAAGTCTTTCACTTACTACATGGCTGCTAACACAGAATGTAGCCCATGCACAGCAGGTGCTTACGCTTGACCAGTGCCGCCAAATGGCACTGGAGCATAACCAGAAGGTTTTAATTGCCGATAAGCAAGTTGAGGTGGCAGGAGCTTTAAAGCGCTCAGCACAAACTCAGTTCCTTCCAAGCATTAGCGCAAACGGGCTTTATACCCGCACCAATAAGAAGTTTAGCCTTCTCGACAAGGACTTGATGCTTCCGGTAATACCCTACACGGCCATTGACCCGGTAACGGGCGGGCTTAACAGCACAATCCTTAGCCCAACCCTCCCCGACGGTACACCTAACCCCAACTTTAACCCAGCTGTGTTTGGTAGCACCTTTGCCATTGACCCGGGCACCGGACAACCCTATACCGATAACGAAGGGAATCCGCTTTTTCAGCGATATACCTGGCTGCCAAAAGATAAGGCTGAACTTGGGAATAAGAATGTCTACGTGGCCGGTGTTAACCTTACCCAACCCATATTTACTGGCGGTAAAATAAGGGAAACCTACCGCATAGCAAAATATGGCGAGAGGTTAGCCCAGGCACAAAGCGAAGCCGAACGTACCGAGGTACTATACAAGACCGAGGAATCGTACTGGCGTGTTGCAGCAGTAGCCGAAAAGGTAAAACTGGTTCAAGCATACATTGCCCTGCTCGAAAAGCTCAACAACGACCTTGAAAACTACTATGCCGAAGGCATTATCATCAAGAACGACCTACTCAAGGTAAATGTAAAGAAAAACAAAGCCGAGCTAAACCTGCTGAAAGCGCAAAACAGACTAACCCTATCCAAAATGGCTCTTTGCCAACAGGTAGGATTACCACTAAATACCGATATTTTAATTGCCGACTCGTTACCCGCTCTCATGAAGCCCATTGCCCAAATGAACTATACCGACTCGGCATTGGCACGTCGCCCTGAAATTGAGGCACTGAACCAAACCATTAACATTGCCAAATCGGGTGTAAACCTCGGGAAATCGCGTTACATGCCCAATATTGGGTTAACGGCCAACTACATGTTCTTTAATCCTAACCCCTACAACGGGTTAACGGAGAACTTTGGCGGCGACTGGAGTGTAGGTGTGGCTATTAACGTTCCCATCTTCCACTGGAACGACCGCGGCCATACCCTGAAAGCAGCCCGTAGCGAACAGCGTGTAGCGGAGTTGAAAATGGACGAGGCCAAAGAGCTAATTAGCCTTCAGGTGCAACAGGCCATTTTCCAGCTCAACGAATCCATTAAGAAGGTTGAGATGGCCCAGGTGAACCTCAAACAAGCCGAGGAAAACCTTAAGGTAACCCGCGATGCCTTTGAAACCGGACGCCAAAAAACATCAGATGTTCTGGAGGCTCAGGCCATGTGGCAGAATGCTTACAGCGAGCTAATTGATGCCCGAATGGAATACAGGCTTAACGTGGTTAACCTGAAACGGGTTACAGGAAGTTTGAAATAGTTACAAGTGCTCAGTGTGCAGTGTTCAGAGGGATATTCAACTGAATTGATGATGTTAAAAGTTGAACCTTGAACTCCGCAGAGCGGAGCAGGCTCTTGAATCCCGCTTCGCGGGACAAGCTCTTGAAATTTGAACTAATTAAAACAACAAAATATTAAGCAATGAAACGATTAACATTACTAACTACAGCAACTGCCATTATGCTTGCATCGTGCAGTAACAATAAGCAGGAACAAACCCAGAAGGAAGTAAATGTTCCACTTGTATCGACCATCAAGGTTGAGGAACGCGCTTACAACCCGGTTCTTACCTTTACAGGAACCGTATTTGCCAACAAGGAGGCAAACTTGGGTGCAACATTACCCGGAAAAGTTGAAAAAATCTATTTTGAGGAGGGGCAAATGGTTAAGAAAGGCGACCTGATAGTGGAACTTTCCGATGAGATGTTAACCCAAGCCATGATTGAACACGAAACCATTAAAAAGGATTTTGAACGAGTGTCGCGCCTTAGGGAAAAAGGAAGCATCAGCGAGATGGAGTACGACCACGTTAAGGCCAAGTACGATGCCTCAACAGCCAAAGTCGAAATGGTTAAAAAGAACACCCAGGTTTACGCCCCCTTTAGCGGCATAATTGCCGAGCGTATGATGGAGGAAGGCGAGGTTTACTTCCTGAACCCCGGTTTGGAACCCGGCTATTCCATGCGGTCGGGGATTGTTAGGCTGATGCAAATTGACCCTGTTACCGTTAAGTTCGATGTAAACGAAAAGGATTTAATCCATATCCGCAAAGGCTTACCGGTTGTGGTTAAGCTCGATGGCATGCCCAATAAAACCTTTCAGGGTAAGATTGATAGAATTAAGCCCATGCTCTCAACCACTACCCGTTCAACATCGGTTGAGGTTACCATTCCAAATTCAAATTTGGAAATCAAACCCGGTATGTTTGCCTTTGTTGATGTAATGCTACCCGAGTTAAAATCGGCAATGGTGCCCCTGCGTAGCATTTACCGTATGCCTGGCACATCGGAGGACTTTGTATTTACCGTGGTTAACGATACCGTTCACCGGGTTAAGGTTGAGCGCCTGCAAACCATTGGCCATTATGTAGCCGTTAAGGGGGTTGAAACAGGTACCGAAATCATCCTTGAGGGTAAGAACCGCGTGAACGATGGTTTAAAGGTTAACGTGAGCAACAGGTAAAAAATCTTAACAAAAACGAAAGAACATGAAACTACCACAAGTTGCCGTAAAAAGGCCTGTTTTCACAGCCATGTTGTTTGTGGCAATTCTGCTTTTTGGCGTGGTATCGCTAATCAGGCTGCCACTCGACATTATGCCCGAAATGGAGTTGCCCACCCTTACGGTTATCACCGTATATCCTGGCGCCAGCGCCGACGAGGTGGAGGAACAGGTATCAAAGAAATTGGAAAAGATACTATCGGGAACCGAACATCTTAAAGAGATAACCTCGCAAAGCAAGGAGAACGTATCGTTTGTTCAGCTGCAATTTGAGTGGGGAACCGATATTACCTCGGCAGCCAATAATGCCCGCGACCTTATTGAACTTGTAAAGAATAAGCTACCCCGCGATGCACATAACCCAATCATCTTCAAGGTTAACAGCTCGCTGATGCCTGTTTTGGTGTATGGCGTTACCGCCAACGAGAGCTATAACGGACTTTACAAGATTGTTGACGATGAGGTTGCCAGCAAGCTGCGTAAAGTTCCCGGTGTTGGTTCAGTTATTGTGATTGGTGCACCCGAACGGGAGATTAAGGTTGATATCGACCCTGTCAAGTTACATGCCTATAATCTTTCACTCAACCAGATGACAACCGTGCTAAAAGCTCAGAATATTTCAATTCCCGGTGGAAACATCAAGGTGGGCGATAACGACTACTCGGTTCGCATTCCCGGCGACATTGCCAGCGTTGAGGAGCTACGCGATTTGGCTCTAATCAGTTTCAACGGTAAGGTTATTCGCCTTAGCGATGTGGCCGTGGTACGCGATGAATATAAGGAGAAGGACGATGTGGGAAGAACCACAAACGGGAAAGGGGTTACCCTGATGGTTCAAAAACAAACGGGCGAGAACACCCTTGAGGTGGTTAAGAAAATTCGAAAGAAGGTTATAGAAATTAAGCCCACCCTGCCATCGGATGTTAACATAACCGAGGTAATGAAAAGCGACGAGCTCATCACCGAGTCCATCAACAACCTTTCACAATCGCTCTGGTATGCGCTTTTCTTTGTGGTTTTGGTGGTTATGGCATTCCTACGAAACTGGAAGCAGAGCTTAATCGTGTTCATCACCATTCCTTTCTCGCTGATTATAGCTTTCATAGTGATGTTTGCATCAGGCTGGACTATCAACATCTTCAGCTTAATGTCGTTGGTGGTAGCATCGGGTATGGTAGTGGATAACGCCATTGTTGTTCTCGAAAATATTACCCAGCATATTGAGAAAGGGGCAGAGCCCAAACAGGCCTCCATATTCGGAAGTAGCGAAATGGGTATGGCTATTTCAGCATCAACCCTTACAACCATTGTGGTTTTCCTACCCATGATTTTTATGGGAGGTATTGTGGGGATTATGTTTAAACAGCTTGCAATCCTAACATCTGTTACCCTTATTGCATCACTATTTACAGCACTAACCCTAACCCCCATGGCCTCGTCGCAACTACTAAAAGGTATGAAAAAGGGCGAAGAACGTAAACATGGAAAGCTTTACGAATGGAGTGAACGAAACTTCCAGAAACTTGAAAACGGCTACAAGAAAGCTCTGGCTTGGGCTGTGCATCACAAAACATTTACTGTTATAGTAACGGTTATCGTTCTAGCCTTCAGCCTTTGGGTTGGTAAGGGCTTAGGAACCGACTACATTCCCGAATTCGATGCTGGCGATGTGGTTGCGGTAATTGAAACCGAAGTGGGAACCTCAACCACCAAAACCGACAGTGTGGCTCAGGTAATTATGCAAATATTCCAGGATGAAACTCCTGAGATGGTTCCCGGTTCGTTGGCAGCCGTTTCTGGCCAAACCGAGGAGGGACTTCTATCGTCGGTTGGATTTAGCGAGGGTAAAAACATTGCTACTGTGATGTGTCACCTTACCAAACCCAATGAGCGCAAGTACTCCGCAAAGCAAATTGCCGATAGAATTCGACCACGCATTGCCGCCATACCCGAAGTGGAGAACTTCCGCTTGCTCGGCGGTAGTATCCTCTCAGCCGCTGTTACAGGGAATAAAAAACCTATTGAGATCGAGGTTTCAGGCAACAATTTTGGTAGTATAAACAGCGCAACCGAAGCCATTACAGCCCGCATGCGTCAATCCAAATACTTTAGCGAAGTAATCAATAATGTTGATAAGGGTAAGCTGGAGATTCAAATCAAGGTTGATAAGCGTAAGGCCTCGGCCATGGGCCTGAACTCGGCCATGATTGGCCTTCAGGTTCGGCAAAGCATTTACGGAACCGAAGCCGGTGAGTTTAAGGAGGATGGCGATGAATACGATATCACTCTCCGCTACTCGCCAGAGAACCGTAACGATATCAGCCAAATCCGAAACATACAACTTAAAAACCTCTTGAACCAAACCATACCGCTATCGGCTGTGGCCGAGGTGGAGATGGGAACCAGCCCACTCCAGATTAACCGTAAAGGGCAACAACGTGTGGTTAAGGTTATGGCTGAGCTAAACGATGTTTCGCTAGGCGATGCAAAAAAGGAGGCTAAAAGGATTCTGGCTGGCCTGGATCTTCCATGCGATGTTACCGTAGAAATTGCTGGCCAAACCTCTGACCAAGGGGAGTCGTTTAGCGACCTACACCTCATTCTTGCACTTGGCGTGTTGCTTGTTTACATGGTAATGGCCTCGCAGTTCGAAAGCTTCCGTGACCCATTCATCATTATGTTTGCTGTTCCGATTACCTTTATTGGAGTCATTTGGGCTTTCAAACTAACCGGTTTAACCCTCAGTATCACAACTTTTGTGGGTTTAATTATGCTTATGGGTATTGTGGTGAACAATGGTATTGTGCTGGTTGACTACACCAACCTGCTTCGTAAGCGTGGTTACAAGCTGTACGGAGCCATTGCCGAAGCAGGCCGAAGCCGTTTGCGTCCGGTGCTTATGACTACATTTACAACGCTTTTAGGTATGGTTCCAATGGCTACAAGCAGTGGTATGGGGCGCGAGGCATACTCACCACTTGGGATTACCATGATTGGCGGGCTATTGGTTTCAACCCTTATCACCCTGCTGCTTGTGCCTACCATTTATGCCATTTTCCACGACAATGAACGCAAGCGCGAAGTGGATTCCAATAAATCGGTTTTGTTTAATTAAAAATGATGCTTAGCCATGAAAATGATATATTGCACCTGCAACGTTGCTGTTCTTGAGCCACTGCTCAAACTGCTCGACGAGAACAACGTTCGCGACTTTCAAGTTGTGGAGCAGGTTACGGCCAAAAATAAGAAAGGCGACCACCGTTTTAATAATCCCGTTTGGCCCGGATATAACTCTACGGTATTTATCCAAATCACCGAGGACGAAAAAGCCAAATTGGTAATGCAGAAGATACGGGAGTTTAACCGTAACGCTTTTAACGATAACGAGTTGGTTACAGCCTGTATGTGGACCATTGAGGATTACTTTTTCGATTAATTTTTTACGTCATCAAATCATTTTAAAGCCCCCAGCTAATCGGGGGCTTTAATAAAATTTTTATGCAATGCGTAAAGTTGGCCTTTATATCAGCGTTTTACTTTTAATTTTAAATTACGCTTGCACCGACCTAATAGAGTATAGCCCCTACGAGGGAAGAGCTCAGGAAGGCTCAAGAAGTTTAAACCAAACAGCACTTGGTAAACTTCAGTTGCAAAGTTCTAAAACATTTAAACCCTTTACATTTGCCATTATTGGCGACAGCCACACCTATTACGATGATTTTATCAAGCAAATATCAGTGCTCAATAGCATCGATAGCATTGATATGGTAATACACATGGGCGATATCACTTTAAGTGGTATTTATAGGGAATTTCTATGGTATAGGGACATTATTGAACCGCTGAAATATCCCTTAATCACAATTATTGGCAATCACGATTGCCTTTCGAATGGCGAGTATATGTATCGCGACATGTTTGGCCTCTCCAACTTCTCGTTTACCTATAACAATTGCCTTCTTGTCTTTTTTGATGATATCACCTGGGAACGTAATACTAAAGACCCTGACTTTAAATGGTTAGATTCAACCATCTCAACTACAACAACCTATACCCATAAATTTGTGTTTGCACACATCCCACCGTGGGATGAACAATTTAGCCTTGGTAATGGACTATATTACAATTACATGCTCGCAAAAAATAATGTCGATTACTCAATACACGGACATATTCATCGGTTTTACCATGGCAAGCATTACGCTGATTTTTATGGCAATGTAAATTACCTTGCCTGTGGCGATAGCCAGGACCACGAAATTGTTCTGGTTAAGGTAAAGGAAAACGAAATAAGCGTTGAAGTAATACATTTTTAGCCATGAAAACGAACAGGCTTTTACTTTTGGGATTATTGATTTTGCTAAATCATCCATGGTTACATGCTGAAGACCCAATAAAAGCGCTAAGGCACAAGATTGCCGAGGAGAAAAAGATAGTGCTTAAAAACGATACTGTAACCATAAAGCCATACTGGTTTGCACTTACACAATTCAAGGTTCAGTATGCAGGGAGTATTGGTTTTGCATCTTTTGGTGCAGGTTACGATTTACGTCACGGATATCAACCAACTTTACTATATGGATTCCTCGATAGCAACTTTGGAGGGAGTAACGTAACCGTTCACACCATATCTCTTAAAAATCGATTTAAACTTACACAAAATCCATTATTTGGATATTTGACACCTATTGCGGGAATATCAGTAAACTGGGGCATAACCCATAATACGTTTAAGCGTTTGCCACCACATTACCCGGAGAACTACTATTTTCAGAATAAAATTCATTTATCCCCTTTTTTGGGGGGGGAGAGTTTAGATTTTCGGTTGCCCAAAAAAACATGGGCGTTTACTTTGAGTTCTCGACCCTTGATGCTTACCTACTGGAATATTTTAGAACCGATTTTGTAAAACTGAACAAAATTTGGAGTTTGGGCATGGGTATAACCCTCTACCTAAACTAAAAACTTCAGCAAAAAGAAAAGAAATAAAACCCACATAACCAAACTAACCTGTTTTACCTTTCCGGTAAATGCCTTAAGCAAAACATACGATAGCATGCCAAATACAATTCCCTCGACAATGCTATAGGTTAAAGGCATCATTATAATTGTAAAAAAGGCAGGAATTGCTTCGGTTAAATCATTAAAATCAATCTTAAGTATAGGGCTTAGCATAAACGAACCCACAAGAATTAATGCAGGTGCAGTTGCCGCAGCAGGAACCATTAAGAACAATGGCGAAAAGAAAAGTGCAACAATAAATAGCATGGCAGTAGTAAATGAGGTTAAACCTGTCTGACCACCTTCAGCAACCCCCGATGCGCTCTCAACATAGGTAGTAACAGTACTTGTGCCAAGCATGGCCCCAAGCGCTGTACCAATAGCATCGGCAAACAGGGCTTGCTTAGCACGGGGTTGTTTGCCTTTTTCATCTAACATGTTTGCTTTTGAGGCCACGCCAACTAGAGTTCCTAAAGTATCGAACATGTCAACAAATAAAAAAGTAAAAAGCACAATCAGCATATCGATAGTCAAAATATTATGAAACTCAAATTTGAATGCTATAGATTCGACTGAGGGTGGCATGCTAAATAATCCGCCTTGTGGTAGTTCGGTTAAACCAAAGGGGATGCCTGCAAGGGTAACCAAAAAAATCCCAATAAGCAAAGCCCCCTTAACATTGCGAGCCAATAAAATACCGGTTACAATCACACCAGCAAAGCATAGCAAAACCGATGGGGAACCCATTTGCCCCAATCCAACCATCACGTTATCGTTCTTTACAATCACACCTGCATTCTGAAAGCCAATAAAAGCTATAAACAAACCTATGCCAGCCGATATGGCATGCTTAATTCCAAGAGGGATAGCATCAATTATTTTCTCACGGATATTCAAAAAGGTTAATATAATGAATATAAGTCCCTCTAGGAATACCGCGGTTAAGGCAAACTGCCATGAATGCCCCATGCCTAGCACTACTGTAAAGGCAAAAAAGCATTAAGTCCCATTCCTGGCGCCAGAGCAAAAGGTAGTTTTGCCCAAAATGCCATAATCATGGTTACCAAAAACGATGCCAGGGCTGTTGTGGTAAAAAGTGCATCGCGGCTCATTCCGGTATTCGACAAGATATTAGGATTAACAGCAAGAATGTAGGCCATGGTCATGAAAGTGGTAATACCGGCTAGAACCTCTGTTCTAATTGAAGTGTTAGCCTTGCTGAATTCAAAATAATTATCAATCCGCTTAATCATTGGTTTTTGGAACAATTGATTCTTTAATACACTTGTTGATTTAAAAGGTCAATCAAATATCAAATCGAATGCAAGGTGTATAAATTCAATAATAGATTATTTATCAACACCCCCAATGGTAATCGAGAGTATGGTTGTGTGGTCGTATTCTTGACCGGGTAGCAAAAGCGTTGAAGGGAACCTACCCTCGTTAGGTGAGTTGGGGAAGTGTTGGGGTTCCATGCATACCGCCCAATTCCCTTTTTCGGGTAGTTTTATCACGGGGTTGGCAACATTTGGCCTATTCATAGGGGTGTAAAACTGAATACCAGGCTGTGTGGTGTAAATGGATAACCCTATGTGGGTTTTGGGGTTGAACAGCAAAACCGATGGATTGTCAATTTTGGGGTTGTTCAGCACAAAGCAATGGTCGTAACATGTTCCCACCAGGTCGATATCGGCCCCAACAGCCTTAAACTTCCGGAAATCAAAGGGTGAACCATCAACCTCGCGGATTTCGCCGGTTGGAATAAGCTCGCTGTTAACCGGTAGGTAATGGTTGGCATCGATGCGCAGCATGTGGTCAAGCACATCGGTTTCAAATCCGCCCAGGTTAAAATAGCCATGAGTGGTAAGGTTCAGGTGGGTGGGTCTATCGGTTACAGCACGGTAGCTTATACTGACCTGATTATCATCGGTAATCTGGTAAACCACCCAAACATCAACGTTTCCCGGGAATCCCTGGTCGCCATGAGGGCTTTTCAGGTAAAATTCCAGCATACACACCCCGTTATGCTCCTCAAACATTAGGGTTTCCCAAACCCTATGGCTAAAACCTATTTTCCCGCCGTGCAAGATATTTTTACCCTCATTGGCGCTTAGTGCATACTCCTCGGAACCAATAGTAAATTTGGCGTTCGCAATACGATTGGCATACCGCCCAACAATTACTCCAGGGTAGTAATCGGCCTTCAGGTAATCCGATGGGCGTAAAAGCCCATAAGCCAGGTTAAGCGGTTCGTTCTCATCGTTCACGAAGCGCATGGACACCATGGCAGCACCCAGGTTCGAGATGGATATCTCCAATCCCCCCTCGGTGGATATGGAGTAAATCATTACATCGTCACCATCTATACTTCCCCAGTGGCTGGCAAAAAAGTTCATAGGCTACAAATTGGTTTCGTCAACAATAAAAATATCCTCGTTTGGTTTTTTCATAAGATACTGCTCCCGAGCGAATTTTTCAAGGTTCTCGGCATTGGTGCGTAACTCCTTTATTTTCTTTTTATCCTCTTCAATCTTTTTCAGGTAGTAAACTTTTTCTTCCTCAAGTTTTTTTATACGGCGCTTTGCGGCAAGCATTTCTACCCAGTTACTACTATCAAAAATCAGCATCCAAATCAAAAAAATTAGGGCAGTTAGGAAAAACTTATTCCTGAGCTTGGGCAAAAACCATTTCCAGAAAGTAATTTCGGTAACCGGCATATCAACCTCCACTAATCAGATGAATAACCTGCACATCATCGCCATCTTTAATGGTCGCTATGCTATACTCGTCCTTTTTAATCAGTTTACCATTCACCTTAACCACAAGCATTTTAAAGGTGAAACGCTTAATGGCCAGCAACTCGGTAACGGTAATGGTGGCCTTGTTGGTCTCTATGCTCTCCGGCAAATTGTTTAGTGTGATGTCCATATCAAAAAGTATCAGGGCGTGCCCCCTATCGGGGTCGGGCTACTACGGGCTTCGCTCCGCTTCGGCAAGCCACGCCTACAGGCGTGTCTGTGCTGCTGCGCACCCTGCGTATCCCTCACGCAAATATAACCATAACGCACAGCAAAATCATAACATCGACCAAAGATTTTTGGGATTACAAGCCGGGAAAAACATCGTTTTGTTCTCTCTTGTCCATGCTGAGCTCCCGATATATCGGGGTAAAATCCGCCAAAGCATCGCTTCCATTTATCCCTTCACAATACCATTTCTCGCTATCGATCAAAAGGGTAAACAACGTTGTTAGATATCCGTAAATTGGGAAGGAACGCTGATAACGCAAACTTAATGGATTATCATCGTATAACTCCATGCAAATAAATCAACGTAACCCTTTGATAAACATTTAGTTGCTTGTGGACAGTTAATAGTTGTACGTGGAAAACCGACCTCACCCCCTGCCCCTCTTCTGAGAGGCGAGAGAGAAGGCCAAAGCCCTTACAGGAGAATGCTGGTCCCCTCCCTCTCAGGAGTGATTTACAAAGTTCGTATTAGTTAATGGTTGTTCGTTTTCGTTTAACGGCTCACGGTTAACGATTAACAAACCGTATTGAACCTTCACTCTATCTATTCACTAACTTACCTTCCCCCGTACTGCTGCTCGTAGTATTTCAGGTAATCGCCGCTTGCCACGTTGTTGAGCCATTGCTCATTGGCCAGGTACCAGTCTACCGTTTTTTCGAGGCCTACATCAAAGGTTAGGGATGGTTTCCAGCCAAGCTCACGCTGCATTTTACTTGAGTCGATGGCGTAGCGGAGGTCGTGGCCAGCTCTATCCTTTACAAAGGTTATCAGCTTTTCCGATTCCCCCTGGGCTCTGCCCAGCTTCCTGTCCATTATTTGGCAAAGCAATTGGATGAGGTCAATGTTCTTCCACTCGTTGTTACCACCAATGTTGTAGGTAGTGCCTGGTTTTGCCTTATGGAAAATCAGATCGATGGCGGCTGCATGGTCTTCCACGTAGAGCCAATCGCGAACGTTCTCCCCTTTACCGTAAATGGGAATGGGTTTCCCGTTCTTAATATTATGGATTGAGAGTGGAATTAACTTCTCAGGAAACTGGTTTGGCCCGTAGTTGTTGGAGCAATTCGATATTACTGCCGGAAGGCCATAGGTATGATGGTATGCCCTAACCAGATGATCGGACGATGCCTTTGATGCTGAGTATGGGCTCCGGGGATCGTAAGGGGTATCCTCGGTGAAAAACCCTTCTGCCCCAAGGCTACCGTAAACTTCATCGGTGGAGATATGGTAGAAAACCTTATTATCCCAGTTGCCATTCCAGGCCTTACGGGCTGCGTTAAGCAGAACAGTGGTACCCACTATATTTGTGCGAATGAACGCCATAGGATCGGTAATCGACCTATCAACATGCGACTCGGCAGCTAAATGGATAACGCCATCAATGGCGAATTGGCTAAAAACCCCATCAACATCGGTCTCGTTGGCAATATCGCCTTTAATAAATTTGTAATTGGACTTGCCTTCAATATCGTTAAGGTTTTGCAGGTTGCCAGCATAGGTTAATTTATCAAAGTTGATAATCAGGTAATCGGGGTATTTGTTAACAAACCTGCGAACCACATGTGAGCCAATGAAACCTGCACCTCCGGTAATAAGAATTGCTCTGCGTACCATTCCTGCGCCGTAATTTAAGTTGTTTAACAAAAATTTTCCGTAAAGAAAGTAAATTTTTAGACGACATTTTGCGTTGGTTAAAAAAGATACTAAATTTGCAGCCACAAAAATAACGGCTCGTAGCTCAGCTGGTAGAGCACGTGACTCTTAATCATGGGGTCGTGGGTTCGATCCCCACCGAGCCGACAGATAGCCACTCAAATGAGTGGCTTTTTTGCTTTGAACATAAAATATTTTGCTAATTTTGTTAATAAACCAATTTCCCAATGCCCGGTCTGCAAAAGGAAACCTTTGATTTTCTGGTTAACCTGTCAAAGAACAATAACCGCGAGTGGTTTCAGGTAAACCGGAGTAGCTATGAGCAAGCTATAGCCGATTTTCAGCAGTTTATTTTCAGCTTGATAGCTGGCATTAGCCACTTCGATAAATCGATAGGTGCTCTTGAACCCCGCGATTGCATTTTCCGCATTTATCGTGATGTAAGGTTTTCAGCCAATAAGAATCCGTACAAGGAGAACTTTGGTGCTTTTATTGCTCCAGGTGGAAGGAAGAGCAACAGCTGCGGGTACTACATCCATATCCAACCAGGAGGCTCTTTTGCTTCGGGAGGACTGTATATGGCTCCTGCTCTCGTTATGAAAGCTGTACGCTTGGCTATGGTTGATAACCGTAGCGAGTTCCTTTCAATTATCAGCAATCACAAGTTTAAATCAACCTTTACCTGGGAGGGCGTTGATCATCTAAAGCGCATTCCTACGGGTTTTCAGTCCGACTCCGAACTCGATCTGTTTCTCAGGTTGAAACACATAACTCCCTCGTGCGATTTTCCGGATGATAAACTTGTTCATCCCGAATTTGACCTTAAAGTAGTTGAAGTATTTGAAACACTTAGTCCGTTAATTAAGTTTTTAAATCAAGCCATACAATAAAATGCACAGTTTATTTACAACTATAATCGTGGTATCACCTCTATGCATTCATGCTCAGGTAGGATACATTCAGGAAGGTAACGCATCGTTTTACGCCGATAGCTTTGAGGGTAGGGTTACCGCATCGGGTGAACGATACAGCCATCTAAAAGCAACCTGTGCGCACGTGTCAATACCCTTTGGTTCACTGGTTAAAATAACCAACCTGGATAATAACAAAACGGCTATTGCACGCGTAAACGACAGGGGCCCGTTTGTTCCCGGCAGAATAGTTGATGTTTCCAGATCGGTAGCAGAAAGGCTAGGGATGATTGGTACAGGAATAGCTCGGGTAAGGCTAGAAGTTATAGATAACCAGAGCATTAAACAAAACTCCCAAGAGGAGGTATCAAAAACAGCAGCAGCTGATGGGGATAACAAAACTACCAATTCACAATCCACTGCGATTAAAACCAATCAACCGACTGCTCCGGCAGAAGTGGTGGATTATTTCTCTGTTGAGGTTCAAAAGCAAACAAAAAAAGGATTCTATGTCCAGCTGGGCAGCTTCCGGGAGCAAACTAACATCTTTTCATTGCTAGCCGATGCTCAGGAGCAGTTTGGAAAGAAAACTTGCGTACAGGTTGTTGCAGCGAATAACGACCGCCTTTTCAAGTTGCTCATTGGACCATTTACCACCCGTGCCGATGCCGAAAAGGTAAAGCAAACCGCTCAAGCCAAGTATCAGGGATGTTTTATTGTTGAAATTAGGTAATTGATAAAAATTCGCTAATATTGAAACTTGTAACCAACCTAAATTACTATGAAGAAACTGTTATTGCTAATATTATCTATTATGCTATTAGTGCCGGCAATGGCACAACACCAGGATAAGGTACTTGGAACATGGCTTACACAGTATGGCGATTCTAAGGTTACCATTAAGAAGGATGCCAAGGGTAAATTCTACGGCGAGATTACTTGGCTTAAGGAACCCTATAAGGATGGGAAACCCAAGGTTGACGATAAAAATCCCGATGCTAAGTTGCAAAATAGGCCGATTATGGGCCTAAGAATGCTTGATGGATTTGTTTACAAGGATAAACAATGGGTTGATGGGACTATCTATAATCCTAAGGAGGGGAAAACCTACAAATGCTACATGTGGTTCGACAATGGGAACTATAATTTACTTCATGTTAAGGGTTATATAGGTTTCTCTTTTATTGGGAAAGAAGTGGAATGGACCCGAAGCAACTAAACAAATGGGGTAAAACGTGTAGCATACGATTTTTTAAACCTTTTCTATCCTAACGTGTGCAGCATTTGCCACGATGGGCTTTCGCTATACGAGGAGGTGCTATGTACCTCCTGTTTGTATCATATTCCCCGAACACGATTCTGGAATTGGACCGACAATCCTGTATCGCAAATCTTTTGGGGTAGGGTGAACCTGGAGCATGCTTGCTCATTCTTTTACTTCCGCAAGGGTAGCCGCTACCGTAAGCTTTTGCATATGCTCAAATACCAGGGGCGCGAGGATATTGGCGTATTTCTTGGCAAGCAGTTTGGCCTTGAGCTGAAGAACTCAGAGCCTTATAAACCCATTACGGCAATAATCCCTGTACCACTTCATCCCAAGCGATTAAAGGAGCGTGGCTACAATCAAGCCGAAGCTATTGCAAGAGGATTGTCGGAAGCCATGGGCGCTCCGGTGTTAACCGATGTTTTGCTTAGGAATGTTTACACCCAAACCCAAACCAAAAAGTCGCGCATGGAGCGCTTGCAAAACATGGCAGGGGCTTTTACTGTAAACAATCCCGAGAAAGTTGAAAGCGGGCATGTGTTGCTGGTTGATGATGTAATAACCACTGGGGCAACACTTGAAACATGCGCTCAAACCCTTTTAGATTCTGCTGATGTTAAGGTTAGCGTTGGTACACTTGCCTATGCAACTAATGCTTAAGATTTAAGGGTAAAGGTTAAAGAGCCTGTCCCGTGAAGCGGGATTCAAGAGCCTGCTCCGCTCTGCGGAGTTCAAGATTCAAAATTCAAAATTCAAGAATCCAGAACCAGTCCCGCAATAGCGGGAACCTGTTCCGCATTACCGGGATTCTACATTTAGTGTACAGTGTGCAGTGTATAGAGAGGTGTTTTGTGTTTAGTGTTAAGTACTTGGCTGGCTGTATTTCAGCATATCATTTCTGCAAACCCCTCTCATCTCGTTAGGGCGCGTCTTCTGACGCGAGCGTTCTTCTAATTCACAAACAACGAACAACATTTTTTGTCATTCCGAGCATATGCGAGGAATCACATTAAGGATAAAAGTTAAAGAGCCTGTCCCGCAAAGTGGGAATAAAGGTTGAAGGATAAAGAAACGCTCCGTTCTGCGGAGTTCAAGGTTCTAATACCAGCAACTCTCGTTAACGCGCGTCTCCTGACGCGTGCATTAATCGCCCTGTACCGGCAAATCAACTTAGCCCAGGGTTTTAACCCTGGGTGTTGAGGTATACCAAATATTTGGTGATGCACGTATTGTATAATCCAAAGAGTAATGGGGAAGCATTGCATCGCAAATGGGAAATAATACAAAAAGCTAAGCTCAGCATGACATGACGGGTCACCCTCAAACTATCATCCAATAACCATCAACTATCAACTAACACGGTTAACACAGAGTAGATTCGCCCAATCTGCAGCATGTGCATTCCATCTCAGTTCACGAACAACAATCAACTATAAACGAACAACTTTACCTATACCTGAAAGTTGCTTTACGGAGCCTGTCCATTATGGCAATGCCAATGCCCGTTTCGGGCACAGGATCAATTAGGATGTAGTCCACATCAGAGTCCTCAAGTGCATGTATTTTTTCAAAAAGATGTGCAGCCGCTTCTACCAAGTCCGCTTTTTCCGATAGGTACTCTACTCGTTTGTAGTCGCCTTGTGGCTTTTGGCCAAAGGCTATGTATCCGGTTTTTGCTGGATCGATGAGTTTGCTGGCTTCACTAGCAATGAATAGCGGTTTGCTTGGGCTATAGTGCGATTTTAGCAACCCGGGCGATGCCAACCCTTTTTTGGGTAAACGGGCGCTCGATGGTTTTACAACCTGAGCCAAGTGGTTATGCGTAATTGCGCCATGGCGCAGTATTATAAAGCCTTCCTCGTCGAGCGTTACTACTGTCGATTCAATGCCAACAGTGGTTTTGCCACTATCGAGTATATAATCCACATCGGGTAATTGTTTTAGCACGTGCTCGGCACGGGTAGGGCTAACCCGTCCGAATTTGTTTGCGCTGGGGGCAGCAATTACACATCCCGATTTCTTTATGAGCTCAAGGGCAATGGGGTGGCTGGGCATGCGTATGCCAACCG
>DSBV01000016.1 GCA_011045955.1 Bacteroidales bacterium | reverse complement strand
GCCTGTGGGCGGGAGGGTAGTCCGTTCGAGTCGCACCACCCCGACGGGTGAAATTGAGGGGGCAATTAAGCCTCCTTTTTTCATTCCCTGCAGTATGGCTAGCGCATCCCGCCTGTGGGCGGGAGGAGTAATTTCGTTGTTCGTCAATCGTTGTTCGTTGTTCGTAAGATTAACTGATGGAATAAAACAGGGTCGGAAATCAGAAAAATCGCTTTTTGACAGGCTATTGAACTCTGCTATGCAAATTTTGAATCCCGCTGTGCTGTGCTTTTCAGCAAGTTTTCGCATTGTGCGTTCGAACAACATCATAGGAATTCTATGCGACAGAGCGTTTTATGCACAAGGTATGTTATATAACATGTTTTTTTTGATTTAACTTTAAGAAAAAAATTGTTGTCCTATAAAAATACAAAATTAAACGAAAAGGATGGCATGCTCATCAGGTGCCCCTTGGACTTGAATCTCCTTACGTATCTATCAGCATCTAACTTTTTCGTGATGGAGGGAATGATTCTGGGATCAATTAAAGAAATCAGCTGTGCAAAAACCGAGGTGCCAAAAAAATGTGCACTTTTATCCATATAAATGTTGGTGATAAAACAAAGCTACTAAAAAGAGTTGGGAGTTCCTTATGAGCTCCTTTCTCTTGTATTTATTTTTATCGGACAACAGTGAAAAAATTATACTGGCTCCTTCCTCTTTTCCACCTCGCGGAAAACCCGTAGGAAATTTTCACCCCAAATTTTGCGTATATCCCTCTCGGAGTAACCCCTACGGAGGAGCTCCATGGTTATGCGATACATTTGCGAGGCATCGCGGCAATCTTCAACTCCGCCTCCACCGTCAAAATCGGTGCCTATGCCCACATGGTCAATACCCATCACCTTAACCATGTGATCGATATGGTCAACCACATCGGCTACAGTAGCCAACGATGCCGGGTATTTCTCCTCAAGCTCATACCACTCTGTAGTAGCCTGTTTTTCCTGTTCTGGGGTTAGACCCTTGAAGTTATTCCACTTCCTGCGGAGTGCGCGGTAGGCATTATCGCGGGCTGGGTTGGGTTCACCTTTCTTTACATATTCGCTTAGGAAACACATCTGCACCACGCCGCCATTTTTGGCCAAGGCGCGCAGCATATCGTCGGTAAGGTTGCGTAAGTTATCGCAAATGGCGCGGGCACAGCTGTGCGAGGCAATTACAGGAGCTTTTGAAACCACCAGCACATCGTAAAAAGCCTTATCGGATATGTGAGACACATCAACCATCATTCCAAGGCTGTTCATTTCCTGAACCACCTTGCGGCCAAACTCGCTTAATCCGTTATGGCGAGGGCCATCGGGGTCAGTCGATGAATCACAAATCTGATTATTGCGGGTGTGGCATAGGGTGATGTAACGAGCACCCAAATCGTAAAAGGCCTTAACCTGTCCAATATCGTCGCCAATAGGGTAACCATTCTCAACGCCAATGTATATAGCACGTTTACCCTCCTTTTTAAGGCGATAAACATCGTCGGGGGATGTGGCTATGGCTGCGCACGATGGGTATTGCATTACAGTAGCGTATATGGCGTTGAGTATCTCCAAGGCCTTGGCGTTTACCTCGGCATACCTTTCGGGAGAGCACTCATGCTGACCAATGAAAACGGCAAAGAATGCTGCATCCAATCCGCCTCTCTCCATCTTGGCCAAATCGACCTTACTGCCTATAGCAGTATTGTTTTCGCCAGAAAAATCGAAACCGGTGCGTAGAAAGTTTATAGGGGTATCGGTATGGGTATCAATGGTGACCATCTTAGAATGGAGCGCCTTAGCACGCTCTTCCAGTTTAGTATCATCGGTAAGAGAGTCATTGCTACAGCCCAAAAAAGCTACTGCAAAAAGTGATAGAATATATCGGTTCATATTCAAATTTTAAATATAGACTGATCAATGCCCCAAAAGGTTTAACCTTTCCTTTATAATAAGCGAGAGGCAGCCCAAAGGCTGCCTCTCATATGCGCTCTATTCAACTCTGGTCTTCGAAAGTATAGTCGGTAATGTTGAAGCGCTCTAAAATGGATTTATCGTTTATCTCCTTGGAGAGCGAAGTGATAGTCTCGGCAGGAACCTGGTATAGGTCAAGAATGAGAAGCCCATCGAGGGCGTTGTTAAACTTAGGATCGACATTGAAGCCAACGATTTTGCCATTAAGCTTTAAGTACTTTTTAAGTAGCACAGGCATGCGATAATCGTACGGTTCAACCTCTTGGATGAACCTATCGAGTTTCCCCAGGTCGTCGCTATTGTTAAAAATGATATTAAACTCCTCATCTTTAATGGGCACCCTGAATTTGTTGCGCGATTTTATAAACCGTGCAAAATTGTGGTCGTAGTAATTCGATTTCATGAAGTTTATAATAACCCCCTTGGAGTAATCAGAAAAACGGTTCGATATGCTTACCGGACCAATTAGGTAGCGGTATTCGGGGTTCTTGATCAGGAAGTAAAGGATGCCCTTCCAGAGCAGGAACAGCGGCAGGGGTTTTCGCTGGTAATCGGATACAATGAACGATCGGCCAAGCTCAATGCACTGCTCCAGAATTGGGGCAAAGGCCTTATTGATTTTAAAGAGCGTTTGAATGTAGAACCCATTTAATCCGTACTTCTCAATAATCTCCTTCCCCTTACCTGCTCGGTAAGCGCCTACAATGCGCTTCTCGTCCTCATCCCATACAAAAAGCTGCCAGTAGTAAAGGTCAAACTCATCTACATCGATTTTGCGATTGGTGCCCTCACCCACATCACGGAAGGTAACCTCGCGTAGGCGACCAATTTCTGTCATAAGGTTAGGCACCTCAACCGACGGGGCACAAATAACAGCATAGTTCTTGCTACGGAATAGCAGGTAGTTCTCCAGTAATTTGGACACCTCCTCCTCGATAATATCCTGTGGAATGGGAGGAATAATTGGTTCTGGTTTAGGTTCCGATTTAAGCTTATACTTAAAGAACTTGTCCACATCGATGGCGGAACCCAACGAGTATGTTTTAACCCTAAGAAACCTGCCAAATTTCTCAATGTCGCTGTAATTGTCCTGCTCCTCAACACTAATAGGGTAACCTATTCGAATCCTTATGGTTTGGTTCTTTTTGTTAAGTAACTCCGATGGTAACTTGGCTGTACGTAACAACGGGTGTATTAGACCGAGTAAATGGAACAGGCGGCTATTCTCGCCCTGGAAGTAAATGGGTACAACGGGAACACGTGCATTCTTAATGAACTTAATCATCGATTTCTGCCAGTGTCTGTCAGTTACACCAGTTTCATCTATATTATCGTAATAGGTTGATACCTCACCAGCTGGGAAAAGCCCAAGCCCACCACCTTCAGATAAATGGGCATAGGCTGCCTTTAACCCGCTAATGTTAGAACTCTTCTGGTAACCTCTATTTTCGAAGGGGTCAACAGCAAACACGTATTTTTCAATCTGGGGGATACGTTTTAATAAAAAAGTTGTGAGTAGCTTAATGTCATCGCGCTGCTGCTCAAGCATTATTTTTAGAAGCAAAATTCCATCTATTCCACCAAAAGGGTGGTTCGAAACCGAAATAAAGGCTCCACCCTTAGGTATTCGTTTTAGCTCTTCAGGGTTCACCTCGAATTTAACCTCCAGTAATTCGAGTACTGCATTAAGAAACTCAAGCCCCTGAAGGGTTGCCACATTAGCGTACTTCTTGTTTAACTCATTGAATCGGAGTATGTACATCAGTAAACGGGCAAATCCATCGCCAACAATTGGTCCAAGATTTACAGCCTTCTTAATTTCATCCGCGTTAACTATCTTTTTTCTACTTTCAGCCATTGGAATTGTGTTTGGTTAAACCATGCAGCCATGTTTCCACCATGGGCAAAGGTAAGAAAAAATGCTAAAAAACATTTTTTAGATACTCAATTACAGTAAAACCTATTAACGACAGCCATTAATTTATTGATTTAAAAAATATTAAATCGCTATTTAAGGAATTTTCAAATTTGAACCTACCAGTATTGAAAAGTGTATTAACTTTGTGTATGACAATCGAAAAACACAAAAACCATAAAAATAGATGATCATGAAGAAGCTATCGCTAATTATCGGACTGGTAGCCATAACCCTATGGGGCATGGCACAACGTAACCTTGTTAGGCCCGAGGATGTAAAGGCATTTATGGCTTCAACAACCTATGTGGTACTTGAAAACAATCCTACATCGCAATTTAATTTCGAAATCCGTGAGGCAGTTGAACGTTCATGGAAAATCACTCCCTACAAGTTTATTACCGCCAAGGAGTTTAACGATATGCGCAAGGATATCGACAAGTCGTTCTTGGTTCTAATCCAAATGCGGTTCGATAAGGACAAAATTGCTCCTACCTATAATTTTCTCAGCATATCGATGGGTGCAGCAGTTTCCAAGATTACCGATATGCCCGATATTTGCTCAGTTCCTTTGAATTACAAAGATTTACCCGAAGACACATATACCTACAAGCTCGAGGGGATAATCCGTTTCATGCAGAACTACATCAATGCCATTAACGAGAATCCCAAACTCATTAAAAAGGATGCCTTCAAGTTTTACAATAAAAACATGAAGCAGATTAAGAGTAAAGAATTATGGGTAACCGAGAGTGCGCTTGAAAAGTATGTTCGCCCACTTGCCGAAATCCGTAAGGTTTACAAGTTTAACATTAAAGTTGTAAACCCCAAGGATATACAAAAAGCCATACAGGAAAAGAATCCAAATGTACTTTACCTGCATAAGGTTGGCCCGGAAGGCAGTCGCCTACAGTGGCGTGTTTGGAAGATGATTCTGGGCGCCGGCGACGATCTGCTTTACTACTACGACATGCACACCATCTCCAAATCGAAGGGCGATGGTTTCCTTGCCAAGGACTTTGCTAAAATTAACAAGTAGAGTATTTTAAAAATATTTTGAGACCGCCGTCGGGGATTTGCCTGTCGGCGGTTATTTTTACAGCTGAAAACGAAATTACAATGGCCGACGAAAAAATTATCTTTTCCATGGTGGGGGTGAGTAAAACCTTCCCCCCCCACAAAAGGGTGCTGAACAATATCTACCTGTCGTTTTTCTATGGTGCTAAAATTGGCATCATCGGGTTAAACGGTTCAGGGAAGTCAACTTTGATGAAGATAATAGCTGGGGTTGAGAAATCGTACGAAGGCGAGGTGATTTTCTCGCCCGGTTATACGGTGGGATACCTGGAACAGGAGCCTCACCTCGACGATAGTAAAACTGTACGTCAAGTTGTGGAGGAGGGCGTGCAGGAGGTAGTTGACCTGCTAAAGGAGTACGAAGAGGTTAACGCCCGCTTTGCCGAGCCCATGAGCGATGACGAGATGAACAAGCTGATTGAACGGCAGGGCGAACTAACCGAAAAGTTAGACCACTTGGATGCCTGGAACCTCGATTCGAAGCTTGAGCGTGCCATGGATGCTCTCCGTTGCCCCGATGCCGATACACATGTAAAGGTACTCTCCGGTGGCGAGCGCCGCCGTGTTGCCCTTTGCCGGCTCCTGCTCCAGCAGCCCGACGTGCTGCTACTGGATGAGCCAACCAACCATCTGGACGCTGATTCGGTTCAGTGGCTCGAGATGCACCTCCAACAGTACAAGGGAACTGTAATTGCAATAACCCACGACCGATACTTCCTTGATAATGTTGCAGGCTGGATACTTGAGCTAGACCGTGGCGAGGGTATACCCTGGAAGGGGAACTACTCCTCGTGGTTGGAGCAAAAGTCCATACGATTGGCTCAGGAAGAAAAACAGGAAAGCAAACGGCGTAAAACCCTTGAGCGCGAACTGGAGTGGGTACGCATGTCGCCCAAGGCTCGTCATGCAAAATCCAAGGCACGCCTATCGGCATACGACAAACTGCTGAACGAAGATGTAAAGCAAAAGGAAGAAAAACTTGAGATTTTCATTCCCAATGGCCCACGCCTTGGCGATTTGGTAATTGAAACCAATAATGTTTCAAAGGCCTACGGCGATAAGTTACTCTTTGAGAATCTCTCGTTCAAGCTGCCACCCAACGGAATTGTAGGGGTAATTGGCCCAAACGGGGCAGGGAAAACCACACTATTCCGACTTATCATGGGTCTTGAAAAGCCCGATAGTGGCGATTTCCGGGTTGGTGAAACCGTAAAGTTAGCCTATGTTGACCAACAACACAAGGCTATTGATCCCAATAAAACCGTTTTTGAGGTGATATCGGGCGGTGCCGATAATATCGTGCTGGGTGGCCGGCAAATAAATGCCCGTGCCTACGTGGCACGATTCAACTTTTCCGGTGCCGATCAGGAAAAAAAGTGTGGAATGCTCTCCGGTGGCGAACGTAACAGGTTACACCTTGCCCTTTCTCTTAAAGAAGAAGGTAACGTGATCCTGCTCGACGAGCCCACCAACGATATCGATGTTAACACACTACGTGCATTGGAAGAGGGTTTGGAAAACTTTGCCGGATGCGCCGTGGTTATCTCGCACGACCGTTGGTTTCTCGACCGCATTGCCACCCATATCCTTGCCTTTGAGGGCAACTCCCAGGTGTACTTTTTTGAAGGGAGTTATTCTGAGTACGAAGAAAATAAAAAGAAACGGCTTGGCGACGATACACCCCACAGAATTAAATACCGCAAGCTAATGGAATAATTAAAAGCCGGATACTTGCCGGCTTTTTTAACTTTTAATATTTACTGAAGCCATCAACAGGCTGCGCTTGCCATTTTATTTCTCTAACTTCATTTAACTCATCATATTCTTATCAATTTTGCTAATTCCGAATCATTCCAATTTATTCCGAATATTATCCTCAACCCATGCAGCAACTTAACGAAGTTTTTCATAATTTTATATAAATTTTGATGTATGGAAAATATCAACTACAGTTGCAACGATGAGCGTACATTCAGTATGCTCTGTCATCTTTCGGCATTATCGGGATTAATTATCCCCTTTGGGAATGTAATTGGGCCGCTGGTTTTCTGGTTGCTGAAAAAAGACGAGTACCCCGAGGTTGACAGGCAAGGGAAGGCTGCCCTGAATTTTCAACTTTCGCTTACCATTTATTCCATTATAGCTGGCATTCTGGTAATAATATTAATTGGGTTTGTACTGCTGGGTGCCATTTACCTTTTCGGGCTTATTATGACCATTGTGGCTTCAGTAAAATCGTCGAATGGGGAACGTTTTGAGTATCCTTTATCACTCAAATTAATACAATGATTTTGATTATCTAAATTATCTAATTGAATTATTAGGAAAGTCAACCCAATCTCCCTAAAATAGTTTTATATTTGGGATAAAATACAGGGAGATGACTTATCAAAAGTTTTTACTCATATTTTCAACTCTAATAGCATTTTCGGGTTACTCGCAAAACGTTGAGTATTACTTTAAGTTTATTGAACCCAACCGCAATAAAATAAACACCATAGTAACCCAAACCATCTCCATTGATAATGTAAAAGGCGATACCGTTTACGCCTATGCCAACCAGCAGGAGTTTGATGCACTGCTAAAATTAGGCTACGAGGTTGAAATCCTTCCACACCCATCGGAGTTAAACGCCAAGGCAGTTGTAATGGCAACAACCGTTGCCGGGATGGCAACCTGGGACAGGTACCCTACCTACGAAGTGTACAGGGCTATGATGAAAAAGTTTGAGGCCGACTACCCTACCCTCTGCAAGCTCGATTCCATAGGAACCACCGTTCAGGGGCGCAAGCTATACGTGCTAAAAATATCCGATAACGTGGAAAGCGATGAGCCGAAACCCGAGGTTTTTTATACCAGTACCATGCATGGCGATGAAACCGCCGGGTTCATTCTACTGCTCAGGCTTGCCGACTATCTGCTATCGAACTACAACACCCTACCTCAGGTAAAGGAACTGGTCGATAACCTCCAAATCTACATAAACCCAAATGCTAACCCAGATGGCACCTATTACGGTAGCAATTCAACCGTGGTATACGCAAGACGTTACAATGCCAACAGCGTTGATTTAAACCGAAACTTCCCTGACCCAAGAGCTGGACAGCACCCCGATAATAATCAATGGCAACCCGAGACACAGGCCATGATGGATTTTGCTGCACAGCACAATTTTGTGCTATCGGCTAACTTTCATGGTGGAGCCGAAGTGGTAAACTATCCCTGGGATACGTGGACATCGTCTCAGGTAAAACACCCCGATAACGACTGGTACATAGGCATTTCAAGGGCATACGTTGACACGGTACATAAGTATAGCCCATCAACATACATGTCAGGATTTAACAATGGCATTACCAATGGTGGCGATTGGTATGTGATTACCGGTGGGCGCCAGGATTACATGAACTACTTTCACCGTTGCCGTGAGGTAACCATTGAAGTATCAAACACCAAATTACTTGGCTCCGAATTGCTCCCTACGCTTTGGGATTATAACCGAGCCTCGCTCATCAATTACCTGAAAAATGCCCTTTACGGTTTTGGCGGAACGGTAAAAAATACCTCCAATGAACCCCTACACGCCGAAATAGTTGTTTGCAATCACGATAGGTTTAACTCCTCGGTTAAAACCAATCCGGCAAACGGGCAATTTTTTAGAATGATAGAACCTGGCACATACCGGGTGGCGGCTCTGGCAAACGGATACAAGCCTAGCATAAAATCGGTCACAATTGCGGCCAATGAATTTGTACCTCTGAATTTTACTCTTGAGCCTGAAGGGTTAACCCCAGTTATGGAAAGTTTTGAGCAAGCTTTACCAGAGCGTTTCAATTTCACATATGGCAATTGGGTTAGAACCAATCTTGCTGCCAATAGTGGCACATATAGCCTAAGATCGCCAGCCATTGGCGATTCACAATCAACAACCTGCGCTTTAGATGTTGATATCCGCGAAGCTGGCATTTTCTCATTTTACTTTAAGGTTTCGTCCGAAGCAAAATACGATTTTTTCAAGTTCTACATTGATGATAAACTACAAGGTTTATGGAGCGGCTATGTCAACTGGACAAAATTTACGACAATACTTGACAAGGGAGCACATCAACTCAGATGGATGTACGTAAAAGATGGTTCAGGAAATGCTGGTTCCGATTGTGTTTACATTGACGATATAGTTTTGCCAAAATGCAATGGACAATTAGCGTTAACAACAACAATCAACTCAGCTGCATATGACAATCTTAAAATTGTTCTTGGCGATAGTACTAAAACAACCGGTACCAACGGAATGGTTGCCTTTCAAAAATATCCGCTCGACACAATTGTAAACCTAAAGGTTTACTCAGAGAATAACCTTATTGGCAGCGGTGTGGTTGAATTAAAGTGGCAGCAGGTTAACTACTCATCGAACTTCGATGCCCATTTCAGCGCTACTTTTGAGGTTAAAACACTTGAAAAACCTGTAGAAGCAGCCACCATCAGTTTTAATAATGAGCAAAAACAAACCGACCAAAACGGGATATCCGTTTTTAGTAACGTGCCGTTTGGGCTATCCCATCCCTTCACCATTTCAAAAGATGGATACTACACCTATTCAGGTGAACTTCGAATTACAAGCGACACTATCTACAGGATATCAATATACCCTACCTATTCGCCAATTAATGAAGCAAACAACCCAATAACCATATTCCCTAACCCGGCAGAAAACAATTTTACCATCAATTTAAATGATTTCAAGGGTAATGTATCAATTAGTTTAGTCGATTTAACCGGCAAACCAGTTGCACGACTTTACAATGAAAATGTTATAGAAGAATCGTTTAATATAGTGATAAATAGAGATGAAATTGACATTCCGCCAGGCATCTACTTTTTAGTTACAAGAAATGGTAGCAAAACTTTAACAGACAAGATAATTTTTACGAAACCATAAAATTTTAAATAGATATGCGCCTTTTAATATTGCAGTTGCTAATTGTATTTTTGTTAATAAGCTCCCCCTCCAAGACTCAGATAAACAGATCAATTCCATCGGGAAAGCCCAGGCTAATTGTTCAAATAGTTGTTAGCCAAATGCGGTTCGACTACCTTAGCCGTTACTGGGACAAGTTTGGAGACAATGGATTTAAACGTTTGGTGAACGATGGCACATATTGTCGGAACGCACGCTACAACTACCTACTCACACAACCCTACCCAGGCCTGGCTACTATATCAACTGGCGCTAACCCATCGGTTCATGGGATAATTTCCGACAAGTGGTTTTCGAGATATTCGCGACAAGAGATTCATGCTGTTGCCGACGAAAAGGTAAATACCGTGGGAGGGAGTTTCTTTAACGGAAAATATTCAGCTAAAAACCTAATTACAAGCACCTTTGGCGATGAACTACGGTTAAGCAATTCGTATTCAAAAGTAATAAGCATTTCGCTCGATGCAGGCTCCGCCATTCTACTTGCGGGCCATAGCGCTAATGGCATTTTTTGGTTCGATACCGAGAAAGGTTTGTGGGTAAGCAGTAACTATTTCACCGAAAATTTGCCCGCATGGGTCGATACCTTTAACATGAAAGGATTTGCAAAACTATATACCGAAAGGGAATGGAAAGCGCTTCAACCCATTGAAAACTATGAAGAGGCCGATACGGCATCGGTTAAATCGGAGGAAAAAAAGAAGACTTTGCTTAAAAAGTTAAAAGGAATGGTTGATGGTGTTATTGGAAAACCAAAACCAAAAACTAAATATCAAGTTCTACTCGAAAACCCTTACGGCAATTTACTTACAAAAGATCTTGCCATTGCAGCCATAGCTGGCGAGAACCTTGGGGTGGATGAGCATCCCGATTTACTATGTGTAACTTTTAGCGCAAACCGAATCATTGGCGGCAAGTTTGGGCCACACTCTATTGAAATGGAAGACACATACCTGCGACTCGATAAGGAAATGGAACATTTCCTAAATTATATCGATGCCACAGTGGGCCTTCAAAATTGCCTGGTTGTTTTAACTTCCGATCAAGGCGTAGCATCAACTCCCGATTACTTGGAAAAATCGAAGATTCCTAGTGGTTACTTCGACCCCAAAAAAGCAATGATACTTTTAGGCAGCTACCTGAATGCCCTTTACGGGCAGGGCAATTGGATTACTGGGTATCACGATAAACAGATCTACCTGAACCGTAAACTAATTGAGGATTCCAACCTCAACCTTGCCGATTTCCAGCAAAAGGTTGCTGATTTTATGCTCGAATTTAGCGGCGTTTCCAATAGCACCACTGCACATAACCTACAAAACGGAAATTTCGCAAACGGGATAATGGTTAAGTTCCAGAACAGCTACAACCAACGCCGCTCAGGCGATGTAATCATCAACCTTGAACCTGGATGGGTTGAGCGTAACGGCAAAGTGACCTCGGCCAACTCACCCTACAATTACGACTCGCATGTTCCCCTGATATTCTATGGCTGGAAGGCCAAACGGAAATCGGTACTTACCCCCGTTTACATCAACGATATTGCCCCTACACTTTCGATACTTTTAGGGATAACCTGGCCCAATGGTGCAACGGGTTCTCCAATAAAGGAGATGCTTGAGTAGCTAACTAAACATTTTCGGATTCTCCTCCAACCCATTGCCAACCACTACAAGGTCAGCACCGGCATTACGGGCATCGGAATACTGTTGCTTGGTGCGAATACCCCCGCCTACTATTAGCGGAATTGAAATGGCATTTCTAACCGCCTCAATTAACTTGGCGGGAACTGCATTTTTTGCGCCGCTTCCTGCTTCAAGATAAATGGCTTGTAATCCAAGGAGTTCGCCTGCAATGGCGGTTGCCACTGCTATGTCGGGCTTACTGGCGGGTATAGGCATGGTTTGGCTCATGTACTGAACCGATGTAGGAGTTCCCCCATCAATTAAAATGTATCCAGTTGGGATTACCTCAACACCACTCCGCTTTACCATTGGGGCTACAGTTGCGTGGTGGCCTATTAAAAAATCGGGGTTACGTCCGGAAATAAGCGATAGGAAAAGAATGGCATCGGCATTGGGGGAAAACTGCATGGCACTACCCGGGAAAACCACTACCGGAAGCGATGTTGAAGCCCTGAGATTGACTACGAAATCATCGAGTGGTTTGGTAACCAAACTACCTCCAACAAGCAATATTGAAGCACCAGCCTGTTGCCCATTGGCAACAATGGCATCAACGTTAACCTGCGACTCCTTATCGGGGTCGAGCAGTACGGCAAGTCCGCCCTTTACAATTTCATCGTAAACTGTACCCATTTAAATAAAAAGGTGTTCATGCCAACCCATGTAAGGCAGTATTGGTTGATAAAGGTAAAAAAAACTTTCAACGTTACCCACTCACCTGCATTCTGAACTTTTGCTAGAAGCCAACCACGCCTAAGCGTATCGTCTTCAACAATAACCTCAATATCAGAATTAAACACTAAACTGTTTGGCCAAGGTAACTTGTAGATGGCTTCCTTTGCGCACCAGATTAGGGCAAATTGCACATTGGAGTAAGCATTTGCTTGAAAAGACTCACGTTCAGTAAGATATTTCCCTGAAACCTTTTGAAAATCGCGCCCTAAAAATTCAGCATCTATACCAACGGGTTGATTCATTGAATGGGCAATAGCAGCAAGCCCATTGGTATGAGTTATTGAGATAAAAACCTCGTTGCCCGGGATGTGTGGCCTACCCCATTGGTCGTAGCTGTAGCTAGTAGGTAATCCCTCGGACTGCAGCAGTACAGCGGTTGCAAGCCGTTCCAGTTGGCGCGATTCATTCTTTGGTAAAGGAGCTAAATAACCAGTTAGAGTTTTTAGTTGCTCCACACTTTCGGCTATTAGCCATGTGGCTATCTGTATATCGCCATGTGTAATAGAGTTAGCCTTTGGCATAGGGATACTACTTCCACCCTAGGGTTTCAATAAGATGAATTACATCAGCCTTAAAAAAATCGATTGCAGGTGCAAGAGAGTCCTTGTTGGGCTGGCACCGAAAGTAGAGCGCTCCTCGCAGGTAGTGCCTGCTGGAATCGGTTACGTAAAACTGCACCGAGCTTGCCGAGTTGCCCTTGATATCGTACAGTATGCCATAAACCTTTTTCTGAGGGTTTGTGAACACCTGTTCATCGATGGCATCGGCCTTGTAGGTATGTTTATAGGCCAAATTGCGGGCGTCCTCGGTTAGCTGGCTCAAATTACCCGAAATATCCTTGTAGCTGAGGTGAATCTTAGCCTTATAGGCAGGGAAACTCACGCTTATCCATTCGCCCTCATCCTGTAGTTTCTCTTCCTTTACAATTTTACCGTAAACCGGATACTCAAAGGCAAACGGGTAAATGGTATCGAATAGACGGTAGTGCTTTGCGGGGAATGATATACGGAAATACCCCCGAGGTTTAGGAACTGAGTTCTCAGTGCATGCTAGTGCTGCAAAAAGTAGTAGAAATAATATCGGTTTAACACTAATTATTCTCATCGGTAGCAATATTTACTTTAACCCGCTTAATTCTGCGGTTATCTACAGCATCAATAGTAAAAGTGAACTGCTTACACTTTACAACCTCGTTGGGTTTAGGAATTTGTCCTGTACTCTCTAGAATTAAGCCAGCAATTGTTTCGGCCTCGCCACGAATATCATCAAAGATATCATCATCGCACCCAACTATCTTGCAAAAGTCGTTGAGCATCACCTTGGCCTCAAAAATGTAATTGTATTCGTCAACTTTAGTGTAAAGCCGTTCCTCTTCGTCGGATTCGTCGGCAATTTCGCCAACAATCTCCTCAAGTATATCCTCAAGGGTAACTATTCCGCTTGTACCACCATACTCATCAACCACTATGGCTAGATGTATATGCTTCTGTTGAAATTCGGCTAGCAAGTCGTTAATTCGCTTGCTTTCCGGTACAAAGTAGGGCGGTCTGATGAGTGTTTGCCAGGAAAAATCATCGTCCTTATCAACGTGGGGGATTAAATCCTTAACGTAAAGTACCCCCTTTATATCATCGAACGATTCATTGAAAATGGGTATTCGGCTATAACCCGACTCAATGATCACCTCCTTAAGCTTGTTAAAGGCAATGTTATAGTCAAGTGCAACCACGTCGAGCCGGGGTTTCATGATCTCGCTCACCATGGTGCTGGTGAACGATACTATACCCTCAAGTATTTGTCGTTCCTCGGCTAGGCCATCGGAAGTAAGTTCTATGGCGTCGCCAAGCTCATCCATTGAGATTTTTTGGGGTACAGCCATTCGCCTGCTTATGACCACCAACGACTTAATGAGTAGTTTTGTAAGCGGTTTAAACATTGAAATGAGTAACCCAATGAAGGGTGCAAAACGCTCGGCAAATTGTAAGGGTCTATTTGATGCCAATATTTTCGGAAGAATCTCACCAAACAGTAGCAGAATAAAAGTAATTATTACAGTTTGAAACAGAAAACCCAGCAAGGGGGCCCGGCTAAAATCAAGAACCGAGAGGGTTATAAAGGTAGAAAGAATTACAATGGCTACATTAACTAGGTTATTTACAACCAGTAAGGTTGCCAGGAGCATCTCGGGGTGCGAGATGTTTTTGAGGGTTTTTGATTCTTTTTTCCTGCTCTCAAGTTCCTTATAATCCTTTGGTGTTAATGAAAAGTATGCTACCTCGGAACCGCTGAAAAGCGCCGAGAGGAAAAGTAGTAGAATTAACACCACTAGGCCATAATAGAATTCTAAGGATGGGTTTTTTACTATTACACCCTGCGTAATTTCATTAAGGAAACTACTAAAACTTTCCAAAATTAGAGTTGGTATTGGTTAGCCCTGTAAAGTTAGCAAAAATAATAAATAGCGCAAAGGTATCGGCTTAGCACTATTCAAAGTGCAGATTTAAACTAAATAATATTCTTTAACGATTAACGTTTTAAACCTATGTTAAGTTTTTATTCTTTTGTATAAACAAACTTAACCTAGCAATGAAACGTAAATACTGGCTTATTTTAATTGCAATTGTTGTTATTTTACTTACAGCCTTTTTCAACACGGGTTCAAAAGATAAAGTAACTCCACAGTTCACCCATGCCGAAGCTGGAAGGTTTGAGATTGTGGTTAACGTTACAGGTGAGCTAACAGCGCAGAACTCCGAAGACATTACAGCACCAACAGAACTTCGAGGCCGTTCGTTCCGGGTTACCGATGTTAAAATCCAAGACCTAGTCCCTGAAGGCACCGTTGTGGACTCGGGCGATTACGTGGCTACCCTCGACCGATCGGCCTTGAGCAACCAGCTCAAGAACACCGAAGACGAACTGGAAAAAAGCCAGCAAGCATACCTGAAAACCCAACTCGACACTACCCTTCAGCTCCGGGAACTTAGGAATAATCTTATTAACCTGAAGTTCGATATGGAGGAAAAAAAACTTATTCTGGAGCAGTCAAAGTATGAACCTCCAGCCACACAGCGTCAGGCACAAATCAACCTTGAAAAGGCCGAAAGGGCATACCAACAAGCCCTTTACAACTATAACCTGAAAAAAGAACAGGCCGAAGCGTCGATGAAGGAGGTTTCCATTAACCTCGAACGCCAACGCCGCGAGCGGCAGGATATGCTCGATGTTATTAGTAAGTTCGTTATCAGAGCACCCAAGCAGGGTATGGTGATATACTACCGCGAATGGAGTGGACAAAAGCGTAAAGTTGGTTCGACCGTAAGCCCCTGGGATCTTACCGTTGCAACGTTGCCCGACCTCTCAGTAATGAACTCCAAAACCTATGTTAATGAAATTGATATTAGCAAGGTGAAGAAAGGACAGCCGGTTAGGATTACCGTTGATGCCTTCCCCGAAAAAAAGTTTACAGGTGAGGTGATAGAGGTAGCCAACATTGGTGAGCAACTGCCCAATACCGATGCCAAAGTGTTTGAGGTTACCATCCGGGTAAATGAGTATGACCCCATATTACGCCCATCTATGACTACAGGCAACCAGATTGTTACTAATACTTACGATTCGGTGCTTTTCATTCCCCTGGAGGCGCTGCACGCCAACGATAGCATGAGCTTTGTTTACACCCGTAAAGGCAAACGACAAATTGTTGTGGTGGGCGATATGAACGAGAATTTCATCATTGTTGAGAAGGGGTTAAAAACCGGCGAGGAAATTTACCTTTCTACCCCTGAAAAACCCGAAAAGTTTAATTTTACCGGGTTTGAACTTATCCCTGAAATCAAAAAAAGGAAAGAGAACAAGCTGCAACAAGAAGCTGAATTACGCCAGCAGCAGGAACTAATGAATAAGCGTAAAAATGGTTTCGGTATGCCCGGACAAGGGAACGTTATGATTATTTCCACTGATAAACCTGCCGATAATAAAAATAGCAGCAGTGCATCTAAAAACACTGTAAAAGAGCAAAAAAAAACAAAACCCTAACCGCTATGTTTCAAATCGACAGGCTATACCGGCGATACTCACACGATATAACCATTGCCCTTGAGGCTATTATGGCCAACAAGCTAAAATCGGTACTTACTGCACTTGGAATTATTTTTGGTGTCGCTGCTGTTATAAGCATGCTGGCCATAGGTAATGGCGCACAGCAGGAGATTCTGGAGCAAATGAAAATGGTTGGGGTTAACAATATCATAGTTAACTCCATTTTTGAGGCTCCCGACTCCCAATCGGAATCGGAGAACGGGAACAAGCAGAAACAGAAGTTCTCACCCGGGCTTACCCTATCGGATTTGGAAGCCATACAACAAGTGGTTCCCTCAGTGGTTCATATAAGCCCCGAAATCAACCTAAACTCATATATCCAGTACAATGGATTACGGATGCAGGCAAAAATTCTTGGCGTTACCAACGATTACTTTGCTCTTTTTAACCTGCCCCTCGACGAGGGAAACTATTTTAGCGCCAACCAGGAAGAGCACGGAATACCGGTTTGCGTTATAGGGGCAAACATCAAAACCAAGTTCTTCAGCACCGAGAATCCTATTGACAAGTACATCAAGTTTGGAAATGTATGGCTAAAGGTTATTGGAGTCCTCGCCAAATCGGATGTTAAGGTTACGGGTTTTGAGAATAGCGGTATAAATGTGTATAACGATAATATCTACGTTCCCGCCAAAAACATTCTACTACGATACCAGAACCGGGCGTTGGTTAACTCCAAGAAACTAAATCAGGGTAACTCAATGCGAGGGTTTGGGTTTATTATTTTCGGTGGAAGTACTGAAACACAAGCCCCCAAAAACTACCACCAACTCGATAGGATTATTTTACAGGTTAAAGGGCCTGAGGATATTGCCTCAACTTCGGAGATCCTCAGCAGGATGTTGCTGCGCAGGCATTCCGGAGTAAAGGATTACGAAATTACCGTACCCGAACTGCTGCTCAAGCAACAGCAACGCACCAAGGATATATTTAATATCGTACTGGGAGCCATAGCCAGCATCTCCTTAATTGTAGGCGGAATAGGCATTATGAATATCATGTTTGCCTCTGTAATGGAACGCATCAAGGAGATAGGTACCCGCTTGGCCATAGGTGCCAAAAAAGCCGATATTGTTGCCCAATTCCTTTCCGAGGCAGTTTTGATCAGCGTTACAGGAGGTTTAATTGGGGTAATCCTGGGTGTTATCCTTTCCAAGTTGATTACGCATTTTGCCGGCATATTAACCATAGTAAGTTTCTCGTCAATAATTATAGCATTTGGGGTGTCAGCAGCAGTGGGAGTGATATTCGGGCTATCGCCCGCCAAAAGGGCTGCCGAAAAAGATCCAATTGAATCGTTGCGTTACGAATAGTTTGATACTAATTATAAAAGCTGATATGAAACAAATTTTGTCCATTTCACTACTAACAGTAATTTTTTCAACAAGCCTTTTAGCCCAAAAACCGATAAACAGGCTAACCTATAACGAAGTACTTCAGCTGGCTAAAGATCAATCGCCACAAGCCATACTGGCCAAGCATCGGTTTAGAGCAGCCTACTGGCAATACCGAACATACGTTGCCGAACTAAGGCCAAACCTTACCCTTACGGGAACAATACCCCAGTTCAGCCGATCGCTTATACGTTACCAGAATCCCGATGGATCATACACCTACATTGAAGAAAACTCCAACACCACCTCGTTAGGGCTATCGCTCTCCCAAAACATAGGCTTAACGGGCGGACAAATATTTGCGCGCAGCAACCTGGAGCGAACCGATTTGCTTGGAACCAACAAAACCACTTCGTACATGAGCGTTCCGGTTTCCATTGGTTTCTCCCAGCCACTTTTTGCCATGAACCAGCTCAAATGGAGCAAGCGCATTGAGCCCCTTAAATACGAGGAGGCCAAGCGCGCTTTCATCCAAAGCATGGAGACCATTTCGATGGAGGCCACCCGGCTATTCTTTGACCTGGCCATGGCGCAACAAAACTTTGAAACAGCCAAATTAAACTATTCCAACACCGACACCCTGTATAAAATTGCTCAAGGCCGATATAACATTGGAACCATTGCCGAGAATGAATTGCTGCAGATGGAACTTAGCTTCCTGAATGCCGGAACAGCGCTAAGCGAGGCCGAGGTTGACCTTCAGCTCAAAAAGATTCGACTAAAATCGTACCTGGGCCTCAACGACAACTACGATTTGGAAATTGTACTTCCTGACAGCATTCCATCATTCGACCTCGAATTTGACAGCGTGCTCGCTCTGGCAAAGGAAAATAACCCTCAAATCCTTAGCTACCAAAGGCAGCTCCTTGAGGCCGACAGGGATGTAGCCCAAGCCCGTGCCGAACGCGGCCTGAATGCCAACCTGTTTGCCACATTTGGTTTAACCCAAAGGGCAACCGACCTAAAGGATGTTTACGTTGACCCACAGGATCAACAAACCGTAAGGGTTGGCATTACTGTACCCATACTCGACTGGGGTTTAGGCCGCGGAAAGGTGAAAATGGCACAATCGAACCGCGAGGTAGTACGCACCACTGTTGACCAGGCCCTTACCGATTTTGAGCAGGATGTATTCCTAAAGGTGATGCAGTTCAACCGGCAGGACGACCAGGTGCAAATTGCCCAAAAGGCCGACCTGGTTTCGCAAAACCGCTACGAGGTTACCAAGCAACGATTCCTCATAGGCAAAATCGATGTGCTAACCCTCAACGTGGCGCAAACCGAGCGCGACCAAGCCAAGCAAAAGTACATTAACACCCTTAGCAGCTTCTGGCAATACTACTACCAGATGCGCCGCCTTACCCTGTATGACTTTGAAAAGAACCAACCCATCACTACCGATTTTGAACTTTTGCTAAGGTGATTAACGTAATGCAGCCTAATGCTTTGCAGTTAACAGAAACGGATGAATAAAAAAAATTGCACAAAAATTTTGCAGAAAAAATGAAATGATATATTTTTGCATCACCAAACAACAAGCGCAACGGTGCAAGTTTAGTTTGAAATACTGCGGAAGTAGCTCAGTTGGTAGAGCATAACCTTGCCAAGGTTAGGGTCGCGAGTTCGAGTCTCGTCTTCCGCTCGAGTTCTTTTAGGAAGTTCAAAGTACTAAGGCTTTGAACTTTTTAAGTTTAAAGAGCCAACCATTCTGCCCGGATGGTGGAACTGGTAGACACGCAGGACTTAAAATCCTGTGGCCATTGCGGCTGTGCGGGTTCAAGTCCCGCTCCGGGTACTCAAAGCCACGCTTAAGCGTGGCTTTGGTGTTTTGTGCTCCTATGTTTTTTATTGAAATAAAAAAGTTTTCGGGGGTAATTTTACTGTTTAAACTGAAGCCTTATTTCAGAACTAGACAACGATACACTTTTACCCCTTTAATCTTTATCTTTATTCCCGCTTTGTGGGGCAGGCTCTTTATCCTTATCCCACGACGAGGTCGAAAAAGTAAGGAAAGATGCTTGGTTGTTCGATTCTTTTAACAGCTCACGTATCACATTTAACGGGTTTTAACTCCCTCATTTCCTGCATCCATCCGTTTAACGGTTAACGATTCAGGGCTAACGCTCTTCCTTTAACTTCCATATTTTCCCCATTGACCAACATCATCATTTTTATTTTGCCAAAAGGTTGACTTTCTCACTTTTATGGTTTAACTTGAAGTTATAATTGTAAATCACAGAATTACAGCAAAGGCAAGGGTATGTACAGGGGAAAAAATAGTCTGGTGGTCGATTATGTGGGTAGGATTCACATGAATACCGATCCGTTCTGGTTCTACAACCTTGTTATATTCTTCGATGAGGATAACCAAACGCATTTGCCTGAGGGGATGCTGTCGTTTTACCACCTGTTTGTTGATCAGCTGGATATGAAACTATATGAGGAGCAAATACCCCAAAGTATCAGCAACAGCCGAGCCTGTTTCTTCTACATGAATTAGCAAATCCAGCTAAGTGAAATTCTGCCTATATTTACAAAAATCTTTTACCATGATACGACGTGTAATTTACACCATGCTGTTTGTGCTATTTGCAGCAGCAGTTGAGGCTATACCCGATACCACACGGGTGGCACTAGTAATTATAGATATCCAGGATTTCTACTTCCCGGGAGGGAAATCGGAACTGGTAAACCCCATTCCTGCCGCTCAAAATGCGGCTAAGATGCTTGAGTATTTCAGGAATATCCAGCAGCTGGTGGTGCATGTTGGCCATAATGCCAGCGAGGGTCAGGGATTCTACTCGCTGGTAAAACCTGCCGATGGCGAAATGGTTTTTATGAAGAGTAATGTTAATGCTTTTGTCGATACCGAACTGCTTGATTACCTGCATGGTCAGCAAGTTTCAAAACTTGTTATTTGCGGAATGCAAACCCACATGTGCGTTGAAGCCGCGGTACGTGCCGCCGCCGATTACGGTTTTAAGGTTACCCTCATCCACGATGCTTGCGCCACCAAGGATTTGAAGTGGAAAAACGAGACCATTCCGGCCAAAATGGTTCACCTATCAACCCTGACCACCCTACGCAGCTATGCCAAGATTATGAGTACCAAGGAGTTTTTGGGGATAAAATAGAATAAATAATATAAGACATCAGAGGGATATGGACTTTAAGGTTCGTATCCCTTTTTTATTTGCATAAACCCTAACGATTTATGGGTAGAATCAATGTCGTTTAATTAAGGTTATTTTTCATGCCGAGTCCCGATATATCGGGATAGAATCTGCCAAAGAATCCCTTTGTACCCTCATCATTTTTTTGATGAGATTCCTCGTCTAGCTCGGAATGACAACACCTTTGGCTCCCTCACTTTCATGCTGAACTCGTCGATGCATCTCATTGTAACTTTTGTCCTTTTATCCCTTTTGGCAGGCATTACAACAATCGCTCTTTGCAATGCTTTCCCTTTTGCGATGCAACGATTTCTTCTGGCTCTTTGGCTTATGCTTGGCGTGCAACGCTCCTCGTACTGGATTACCCTGCCTGCTACTAATATTACACCCCTACGGGGCTGAAAACGTGATTCATGAATTGAAATAGAACGCTGAAAACGCATATTATGCTGATTTAAACTGCGAAACACCGCGAAAACTCTGTGCAACACTGTGATACTTAATTAATTGCTGGCTGATAGTTTGAGAATGCCCCGTCACCTCATGTCATGCTGAGCACCGTCGAAGCAACTTTTATCTCTTATATTCCTTTTTATCTAAACGAAAATAGGGGTAGAACTTTTATTTCGCTGGAATTATACTTAGCGGAAGAGATCATAAATCATACGCCACTTTTGAATCGTCGATAATACAGGCCTTTCGTTATAATTTTCTTATTTTCAGTCAAAAAAGTTATCAACAAAGTGTAAAAAAGTGGGGAAAAGTGGTTGAAAATGGATAATTATTGTATATTTTTACAAATTGAAAACTGAAAATACAATGTCCACATTTATCGGCGATTACGAATGCAAAGTTGATGAGAAGGGTCGCGTACTCTTCCCCTCATCGCTTCGTAAGCAGGTGAAGTCCGAGTCGCCCAATAAGTTTGTAGTAAAAAAGGACATTTACGAGGAGTGCCTGGTGCTATACCCTATGGAGGAGTGGGAGCTTCAAACGGCGATAATACGCCATAACACAAACCCCTACAACAAGGAGCATAACCTGTTTATCAGGGAGTTTTTCAGGGGCACAGCCGAGGTTACCCTCGATTCAAATGGTAGGTTGCTATTGCCAAAACGATTGCTGGAGATGGTTGGAATTGGTCGCGATATTGTGATGGCCGGGATGAACGGTAAGATTGAGATTTGGGCTAAGGAGAAGTACGAAACGGCACAGCTGGGTTCGTCCGATTTTGCCAATCTGGCTGAACGAATACTTGGATCAACACCTTTAAAAGATGAGTAAATGACCTACCACGTTCCAGTACTGCTTGCCGAGAGCATTGAGGGGCTGAGCATTAGCCCTAATGGGGTGTACGTTGACCTCACCTTTGGAGGTGGCGGGCATTCACTTGCCATTCTTGAAAAGTTGGGAAAAAAAGGTCGCCTCATTGCCTTTGACCAGGATGAGGAGGCCCAACAAAATGCCCTGGACGATAAGCGCTTCATGCTCATTCGGAGTAACTTCAGGTACTTCCGAAACTTCCTACGCTACCACGGTGTAGAACAAGTAAACGGCATCCTTGCCGATTTAGGCGTTTCATCGCATCACCTCGATAGTCCTGAAAGGGGCTTCTCGTTCCGATTCGAAGGCTCGCTCGATATGCGAATGAACCGGGACGCTAGGCTTACCGCTCAACAAGTAGTAAACGATTACCCGGTAGAGGAACTTACCAAAATTCTTAAGCAATACGGCGAGGTACAGGGTGCAGGAAAAATGGCTTCGGTAATTGCCAGGGCGCGTGAAAACCAAAAGATTGAAACCGCCAACCAGCTCCTCGCCATTATTAAACCCTTAATCCCCTTTAAAATACAGAATAAGGTATTGGCACAGGTATTCCAGGCAATACGCATTGAGGTTAACCGTGAGATGGAAAACCTAAAGGCGATGCTGGAGAATGCATCCAAATGCCTAATGCCCGGAGGCAGGTTGGTGGTAATATCGTACCACTCATTGGAGGACAGGATGGTAAAGAACTACCTACGCTGCGGTAACGTTGAGGGCACCGATAGCAAAGACCTAATGGGCAAGAGGAATGTACCCTTTGAGCAGGTGAACAAAAAGGTAATTACGCCCAGCGAGGAGGAATGCAAGGTGAACAACCGCGCCAGGAGCGCCAAACTTAGAATTGGGGAAAGGTTATGACAGAGCAAAGCACACCGGAATTTGACGAAGTAAAACCAGCTCAGCCCGAAGATAAGAAAGGGAAAAGGATTGGAGCAAAGGATTTTATCAGTGGCCGAATCCTAACCCACGAGATGGTATCGGGCCAAATGCCATACATCATTTTTTTGGTGATGCTGGCCATTATTTATATTGCCAACAACTACCACTATAACAACCTTTTAAGAACAGAGTTGAAGTTGCGCAAGGAGGTTAAAAACCTCCGTGCCGAGTCAATTACAACAGCAGCCCAGTACATGTCGATAAGCCGGCAATCGGAAGTGGTAAAACTGGTTGACGAGAAAGGCCTCGGCCTCATAGAATCGAGAGTTCCGCCTAAAAAGTTACAATAACCATCAGTGCAGCAGTAGCATGACAGTAAAGAACAACATACTGATACGGATTGCAGGAATTTACATCCTACTGCTACTAGTGGGTATTAGTATAATTTTTAAAATTGTTTTCATACAGGTAGTTGATGGGCACCAGCTCAGGGAAAAATCAAAAAAAATAACCTACCGCAATATTCTTGTTGAAGCTAACAGGGGCGATATCCTTGCTGCCGATGGCAGGGTATTAGCCACATCGGTACCATACTTCAATATCCGGATGGATTTGCTGGCCGGTGGCCTAACCGATTCGATATTCCATGCCAATATCGACTCGCTGGCCATGCGCCTATCGCAGTTCTTTGGCGACCGGTCGTGGTACTCGTACCGCTCCGAACTTTCCAACGCCCGCAAGTATGCTAAAAACCGCCGCTACTACCCCATTGCACCCCGCAAGGTAAACTACCTTGAGCTACAGGAAATATCAAAATTTCCGTTACTACGACTCGGCGTAAACAAGGGAGGTTTCATTGTTGAGCAAGTAAATAAGCGTATACTTCCGCATAACTCCATGGCTGCACGTACCCTTGGTATGGTAAACCTCAATGGAGGAGTGGTTGGACTGGAAAAGGCACTAAACGATGTTCTAAAAGGTAGGGATGGGCTTAGAGTGCATGCCCGGATACCCGGGAACACTTGGATTGAGGTGAATCGAATGAACAAGGTTGAACCCGAAGATGGGGTTGATATTCTTACCACCCTTGATGTGCAGCTACAGGATGTGGCCGAAGCAGCCCTTAGGAAACATTTGGAAAGGCTTGGAGCCGGTCATGGCTGTGCCATCGTAATGGAGGTACCCACCGGCGATATTAAAGCCATTGCTAACCTCCGGAGCAATGAGGATGGCACTTACGACGAGGTTTATAACTACGCCATAGGCGAGAGCACTGAGCCAGGTTCAACCATAAAAACCGCTACCCTTATAGCTTTGCTTGAAGAAGGAATTATCGACCTAAACGATACAGTGAACACAGGGAATGGCAAACTACAACTTTACGACCATGTAATATTCGACTCCAAAGTGGGAGGCCACGGCAAGATTACGGTTAAGAGATCATTTGAGGTTTCGTCGAATGTAGGTGTAATCAAACTGGTTCAAAACGTATTTAAGGGCAGGGAGAAGGATTTTGTAAAAAAGTTCTACGAACTAAAACTGAACGAGCCCACCGGCATTATCATTCCGGGCGAAGGAAAGCCCCAAATCCGGTTCCCGGGCGATAAGGGTTGGTCGGGCCTCTCGATGCCCATGATGAGCATCGGGTATGAGATTCGTCTCACTCCACTACAAATCCTTACTTTTTACAACGCCATAGCCAATGACGGTCGTATGGTTAAGCCACGCTTGGTAAAAGCATACCTAAAGCACGGCCAGGTGGTTGAGAGTTTCCCTCCACAGGTTATCCAATCGTCCATTTGCTCGCGTTCCACCCTTAAAAAGGTGCACGATGTGCTGGAAGGAGTAGTAGAAAACGGTACGGCTACCAACCTCAAAACCCCAAGGTACAAAATAGCAGGGAAAACAGGTACCGCCCAAATTGCCAAGGGGCGTAAGGGTTACAAATCGAGCGGAAGAATTAGCTACCAGGCCTCGTTTGTGGGTTACTTCCCCGCCGAGAACCCTAAATACTCATGTATAGTTGTGGTTAACTCGCCATCGAATAGTGTTTACTATGGAAATGTTGTGGCCGGCCCCATTTTCAAGGAGATTTCCGATAAGGTATATTCTACCAGTCCTGAGTGGTTTAGCGATATTAAGGGCAATGAGCTAAAGGATTTACCTCAAACCAAAACGGGGCAGGCAGCAAATCTTACGCACATACTGGATAAACTCGATATTCCAACTGAAAATAATGGTCAAAAATACGATTGGGTTGCAACAAAACGCGATAGTACTAAAATAGTAATAAATCCAATTCGTTTCCCAGTAAACAAAGTGCCCAACGTGGTAGGAATGGGTTTACGCGATGCCATTTACCTGCTGGAAAGTTTAGGTTTGAGGGCTATGGTCAAAGGCCGTGGCACAGTGCGTTCACAATCGGTTCAACCAGGCGAGCCCATTATTAAGGGTTCAACTGTTTACTTAGAGATGAGTAGAGGAGAAAGTTAACATGGCAAAGCTTCAAAACGTAATACCTGTAAAGCTGATTACCCAAACAGTAGGTAATATCAATGTTGATATTGACGAATTAACATTCGATTCGCGTAAGGTAAAGCCTGGTTCCTGCTTTGTTGCCATTCGGGGCACTCAAAGCGACGGTCATAGCTATATTCCACAAGCCCTTGAATCGGGCGCAACGGCCATAGTTAGCGAAACCCTCCCCGATGAATGTCCCTCAAATGTTACATTCATTCAGGTTGTTGACTCATTGGCAGCCTTGGGATACATGGCGTCGGCTTTCCACGGTAACCCTTCGCAAAGGTTAAAACTGGTTGGAATAACGGGCACCAATGGTAAAACTACCACCGCTACCCTACTATACCGCCTTGTCAAACAGATGGGGCATAAGGCCGGTTTGCTATCGACCGTTGTAAACTACGTCGATGATATTGAAGTTCCATCAACCCACACTACCCCCGACCCCATTCAGCTAAACATATTGCTCAAGCAGATGGTTGAAGCGGGTTGCGATTACTGCTTCATGGAGGTTAGCTCACACTCGGTGGTTCAGAACCGTATAGCGGGCCTTACTTTTGCCGGGGGCATATTCAGCAACATCACCCACGACCACCTCGATTACCATAAAACCTTTGCCGAGTACCTGAAGGCAAAGAAACGTTTCTTTGACGATTTGCCTACCGAAGCCTTTGCTCTTACCAACATTGACGATAGGAATGGTACGGTAATGGTACAAAACACCAAGGCAAAAGTTTACTCATACTCGTTACGTTCAATGGCCGATTTCCGCTGCAAATTGATTGAAAACCATTTCGACGGCATGATGCTTAATATTGACGGCATTGAGGTTTGGACAAGGCTCATAGGCCGATTCAATGCCTACAACCTGTTGGCAATTTACGCAACCCTCATGCTATTAGGTTTTGATAAAAATGATGTCCTAACCAGCATAAGCGATGTTACCCCTGTTTCGGGTAGGTTTGAGTATGTTCGCTCCTCGCATGGCGTAACAGCGGTAGTTGACTACGCCCACACACCCGATGCGCTGGAGAATGTTATTAAAACCATAAACGAGATAAAATCCGATAACCAACGACTTATAACGGTTGTGGGCGCAGGCGGTAACCGCGATAAAACCAAACGCCCTGTTATGGCCAAGGTGGCTGCCGAACTGAGCGATATTGTAATCCTTACCTCCGACAATCCCCGGTTCGAGGAACCCGAAGACATCATCAACCATATGAAAGCAGGGGTTGATGCCTCGCAGGCAAAAAAGATGATAACCATTGTGGATAGGCGCGAGGCCATACGAACCGCTTGCATGCTTGCCCTTAAAGGTGATATCATTCTGGTTGCAGGTAAGGGGCACGAAAACTATCAGGAAATAAAGGGGGTAAAGCACCACTTTGACGATAAGGAAGCGTTAACCGAAATTTTTAAAACGTTGCAGATATGATATACTATCTGGTTCAATTCGTTATCAAATACTGGGACTTTCCTGGCTCAGGATTGTTCCGCTACATCTCGTTCCGCTCGGCTATGGCTTTCATCCTCTCGCTAGCCTTTGCCCTGCTAATTGGGAAACAAATTATCCATTACCTGCAACGTAAGCAAATTGGCGAGGAAATCCGAAACCTTGGCCTTGAAGGCCAAATGCAGAAAAAGGGCACCCCAACCATGGGCGGAATCATTATTCTGCTCTCCATGCTTTTGCCGGTTCTGCTCTTTGCCGACATACTCAATATCTACATCATTGTAATGCTGATTACAACAGTATGGTTGGGGGCAGTGGGTTTTGCCGACGACTACATCAAGGTTTTCCTAAAGAACAAGGAAGGCCTGTCGGGACGAACCAAAATCATCGGACAGGTATCGCTGGGGTTATTTGTCGGCTTGGCCATGTGGCTAAGTCCCGAAATTGTTGTTAGGGAAAAAGTAGAGAAGGTAAAAAAAAACATTCAGATTGAAACCGTGGTAACATCGGAGTATAACTACAATCAACCTGTAACCGTCTCAAAGGCTAAAAAGACAACCCAAACCACTATTCCCTTTGTAAAAAACAACGAGTTCGACTACAACCTAATCAACCCGTTTAAAGACGAAGGTTACGAGTATGTAACCTGGATTATCTTTATTCTTGTGGTAATCCTTATAATCACAGCCGTTTCGAACGGTGCAAATCTGACCGATGGGCTCGATGGTTTAGCAACCGGTGTTTCGGCGGTAATCACCACCACGCTGGGCGTATTTGCATACCTATCGGGCAACGTGATTTATGCCGAATACCTGAATATCATGTACATCCCCCAATCAGGTGAGCTGGTTGTGTTTATGAGCGCATTCATTGGCGCACTGGTAGGGTTCCTATGGTACAACAGCTACCCGGCACAGGTATTCATGGGCGATACTGGGAGCCTCACCATTGGAGGTATTATTGCCGTTTTTGCAATACTTATTCGCAAGGAGTTGCTCATACCCATCCTTTGCGGGATATTCCTGGTAGAAAACCTCTCAGTGGTTATGCAAGTTAGCTACTTTAAATACACCAAACGCAAGTACGATGAGGGTCGAAGAATATTCCTGATGTCGCCCCTGCATCACCACTACCAGAAAAAGGGCTACCCTGAACCCAAAATAGTAACCCGGTTCTGGATTGTAGCCATACTGCTTGCTGTAATTACAGTTGTTACATTGAAAATCCGCTAAAAATAAACAATATGAAGCGAATAGTTGTGCTCGGAGGAGGAGAAAGCGGTGCAGGAGCCGCAGTGTTAGCCCAGAAAAAGGGATTCGATGTGTTCCTGTCGGATATGTCCAAAATAAAGCCCCGCTACATGGAATGGCTTAATAAGTACGATATCCGCTTCGAGGAGGGCAAGCATACCGAGGAACTAATCCTAAATGCCGACGAGGTGATTAAAAGCCCGGGGATTCCAGACAAAACCCCAATGGTTGTTAAAATAAAGGAAAAAGGTATTCCCATAATTTCGGAGATTGAGTTTGCCAGCCGATACACCAATGCCTACACCGTGTGTATCACTGGCAGCAACGGCAAAACCACCACCACCTCGCTTATTTACCACATGATGCAGAAAGCGGGATTAAACGTAGGTCTTGCCGGCAATATTGGCAATAGCTTTGCCTATCAGGTAGCTGAATGCAACTACGATTACTATGTAATTGAACTTAGCAGCTTTCAGTTCGATGGAATCTATAACTTTAAACCCGATATCGCCATACTGCTCAACATCACCCCCGACCACCTGGATAGATACGACTACAAGATGCAGAAATATGTGGAATCAAAGTTCAGGATTACCCGGAACCTCTCGGAAGACGACTGCTTCATTTTCTGCTCCGACGATGCGGTAACCGTGGAACAGCTCAAAAAGATAGTGCTACGCGCCCAACAGTTACCCTTCTCACAAAAAACAAAGGAGAACCAAACCGCATGGCTCGAAAACCTCGACATGTTCATAAACTACGACAACAGCGACTTTAGCATGTCAATTAACGATTTATCCCTAAAAGGGAAACACAACATCTACAACTCAATGGCTGCCGGAATTGCCGGGCATGTACTGAATATCCGCAAGGAAGTCATTCGTGAATCGCTATCAGATTTTCAGGGAGTAGAGCATAGGTTGGAATATGTCCTAACAGTGCGAGGGGTTAAGTACATAAACGACTCTAAAGCTACCAATGTGAACTCCGCATGGTATGCTCTGGAGAGCATGACAACCCCAGTGGTTTGGATTGCCGGCGGTACCGATAAGGGTAACGACTACATGGAACTTATGGATTTGGTTAAGCAAAAGGTTAAAGCACTGATATGCCTTGGGATTGATAATTCCAAACTACATGCCACATTCGATGGAGTTGTGCCCGTGATTGTTGATGCCAAATCGGCCAAAGAGGCCGTGCAGCACGCCTATAAACTTTCTGTTCCAGGCGATACAGTGCTGCTTTCGCCAGCCTGTGCAAGTTTTGATTTGTTTGAAAATTACGAGGATCGCGGACGCAAATTCAAAGCAGCTGTTCGTGCACTTTAAAAATATTACTTAATGAGTTATGGGGGTACTGTTCGATAAATACTTAAAGGGCGATAGAGTGATTTGGATGATTGTTATCTTCCTTTACCTTGCATCGCTCCTGCTTATCTATAGCTCCTCGAGCTCACTGGCTTTCCGCTACCATGGCGGAAATACAACCTATTTCCTGATTAAACAACTTGTTTTCCTATTGGGTGCATTCATCGTGATGTGGACTGTTCATCTCATAAAATACAGCGTATGGTACAGGCTGGCTAATATACTTTTAGCTTTGTCAATGCCCTTGCTCGGTATTACTCTTCTTTTTGGTCGGAACCTGAATGCTGCTACCCGCTGGTTGGAGATACCCGGATTGGGTATATCGTTTCAATCGTCCGACCTAGCAAAGGTAATTTTGATAATATACGTGGCTAAATACCTCTCGCAAATGCAGGACAACAACAGTGATTTCAAACAGTTTTTAACCCAGCTCATAGCACCTGTTGCATTGGTTTGCGCATTAATTCTACCTGCTAACTTTTCAACCGCAGCATTGCTGGGCTTAACCTGTTGGCTAATGATGTTTGTAGGTCGAGTTAGCCTAAAATACCTTTTCGGGCTCACGGGGATAGGCATTGTGCTGGTGGGTGCTTTTATTGCCATATCGCTTCAGTTTAAAACCTTGAGCCGGGCTCAAACCTGGGTAAACCGCATCGAGAATTTTATTAGCGACGATAAAACGGAAGGCAACTACCAGCTTGAGCAATCGAAAATAGCCATTGCAACTGGGGGTATCATTGGCAAAGGACCTGGCCGCTCAACCCAGCGTAACTTTTTGCCCCACCCCTACTCCGACTTTATTTACGCAATTATTATTGAGGAGTACGGCGTGGTAGGTGGGGTATTCACCCTAATTCTTTACCTCATACTACTTTACCGGGCAGCCCTACTGGTAAAAAAATCGAGCCGGCTGTTTCCGGCATTCCTTGCATTTGGGTTAACCTTAATGCTAACGCTGCAAGCGTTAATAAATATGGCCGTCGCGGTAGGAGCCATTCCCGTTACCGGCCAGCCCCTACCACTTGTTAGCTTAGGAGGTTCATCGCTCATTGTGAGCAGTGGCACTCTGGGCATTATTCTGGGCATTAGTAGAAGTCAAAGTAAAAAAGAACTATTCGATGGAGAAGAGCCGGTTAAGGATAATAATTAGTGGTGGCGGAACAGGCGGTCACATTTTCCCCGCCATTTCCATAGCCAACGCCATTCGGGAGCTAGAGCCCGATGTGGATATTCTTTTTGTTGGAGCCGAAGGACGCATGGAAATGGATAAGGTGCCACAGGCCGGTTACAGAATTGTAGGATTGCCGATTGCCGGATTCTCACGTAGCCTAACACTCAGGAACATCTGGGTGATTTATAAGTTGATTAAGAGTCTATTCAAAGCAAATCAAATAGTTAAGGATTTTAAGCCACAGGTTGCTGTGGGGGTTGGAGGATATGCCAGCGGTCCGGTATTAAAAGCAGCTCAACGTAAAGGCATTCCAACACTTATCCAGGAACAAAACTCGTACGCAGGAGTTACCAATAAATTACTGGCAAAAAAGGCTAAGGCAATATGCGTGGCCTACGAGGGAATGGAAAAGTATTTCCCTGCCGAAAAGATAATGCTAACAGGCAATCCTGTAAGGCAAGATATCGAAAACCTTTCGGTTACCCGCAATCAGGGGCAAGAATATTTTGGCGTTGAAGCCGGCAAAAAGGTTTTACTCGTTTTAGGCGGAAGCCTTGGTGCCCACACCATCAACCAAAGCCTTATGGCTTCGCTCCACCTAATAAAAGCCCGACCCGATATTGTTGTGATATGGCAAACCGGTAAACTTTACTACCAAACGGTAAAGGAAGCCCTTAGTAACAATCCTGTTGAGAATATCAGGCTCTACGATTTTATTGCCCGCATGGACTTGGCCTACATTTCAACCGATATCATCATTTCACGAGCCGGAGCTGGCACAATATCGGAGCTTTGCCTCGTGGCCAAACCCTGCATACTTATACCATCGCCCAATGTTGCTGAAGACCACCAAACCCGCAACGCCCAGGCGCTGGTGTCGTGCGATGCTGCCAAAATGATACCCGACTGTCAAGCAAAAGAGAACCTGGTTAAAGCAGCCTGGGAATTACTTGACAATCCTGCGGAACAGAAAAAATTATCGGAAAACATTGCCCGCTTGGCGCTACGAAACTCGGCTACAACAATAGCCCTTGAAGTTTTAAAACTAGCAGGTATTGAAAAAGTTAAAAATTGAACCAATGGATCTGAACGCAGTAAAAAGGGCTTACCTAATTGGAATTGGTGGGATTGGTATGAGCGCCATTGCCCGCTACTACTTACACTACGGTATTCCCGTTGCAGGTTACGATAGGATTTCGTCCGATATTACATTAAATCTTGAAGCTGCGGGAGCAAATATCCATTATACCGATAGTGTTGAGGCCATTCCTCCTGCATTTCTGAACAAGGAAGAAACACTCGTAATCTATACACCAGCCATACCGGCAAGCCACGGCGAACTTGAATATTTCCGAAGAAATGGATTTGTGCTTATGAAGCGCGCACAGGCTCTAGGACTACTAAGTTCAAGCTATAAAACCATAGCCGTTGCTGGCACTCACGGAAAAACTACTACATCAACCCTGTTGGCTCACCTTTTAGCCACTTCAATGGGCTGCGATGCCTTTTTGGGTGGCATATCGCGCAATTACTCCAGCAATTTGATACTTGCCGACCAAGGCAAACAGCTACTTGTGGTTGAAGCCGATGAGTACGACCGCAGCTTCCTTACACTTCACCCATACCTTGCCATTGTTACATCAATTGATGCCGACCATCTGGACATATACGGCACTTACGATGCTGTACTTAATGCCTTTCAGGAATTCGTGTCGCTGATAAAACCTGGCGGATACCTGGTTGTGAAGCAAAATATTGCATTCAAACCTAACGTGGCCAAGGGAGTAGAAGTAACCACTTACGGATTCACGCCCGACTGCCATTACTACCCAACAAACATCAGCATACACGATGGGCTTTACAGATTTACCCTTGTAACGCCACGGGGTTCAATAAACGATCTAGCACTCGGAGTGCCAGGTTATTACAACCTGGAAAACGCGATTGCCGCATCGGCAGCAGCGTTAACCCTTGGCGTTTCTGCCGATAAGTTAGCTCACGGCTTAGAGTCATTTAGGGGTGTTCAGCGCCGCTTTGATGTAAGGTATAGAGGAACAAAAATCATCTACATTGATGATTATGCACACCATCCCAGCGAGATTGAGGCGTTGGTAAGGTCAGTTCGTGAGGTTTTCCCCCACCGAAAAATTACTGGAATATTTCAACCCCACCTGTACAGCCGAACCCACGACTTTGCAGCGGAGTTTGCTGCGGCACTCGACAAACTTGACAGGCCAATTATCACTGAGATATATCCGGCCAGGGAACTGCCAATTGAAGGGGTTACCTCGGAGACTATAGTCAAACTGATGAGTAACGGCAATGCACAAGTTGTTCCAAAGGCCGATTTAATCAGCTGGCTAAATTGCAACAATGTGGAAATACTACTGACCATTGGTGCGGGTGATATCGACAGAATGATAAAAGATATAGTTAAAACCCTTGAAGTAAAGGAAAACAAGCAGAAAAATGAATAAGAAATTGCGCATAGGACTTAGAATATTTGCTTGGCTTTTTGTATTGACCTGGGCTATTTATGGTCTCACCTATGCCAATAAAGTTTATAAGGGGCAACGCTGCACAAAACTTGAGGTTAGGGTACTCGATAGCGCTAGGCTCAAGTTTGTGAAAGCAAAGGATGTATATAATACCATTGTTAAATCGAAGAACTCACCCCTAGGAATGCCACTCAGTAGGATAAATACCCATAAAATCGAACAGGAAATTTGCCAAATGGCAGCCGTGCGCGATGTTCAGGCCTTTAAAACTGCTAAAGGTACGCTTAAAGTGGAAATCACACAACGGCAACCGGTGCTAAGAGTTTTTAATGCCAAAGGGCAAACCTACTATATCGACGATTCGGGCAAAATTTTACCCTACTCATCGGGCTTTGCAGCCAACACGCTGGTGGCAAACGGCAATATACTGGAGCCATTTAAGGTTGTACCCAACCTTGATGTTACAGCTATTACCGATAGCACAAAAAAAGAGCCAAAAAACTTTATTCACAAGCTATATGAGTTTGCAATGTATGTAAACAACGACAAGTTTTGGAATGCGCAAATAGTGCAGGTTTACGTTCGTAACCACAATAACATTGAGCTTATTCCCTTGGTTAGCCCCCATATCATTGCGCTGGGCAGCTTGGATAACTTCGAGGTTAAACTCAAGAAACTTAGACTCTTTTACGAGAAAGCAATGCCAGCCGAGGGCTGGAATAAATACGCCGTAATTAACCTGAAATTTAAAAATCAAATAGTTTGCACGAAATACTAACAACTATGGCACAAGACAATAACACTTACGTAGCTGCAATTGACCTTGGTACAACCAAGGTAGTTACCTTAATAGGGAAACGCACCACAAACGGACGCTTTCAGATTGTGGGCTTTAGTTCTACCGATTCCACAGGCATAAAAAAGGGAATGATTCAGAATATTGAGGAAACAGTAAAAGCAGTAGAGAAAACCATTCGTGAGGCAGAATTGCAGGCTGGGGTTAAAATCAAATCGGCTTTTATTGGAATAGCAGGCCAACACATCTACAGCATTAAAAACCATGGTTACATCACGCTAGGCCCTGAAGAAACCGAAATCAAGAAAAGCCACATTAAGCGCCTAATTGAGGATATGTACATGATCCCCGTTGACACAGGCGATAGCATTCTTCATGTACTGCCGTTGGATTTCTCAATCGATAATGTAAAGATAGAAGACGATAAACCCATTGGCATGCTAGGCAGGAGGCTTGGCGCTAACTTCCACATCGTAATTGGGAAAACCTCATCGGCTAAGCACATTGAGAAGTGCGTGGATCGTGCAGGATTAAAGGTGTCGGAGCTTATACTTGAGCCCCTGGCCTCTTCTAAGGCCGTGCTTACCGACGAGGAGCGCGAAGCAGGTGTAGCCCTAATCGACATAGGTGGAGGCACCACCGATTTGGCCGTTTACTACAATGGCTTTGTGCGCCACACGGCAGTGATACCTATTGGTGGCTCAATTATTACGCTGGATATCAAGGAGGGTTGTCAAATACTTCAAAAGTACGCCGAGATGCTAAAGCGCCATCACGGCTACGCATTGATGAGCATGGCCCCCGATAACAAAATCATCACCGTTCCCGGAATAGGCGGAAGAGAGTCAAAGGAAATATCCATGCGAAGTCTTGCTGGAATTATCCAAGCTCGCATGGAGGAGATACTTGAATACGTCATGTTCGAAATCCAGACGTCGGGCTTTGCTAATAAGCTTACAGCAGGTGTTGTAATTACCGGAGGAGGTGCGTTGCTAAAACATATTGTTTCGCTTATAAAATTCAAGTGGGGATACGATGTTCGAATTGGATACCCCTCGGAGATGCTATGCTCCGAATCGCTTGAGCATTACAACTACCCGCAATACTCCACCGTTATTGGCCTGGGCTTAATGGGGCTGGAGTATATCGATGCCGGCGAAGCCTCACCGTGTACAACCACGGAAGAATTTATCGAAGCTCAGGCAAAGGAGTCAAAGCAAACCCATAAACGTACACTGGGAATGAAAATTACCGATGTACTCTCCAAACTTTTTGCCGAGGATGATATAAACTAATCTGTTATTGTCTTGTGTGATCCATTAAAAATAGTAATTGTGTAAACCTTTATTAATGAATGACATGGGTGACGATATAATAAATTTTGACCTGCCTATCACAAACCAATCAATCATAAAAGTTATAGGAGTTGGTGGTGGCGGAGGTAATGCTGTAAACTACATGCATCGCATGGGAATAAAGGATGTTGACTTTGTCCTATGCAATACCGATGCACAAGCACTAGTTAACAGCCCGGTTGAGTTTAAGATTCAGCTTGGCGCTACCCTCACCGAGGGCCGTGGTGCCGGGAATAACCCGGATATTGGCCGTCAGGCTGCCATTGAGAGCTTGGATCAAATTGTAAACCTGCTGCAGAAAAACACCAAGATGGTGTTCATTACAGCAGGTATGGGTGGCGGAACCGGAACAGGCGCCGCACCAATTATTGCTAAGGCCGCAAAGGAACTTGGCATACTAACAGTAGCCATTGTTACCATCCCTTTCCGAACGGAAGGGCGGACAAAGATGAAGCAAGCCATTGAGGGTATTAAGAATATTAGTCAGCATGTTGACTCGCTACTGGTCATTAACAACGAGAAACTACTGGAGGTGTACAGGAACCTGAAACTTACCGAGGCATTTGCCAAAGCCGACGATGTTCTGGCAACCGCCGCCAAAGGTATTGCCGAAATAATCACCGTACATGGGTATATCAATGTTGATTTTGCCGATGTGGAGACCGTAATGTACAATAGCGGTGTTGCCCTAATGGGCTCAGGTATGGCCAGTGGCGAAAATCGTGCGCTCCAAGCAGTTAAACAAGCCCTCGAATCACCCTTACTCAACAACAACGACATATCGGGTGCCCGCAATATCCTGCTCAATATCACCTACGGTCAGGATGAGATTACCATGGAAGAGGTTGGCGTAATAATTGATTACGTTCAGCACGCCGCCGGCGACGATGCCGACCTAATCTGGGGTAATGGCTGCGACCCATCGCTTGACGAGGATCTAAAGGTTACGGTAATTGCCACAGGTTTTGGAACCAACAGCATACCAGAACTCTACGTAAAGGAGCGCAATGTTGAGGTTATTTCGCTCGATTCCGAACAGCATTCCACTAAAGTTGAGCTGGTTAACGACACCCCTGAGATTGATCCAACCCCTATAAGGCAAACTAGCAAACCCAAAAAACAACCAACAATTGATCCTGCCCAAAGGGTAATTGAATTCGATGTTAATTCCGATGTTTTTGAAGTAAAATCCGTACAGCCTACTAAAACTAACGAAATTGAGTTAGACATTCAACCAACCACAGGCAAACCCGCTGCTCCCCAGGTAGCACAATTCAGCGGAACTAGCAATAACAAATGGGTAAACCTCGACGAAATTGAGAATGTACCAGCCTATAAGCGCCGCAACATGAACATTGAGCCCACCGAACCCCCAAAATCCACTACCATTACAAAGGTAACCCTTACCGACGACGATATCATCATCAACCCCGAAAACCCTTATCTTTACGACAATGTAGATTGATTCTGAACCCAAATTCGTCACATGAAAAATCAATTGACGAATCGACTAGCAAAATCTATTCATTCCGAAACTTCGGGATGAAAGATTTTGATAGGTCAGGATTACATCGATATATCATTAGAAATAAACAGTTTAAATGTTTTTGTGTTTCTATTGACTAATTTCCTCTAAAAATGTTTCCACATCACTACTTTATTAGCCTGTTGGAATTTATTAATTCATAGAACTTCGGATAAAAGAATTAGAAGAAAAAGGGGGAATAAATTTTAAATTGCGATATGCTTACAGAACAAGAAATAAAGCAAATAATATCTAAAGGCGAGGGCTCCGCATTGAGTTTAAAGAAGCCCAAAATGGAGTTCCTGTTACCTTATACGATACCGTTTGCGCCTTTCTGAACAAAGAGGGAGGTTTTATTTTATTGGGGGTTTACTGATAACGGGGCTGTAAGCGGGTTTAATGCAAGCAATATCATGCAACTAAAAAGGACATTATTACTGCATTGAATAACCCCGCAGTAATCAATCCACCATACCTATTATTCATGGAGAGTATAATACCGCTCTGGCAAGCGAGATTATTATTTACACCGACAGGGTTGAGGCAAAAAATCCCTATAAACCTCGTTTCACAGGGCCATTGGACTTAGATACATTCAGTGCAGAACCTAAAAACCCAAACATCAGAAGGTTTTTTAGCGAATTAAACTGGGCAGACGAAATTGGTTCAGGGGTAAAAAATATTACTAAGCATTTAAACATCTATACTCCCGTTGCAAAACCTTCTTTCATTGAAGATGATATGTTTAAAACTGCTATACCCCTAATTATTGACAGAATTGGCGATAGATACGCTATGTTAATTGGATTAGCCCAGTTAAATTCCAATCAAGTAGGGGAACGAAAATTAAATTTATCAAAGAATATACCACTTAACTCAGAATTTAAAGAGTTGACAGATGCTGATTTATTGGCAGTAGAACTTGCTAAGACATGGGAAGAAAAAAGCAGGGAGTTAGATAAATTAAGATTTTTGATTATCAACAATATACAGATTGAAAGAGTTAAAAAAGCGGGGAGTTGGGAGGAAAAAAGCCGGGAGTTATTAAAGAAAAGAGGAAAAACAATTCTGCGTATATTAATACTAACCCTTGAACCAGCAAGTCTTGAAGAACTTACAAAAACACTTGGGTATAAAGACAAAGATCGTTTTAGAGATGATTATATAAAAACCTCTCAGAGTTAATGGCCTGCTTCAATACGCAATCCCTGAAAACCCAAAAATCCCAATCAGGCATATTTAATTACACAACGAGGTAAAGATTTTATTGGAGATCATCGGATTTAAGTGAAAAAGCAGGGAGTAGTTTATGACGAAATTACTGATAAAGATTGTGTTAGAATAAACATTAAAATATAAAGTGTGGGAGTTCGATTTAAAAAGCCGTGAGTTTGAAAAATCTTAAACAGATTTGTTGAAAATGAAAATAGAACAACTATTTGGGAATGAAGAATTATTAAAACTTGAGATGACTGCAATTCTCTGCAATTGCAAGGTGCCTGCATCGGTAGTCTTAAAGTGCTACAACTGGGATATCGAACAAAGAGAAAAAGCTAACTGTGTTATCAGCGGTCTTCATAGCGCCAGTTTGAGAAAGATGTACTGCATTATCTGTTAAAAGGGAAACAGCCTGTAATAATCGCATTAGCCCGTGGATTAAAAGAAAAAATTGAACCAGAATTTAAAACACCATAAGAACAAGGAAGAATTTTAATAATAACACCTTTTAATAAAACAGTTAAACGTGTAACCGAACAAACAGCAGAAATCAGAAATAAAATGATGATTGAACTTGCCGATACCATTACTGTTGGTTTTGTAAAAAAGGCGGGAACCTTGATATGCTATTAAAATCAACAAATAAACCAATTATCAAACATATATAGTCCTTTCGCGTAATGGTTTCTCAATCAAATTAATATAGACCTTTTCTACTTTTCGGTAATTATTCTCCTCACCACCGCCTCAAACTCTGATAGAATCATGGCAGTGGCGCCCCAAACCATTTCGTTGTTCAGGTTGTAGTAGGGTGCGGTTATGGGTCGTCCGCGTGAGCTAATCACCCTTACCGATTTATTGGCTTCGGCTAACAAATCGGTTAACGGGACCTCAACAATATACTCCACCTCCTGCAGGTTAGGGGTAAACACAGGCTTTTGGGGCGTAAAGCCCACAAAGGGCTGAACAACCATATTGCTTACAGGGATGTAAAGTTCGGTTAACCTGCCAAGTAGTTGAACCTGCCCGGGTTCAACACCTACTTCCTCGTATGTCTCCCTGAGCGCTGTGCCATCGAGCGTTAGGTCGGTATCATCGAATTTGCCGCCGGGCAGGCTCATCTGGCCACTGTGAGGGCCATCGTAGGTTTGGCGTTTGTTTAGCACAAAGTTCAACCCCTGGCCGAAAGGGTAAAGCAGTATCATTACAGCGCTTTCCCGTGTCGACAGGTTGGGCATAGTGTTTCCCAGCAAATCGGCACGAACCGATGGCTCCATTCGCTTCTGCGCCTCATATCCGGGCAATGACTCCCAAATATTCAGCTCTATTGCTTTAACAATTCTGTCTACTGAAATGCTCACATCGCCTGGTATTAATTTTCAAAATTAGCTTTTTGCCTTACTTTTTGATTGCTTACATCACAAAAAAAAGATATTAAAGCAAAACCAGAAAAAACGTTTGCCAAATTTGTCTATATTTAAGGGTTGAATGAAAGTATTTAAATGCAAGATTCAAGTCACAAATGCAACTTTTGTCTTTGTTAATAATTGGTTTTTTACAAGTATAGGACTTTTATAGCTATACCGCTTCCTTGGCCTGCTGTTAATTCTGTTCGCAACAAACTGT
>DSBV01000088.1 GCA_011045955.1 Bacteroidales bacterium | reverse complement strand
TTTGTTGCGAACAGAATTAACAGCAGGCCAAGGAAGCGGTATAGCTATAAAAGTCCTATATTTGTAAAAAACCAATTATTAACAAAGACAAAAGTTGCATTTGTGACTTGAATCTTGCTTTTAAAATTCAGGTGTAGGAGGAATTCCCTTTTTTTGAACTATAGCAATAACTCCAGTTCAACTGCAATTGGACTTTTTTCAACTGGGATACTTTCGCCTTTTCTTACAAAATTATTCTGTTCTAGAAGGTGTAGTAGGTCGGCGTCGTCAATGGGAATTGAACCAAGTATTTTTTTTACACCCTTTTTCTTAGCCGTTTCTTTTGCAAACTCAATGAGTTTTTGGCCTAGATCTTTCTTTTGGTATGCCGGAAAGATGGCAAGCCTTTCAAGTTGTAAACTCTCCCTTTCTGGTAAAAACTTCAAGGTTATAGTGCCTACTGGCACATAGTTGTATTTGATAAGGTAGATAAAGCCCAATTCAATGTCAGTTGATATTTCAAGGCTGTCAGCCAAGCTGTTGTACCAGTACTTAGCTCCCTTTTCTATTAGTTGCCTGGAACACTCCCTTATAATGTAAAGTACCTCAAGCAGGTTAGATTTGTTAGCTTTTACAATTTCAATCATCATTGGTTTTTCGTATAAACATTCTCACCGCCGATAAACGTTTGTAAAATCTGTGCCTTAGGGGCATTACTAATTTCGGAATTAATTAAATCAAAATCAAGTACTACAAAATCGGCATACTTGCCAACCTCAAGACTTCCTTTTAGGTTTTCTTCAAAGCAAGCTTTTGCAGCCCAAATGGTCATGGCGCGAAGTGCTTGTTCGCGGGTAAGGGCATTCTCCTTCTGAAATCCTTTCTGAGGTTCACCGTTCAGGTTTTTGCGCGCCACGGCAGCGTAAAAACCATATAGCGGGTTGATGTCCTCAATCGGGAAATCGCTGCCGTTGGGTAGCCAGCCGTTCTGATCCAGAAGGATTTGGTAGGCGTAGGCATATTTAACCCTATCGCCCAGCCGGTTTACCGCCCAAAACATATCCGATGTTGCGTGTGTGGTTTGCACCGATGGCACAACGTTGTACTGGCCGTAGCGGGGCAAATCGTTTGGGTCAACCACCTGCGAATGCTCAATCCGCCAGCGTAGGTCGTTGCCTTGGGGTAGGTACTTGCTGTAAATATCCAGCATCAGCCTAACGGCTGCATCGCCAATGCAGTGCGTGCAAGCCTGGTAACCATGCTTATATGCCAAGCTGCAAACCGAATCAAGTTTTTCAGTAGGCTCAACCTGAATGCCGCGGGTACTGGGATCATCGGTATAAGGCTTGAGTAATAGGGCACCACGTGAACCCAGTGCGCCATCGGCATAAATTTTTATCGACCTAACTGTCAACCGCTCTGTGCTATAAATTCCCTTGCTGATATACTTTTCAAAATTGTCGTTGGTAGGGTTAAGCATGGCGTTAATGCGCATTTTTAGTTTCCCTGCTTGCTGTAACGAGTCGATTAGTTCAACCTCATCGGTATCGAGCCCGGCATCGTGAACGCCGGTTAAACCCACTGCAAAGCAATTTTGCTGGGCAATTATTAGGGCGTTGGCTTTTTGCACCCTGCTTGGTGTGGGAATGCACCTGCGTACCAGCTCCATTGCGTTATCAATAAGAACTCCTGTAGGCTTGCCATCCTTTAAAACTATTTCACCACCTGAGATTTTTGTACTGCCTGTAATCCCTGCTATTGCTAAGGCTTTGCTATTGGCTATTGCAGCATGCCCATCTATACGAACAATGTAAACTGGCTTGTCTGGGAATGCCTTGTTTACTAGTTCGTTGGTAGGAAACTCCTTCACATCCCACTCGTTCTGGTTCCATCCCCTGCCTTCCACCCATTTGGTAGGGTAATTGTTTTGATGTTCAATTAAGCGGTTTACCACCTCGCTCCACGACTTTGCTCCGCTTAGCCATGCCTTATGCAATCCAAGGCCGTACCCTAAGAAATGGCAATGCGCATCAATAAAACCAGGGTAAACGAATTTCCCTTTTAGGTCAAGTATGGTGTCGGCGCTATATGCTGAGAGTACTTCATCGTTTGTACCCACTGCTACAATTTTACCATTAGCAACCGCAAAACTTTCAGCAATTGAAAACACAGAATCAACAGCGTAAACAGTTGCATTGGTTACAATTAAATCGGCTTTTTGCCGTTTGCTACATGCCATAATTGCTATGCTTATGATTAAAAATATCAATATTGAGTGTGTCTTCATGTCAGTTAAACTATCTTTGTTGTAAGTTTTATTATCAAAAGTAGAAAATTATTTTGTTGTTGATGTTTAAAAAGATATTAAATCGATTTTTAGCCATCCTACTTGTCGCGTCAGCATTATGGGCATGCGAAACCGAAAACTTTTCGTCCAGCCCATCAATCAAGCTCATCTTTAGCACCGATACGGTTCTGTTCGATACCGTGTTTACCACCATAGGTTCATCAACCCGTTACCTCAAGGTTTACAACACAAGCAAAAGCGATGTTCGCATTTCGTCAGTAGCCTTAGCTGGTGGCAGTTCATCGGCGTACAGGATAAATGCAGATGGCCGCTCAGGACCATTGGTTAAAAATATTCCTTTGCGTTCGGGCGATAGCCTTTTTGTTATGGTTGAGGTTACTATAAATCCTACCTTGAACGATGCTCCCTTGCTAATATCCGACTCAATTGTTTTTGTAACCAATAGCAATGTCCAGGATGTAAAGCTGGTTGCGTGGGGGCAGGATGTTTACATGCATAACGGGGTAACCATTGAAACCGATTCGGTTTTTCCAGTTAACAAGCCCCATCTGATTTACGATTACCTTTTTGTGGATAAGAATGCTACCCTTACAATACCTGCCGGCGCACGTTTACACTTCCATAGCAATGCACAACTCGTGGTAGCGGGAACCCTAAAGGTTGAAGGTTCGGCTGACCTACCAGTAACCATGCAGGGCGATAGGTTGGAAAAGTTTTACTCTGACAAGGGTGGACAATGGGGTGGGGTTTGGCTAAGTGCAGGTTCACTAAACAACTCAATTGCTTGGGCCGATATCAAGAATGCCATTATAGGGCTTATGGTTGATACATGTGTCACCCCTGGTACACCAACCCTTGTCCTTTCACATTCTAAAATCGGCAATGCCAGTTATGTTGCTTTTTTAGCACGGGGAGCCAATGTGGATGTTGATAACTGCTTGTTTTATAATTCGGCATACTCATGTGTTGCATTAATCATGGGTGGAACGTATCGATTTTATCACACAACCATTGCAAATTACTGGGGCGATTACATCTTCCGCAAAGGGCCAGCATTACTGCTCAACAATTACTATACTTATCAGACTGTTCCCGGTGGGCAGGTTCTGGTTGAACCCCGCGATTTAGAGGAGGCATCATTCTTTAATTCAATTATTTATGGTAGTATAACCAATGAGTTAGGGCTTGATTACAAGTATAACGGGCAACCCGTTAATGCAAGCTTTAACTACAATTTTACCGACTGCATACTTAAGGTACCGCCCAGTATTAACCTAAACGATCTTGAACATTTTATGCGTGTTAAACGTGACGACCCCAAGTTTAAGGATATTGCCAAGTGGAATTTTGAACTCGATTCCCTTAGCCCAGCTAAGGACATAGGTGATATCACAATTGCCCTTGATTTTCCTATCGACTTAAAGGGTGTTAACCGTCTTGCCGATGGTAAACCCGATTTGGGAGCATATGAACGTGTTGAGTAAACCATTTCAGAATGAGGCGCCACATACTGTACCGGATTTTTTGCTTGTGTAAACGCATTGTTTTTGTCTGTTTGGCTGGCTTGCCAATTATAGCACCTGCTCAAAAACAAACCGCATTAAGGCACAGGGTGATGTTCTATAATGTCGAGAATCTTTTTGACCCATTCAACGACCCGCTCACGCGCGACGATGAGTTTACCCCCACCGGACTGCGCCGCTGGACATGGAGTAAGATGGAGGCAAAAATCAATGGCATTTACAAGGTGATAATGGCTGTTGGTGAACTTGATCCTCCTGTGCTGGTTGGTCTTTGCGAGGTAGAAAATGGTTTTGTACTCCACAAACTGGTAAATGATACCCCGCTTAGCAAATTAGAGTACAGAGTGGTTCACAGGGATTCGCCTGACCCTCGTGGAATTGACGTGGCTCTGCTATACCGCCCCGATAGATTCAAGGTTCAGGATTGCGAGTTTGTCGCCGTTGTTTTTCCCGACGATTCAGCGCGTAAAACCCGTGAGATTCTCTATGTAAGGGGCATGCTAGGGAGAGATACGCTGCATGTTTTTGTAAACCATTGGCCATCAAAGTATAGCGGTGAGCTGGAGACGGAAAGCCGCAGGTTTGCCGCTGCAAAAACCTTAAAGCGTAAAATTGATTCTATTCGAGTTTTTTACCCCGAGGCTCGTATTTTGGTTATGGGCGACCTGAACGATGAGCCAGAGAGCGCCCCAGTGGTTGAGGGTTTGGGAGCGTGTGAAAGGTACGACCCCAACTGCCCATCGGGGTTAATTAATATTGCTGCCATTCTCAAAAGTCGTGGTTTTGGAAGCTATAAGCATCAGGGGACATGGGGAATTATTGACCAAATCATTATTTCGCAAAGTCTTTTAAGCAGGAAACATGGGCTGTTCACCACGCCGCAAATGGCGGCGGTATTTGAAAGCGATCTGTTGCTTGAGCCCGATAAGCAGTATAGCGGGAAGAAACCTTTCCGTACCTATATTGGGTACCGTTACCACGGCGGCTACAGCGACCACTTGCCGGTTTATATCGACCTACTTGAAAATCAGCCATAAAAAAAGCGAGCCAGGCAGCGTGCTTCCACAATCTTTTTAACCTAGATAAATCAAAAGAAAAAATCTGTTAATTCATTGTACTTGGGTTTAACTGTCACTTTTCACTTTTCCTCAAACTTTCTCTTGAAAATGATATTCCTCTCCATGTCTATCCCGATATATCGGGATTTGGAATGACAGATGGCGTTGTTTGTGATTCGTTGTTCGTAATTGGGATGGAACGTAGATGACGCAAATGGCTTAGTTGATAGTTGAAAGTTGTTGGTTGTTAGTAAAAGAGTATTTGGCCATCATGTTGTGCTGAGCTAGCCGAAGCATCTCTTTGTTTCTTCAACTCTTCATTAATAGGATTCCTCATCCAAAAAGGAATGCTAAAAGCATTGGCATAAAAGCCTGACCCGAGAATGGGTCGGGGGTGGAACGTGGTAGTGGGCTTTATAAGCGATACCAAATGAGTCACGCCGTAGGCGTGGCGAATTGTATCGCGTGGCAGTTCCACCCACGGGGCACCCATCGGGTTGGGTTTTTCAGCCTTGATTTTCTTTGGTTCTTTCTTGTATCAAGACAAGAAAGAACGTGTGAATGGCTCTTTGCCATGCTTTCCCTTTGCGATGCAAAGTTTCAGTATAGTTCTTTGGAATATCATAGCGTGCATCGCTTTAAATGTAGGAGTTCCATAGAGTTACAAATGTTTAGCCCCTACGGGGCTGGTCGCAAGTGACATGAAGGTGATTCGCCAAAGGAGGGGATGAGTGGATTAGTTGATCGTTGTTCGTGAACCGCTGTTCGTAAAAGAACCTTGAACCCTTAACCTTTAACCTTTAACCTTTATCCTTCGGAATGACTGTGGGCATAACATATTTTACTATCCCGTTTAACGGTTCACGTCTAACGGATTAAAACTTCCTCTAACTCCATCACATTCTGATTATTTCGACTCATTCCGGCTCATTCTTTTTTAAATTATTCCGGGTGTAATACCTATTACTGCTTGTAAACTATTGCGTTAATATTCATCCCGGCTCCTACTGAAGCGAACATAATTACATCGCCCTTTTCGATTTTGTGTTCAGTGATTCCCCCTTTTAGTATCAAATCGTATAGGGTGGGAATTGTAGCTACTGAGCTGTTACCCAATTCCTTTATCATCATGGGCATGAGCTCGGTTGTGGTTTTATCAATCTTACACTGGCGGATAAAACGCTGAACAATGGCTTCGTCCATTTTTTCGTTGGCCTGGTGGATGATTATTTTTTTAAGGTTCTTAGCATCAATCCCCGATTTATCCATAGCCATCTTCATGGCAACAGGTACGTTAACAAGCGAGTACTCGTAAATTTTTCGGCCTTCCATTTTAATATAACGTATAGCAGGGTCGGCCTCCGGGTGGTACGATTTGCCCAGGTAAAGGTAAAATGCCTCATTAATCGTATGCGACATCGTGGCGGTTGAAATTACTCCTCGCTTTTCCTCTTCCTCCAGCGCTTCAACAATGGTGGCGCCGGCACCATCGGCGAATATCATGCAGTCGCGGTCGTGCTTATCGATAACACGCGACAGGGTTTCAGCTCCAATTACCAGGCAGCGTTTGGCTAGTCCCGATTTAATGTAGGAATCGGCTTGTATAATGCCCTGCACCCATCCTGGGCAGCCAAAAAGTATGTCGTATGGGATACACGATGGGTTTTTAATACCCAGATGGTGCTTTATTCTAGACGCCAGGCTTGGCAGTATGTCGGTTTGTATGGTTCCATGCATTACATCGCCAAAGTTGTGGGCTACAATAATCTGGTCAATGGTTTCACGATCGATTCCGGCTGCGGCAATTGCCTGCTTGGCGGCAATGGCGCCTATGTGTGAAGCACATAAATCGTCTGTTACCCAGCGCCGTTCCTCAATGCCGGTAATATCCTTGAACTTTGCGATTACCTCGTCAACCAGCGTTTCAATGGCGGTTTCGTCTTCTTTGTAAAAGGTATAGCGGGCGAACTCACGGTTACTTACCCGAACAGTTGGAATATAACTTCCTGTTCCGGTGATTACGGAATTTAGGTGTTTCATAATACAATAAACGTTTGTTTAGTCTCGCTGTAAAAGTAATAAATTGTAACAGAAATTAAAATAAAATGAAAGATACAATTATTAATGTTATGATATATAGAATAATAAATTGATTACAATTTGTAATTCAATGTAGTTTAGGTTAGGATATTTGTCATGTTGAGTCCTGATACATCTGGATAGACTCCACCGAAACATCTCAAAACGATTGATAAATAGAGATCCCTCGTTTCACTCAGTATGTCAAAAGGAGTCTTTGTTTTGTTATTTAAATAACAGTGATTTAAAATTTAGTATTTCTTGTAAATTATTACTGGGCCGGGTGAAAAGGTTAACTCAAACCAATCGCCTAAGCTTTCGTTCAACGTTCCCATCCAGAGTTCCGGCAAAGTTTGGTTTATAATCGGGTATTTTAGGTTTTTGGTGTAAATTAAGGTTTGATTGTTTGGCGAAAAGATTGATACCTGCTGGCCTGCATAGCTGTCAATTCTGGTGGATGCCAGCAAGGGTTGTAGCATGCCAGTATCGGTGAGCAAGGTAACATTAACTCCCATTCGGGCGTAGTTGCATAGCAATCCGATATTCCCCAACGTGTGATCCTCACGCTTACCGGTTGCGCCAACTATCACAATGTCATTTATTCGTTGGTTTAAACACCATTTAACCGCTTTGGTAAGGTCGTTGGTGTTTTGGTCGGGATCGTAGTAGAGGATGCTTTCGTACTTGCGCTTGAGATGCTCCTTAACGGAATCAAGGTCGCCCACCAGGGCGTTGGGTGTTATGGCTAGGTTTTCAAGCCTTTCGATCGCGCCATCGCAGCATACCAGCAATGGGGCATTTAGGAGTTCATTGAGTGGCTTTGGATGCGAGGGAAATTCTCCGTTGGCCAGTATAACTGCTTTCATAAACTTTTTTTTTTAATTAAGAAATTGGTTTTGACTTTTATGTCTAAGTTATGGCTTTGAATTTTTCCTTCTGCCACTGATAGTAGCCTACAACTGACATGGTGGTGTAAAAAACGAATAGCACCGATGTTGGGTAAAGTCCCTTGTACAGGTATAGCGCAAGCGATACGGAATTGACAATCACCCATAGCCACCAATGTTCGATGTACTTTCGGGCAAGCATCCAGGTTGCTGTGATGCTGAGGGCAGTTGTGAATGCATCGCCTGTGGGTACGGGCGAATCGGTATAATTTACCAGTATGTAGCGTATAATCAGGAATAAAACAACACTTGCCGCCAGTAGTGGCAAGTAGTTGCTTTTAGGGGTGTTATTTACGGGTAATGAATTCTTTCTTTTTACCTTGCCGCCAAACAACCAGTGATACCAGCCATAAATACTTATGAATAGGTAGTAGAACTGCAAGCCCATATCCGCATAAAACTTTGATGCGTAAAATATGTAGATGTAAAACGCCGATGTTACTATGCCCAGAGGCCAGAGCCAAACCTTCTGCTTTATCTCCAGGTAGAGGTAAATAAGGCCGGTGATTGCACCAATTAGCTCTATGTAGTTGTTTTGTAACCAGTTCATGTTAAGGATAAAGGTTAAAGAGTTTGTCCCGCGGAGCGGGAATAAAGGATAAAGGATAAAGGATAAAGGTTAAAGGTTAAATGGAAGGGTTAAAAGGTAAAGATAGGGAATTAGGTTTTAGATTTCAGAATTTAGAAAAAATTTAGACCCTGAATACCAAAACCAAATCCCTATCATTTTCACGTTTGCATTTTTTGAAATCACAAAAAAAAATTAAAACTCAATACCAACCCTAACCATAAAATGGGTTTCGGCTTGAGGGTAGTAGCCAATGCTTACATACTCTGGATCGCCACTCTGGAATAGTGTGCGGTAAACCCAGGCGTTGGCTGAGTACTTGGTGTTGAATATATTGTTCACCGTTCCTTGAATAAAAATCGATTTATTCAATTTTGCCCTGAATGTGTACTGGGCAACAAGGTTGTTAACCCAGTAAGGGTCAAGGCTACGGTTCCTGTTTTCGGTGTTATCGATATACTGCCGGCTAACATACTTGCTCACCCACGATAGTTGCAAATTCTGTGCAGGAATAAGAGTAAAGCGTGTAAAAGCTACTAGTGAAGGGGAGAATGATATTGTTGTGTTGCCAAGGCGTTCGGCTACAGGCGATAGCAGGTCGTTCCAGTCGGTTGGATTATCGGTGAGGTTGGCAAAGTTTATATAGTCCTTAATGATGTTCTTGCTCAGGGTAGTGTTTCCATCAATTTTAAACCAAGAGGTTGGTTTAGCTGATAGCGACAGCTCAATACCGGTTCGGTAGCTGTTGGACACGTTTGCCATTCGGGCATAGCCCACATCGGTGAGTTCGCCGGTAAGTACAAGTTGATCCTTGTAAAGCATGTAGTAGTAGTTAAGGTCGATGGAGATGTTTTGAAGGCACATGCGGTAGCCCACTTCCCAATCGGTTAGCCTTTCAGGCTTAGGAGTAAAATCAGTTGAGCCCTTTTGGGCATCCTTGAGGTCGCTACGGGCAGGCTCGCGGTGAGCAACTGCATACGAGATGTAAGCCTCATGCCCTGAGCTAATGCTAAAAGTTGCCCCTATTTTCGGATTTAGAAAATTCCAACTGTGCTGTTGGTTCAAGGGAATTACATCGGAGTCAATTCCTTTTAACTTGTAACTAATACCCCTGTACTGAATGTCGGCAAAAACCGAAATGGCATCGGATACCTGCCACATAGCCTTTGAGAATATATTCCAGTCGGTTTTTACACCATTGTTCCTATACCACTCATAGTTATTAAGCAAACCGATATTCATTTTACTCCAAAGGACTTTTCCGAAATGGTCGCCATCGTATAGGTTCCATCCACCTCCAAGGTTGATGTTGTAATTTCTAACCCGGTAAATAACCGATGCAATACCACCATAAAAGATATTATCCATCCATTTCTGCTGAATAAAGTCGGTGCGCTTAATAATGGTATCGCCAATAGAAAAGTTTGGTAATCCGTATTTTGACAGTTTGCGATTGGGTTTGTACTCCTCGTAATAACCTCTGCCATTGGTTAGGTGAAAGGTAATATTTGCGGTTAGGTTATTTGTGATAGAGTGGGTACCCATAAGGTGGTAGTGGGTTTGCCAGTAATTATCTTTCTGATTGTCATAGTAGCGGGTTACTCCTTGATCATCAACATATTCGCCAGCTGGATTGTAGCGGCGGTTGGTGCTCATCATGTAGTCGGGTGTGCCCTCCCATGTAATTCCGGTATGTTCCTCACCATGAATGATATTAGCGCGAACCAAACTACGCTCTCCATTCCAGGCTGCAGTAACAAACATCGATCGGTGATCCGAGTTGGCTCGTTCAATGTATCCGTCGGAGTGGAGCTGCGAGAACCGCCCTTCCATACTAAACCCGTTATTCATCAATCCGGTAGCAATTCGGGCCGATGTTTTCCAGGTATTGTACGACCCGCCAAGTAGGTCAACGGCTGCGTAAGGCTCAAGGGTAAGCGTTGTGGTCTGGAAGTTCACGGTTGCGCCAAAGGCTGCTGCACCGTTGGTTGATGTTCCAACCCCCCGCTGCACCTGAACATTATCGACCGATGCTGCAAAATCGGGTAAATCCACCCAGTAAACCCCCTGCGACTCGGCATCGTTAAGCGGAACACCATTAATGGTTACATTAATGCGGGTTGGGTCGGTTCCGCGTATGCGGAAGGCCGTGTTGCCTATGCCAATTCCACTTTCCGATGATACTACCACCGATGGGAGCATTTCCAGCAGGTAGGGGGTGTCACCACCAGTATTGGCTTGCTTTAACTGATCGCGGTTAAGCGTGGTTTGTGCAATTGGCATGCGATTCGATGCACGAGTGGATGAAACCACAACCGCATCCAGATACTGCGACGACTGCCTTAATTGCAGGTTAAGCTCAACGTCTTTGTCAACCTGTACATCAACCTTTACGGTTTCAAATCCTAAATAAGAAGCAACAAGCGTGTAATTACCCTGTCGTACCTGCGATAAGCGGTAGTTCCCGTTAATTCCGCTGTAGGTTCCCAGATAGGTGTTCTCAAGGGTTACTGAAGCACCAGCTAAAGGTTTTCCTTCGGAATCGGTGATTCGCCCGTAAATTGAAAATGCGAGATTTTCAGACGGATTTGCTCGCATGGTTATGAATGCAAGCAAAAAAGCGCATAGCGCAAAAGCAATTTTTTTCATGGTTTTATCCCTTTAAATAGTTAAACATACAACAGGTTCGGCATATTGACCGAAAATCCTGAATAACTATAAAGGGGGAAATCGTGAGATGTTGACAAACTCTTTTTCCCTTCGCCGGCATTACCCGGGTCAGGTTCAAAGGGTATGATCTCAGCCCTAAGGGCACCCCCAAAAGTCAGTTGCAAAGATAGCAAAAAAATATGAAATGGATGTGGTGTGATGATTAATGAGCCGATAAACGTTAAATGTTAATCGGAAAACTATTGAATATCTATATTGAGTAAATGAATTTCTGTTTAACGGTTCACGATTCACGTTTCACGCCTTCAATTGTCTTTACCCTCTTTTAGGGCAACATATAGGCTATGGTATAGCGAGTTTGGGTCAATGGGTTTGGTTACAAACTGGTTGCAGCCTAAGGCTATGCTTATTGCCCGCTCATTGCTGAAGCTGTGCGCAGTTTGCACAATAATTGGCACTTGGGCATTGGTTGAGCGTATCCTTTTAATGGCATCGTAGCCATTCATCACCGGCATTTTGATATCCATCAGTATAGCTGCTATCTCGGGATGCTGATACTGGATCTCAGTTGCCAGTAGGCCGTTGTCGGCTTCAAGTATGTTAATGTCAAAGTCCTTGAGAGCTGTTTTTAGGTAGTACATGCAGTTGGGGTCGTCCTCGGTAATTAGAATGGTTTTGCCTTTGAGTAGATTTTTCAGTTCCTGGAGTTCGTACCCGTAAACCTTTCCCCTATTTGGGGTAGTAGGAGCATTAATAGGTAATGTGAAACGGAAAGTGGAACCCTTGCCCGTTTCCGATTCAACCCATATCCTGCCGCCCATAAGCTCAACCAACGATTTACAGATAGCCAGCCCTAAGCCCGTGCCACCGTACTGCTTGGTTATATCGGTATAGGCCTGACGGAAACGCTGAAAAATAATTTCCTGCTTGTCCTTGGCAATACCTATACCGGTATCGCTTACAAAGAACTCAAACTCATTGGTTTCGCTATTTATGTTGTAGCCAAATTCCACTTTCCCCTTATCGGTGAACTTAATGGCGTTGTTTATAAGGTTTGTAAGAACCTGACGTAATCGCATGCGGTCGGCATTAACCATTGACTTGGAGTCGGGCAGCGATGTGGTGTAGTTAAAGGCTATGTCACGTCTAGGTAGGTCGGGGTTTGCGTTGTAGAAAAAAGTGTATATCTCGTTAAGCAGCTCGTTAATATTAACCGCTTCGGGGTTAATGGTTAACTGACCAACGTCAATCTTTGAGATGTCAATAATATCGTTGATTAGGGTAAGGAGATGATCAGCGCTCGTGCTAATTATTCCTAGGAATTTCTCGCGCTCCTGAGGCGTGGTATCAGGGAAGTTACGGAGAAACTTGGCAAAGCCAATAACACCGTTTAGCGGTGTGCGAATTTCGTGGCTCATGTTAGCCAGAAATGCTGTTTTTAGCCTGTCGCTCTCCTCAGCCTTTTCCAGTGCTTCAACAAGCGCCTTCTCGTACTGGATATGTTCGCTAATGTCGTTTGCAATTCCCAAAACCCCAATGGTTTCACCTGTTGTTGATGTTAACTTTTGCTTGAATATTTGAAGAATGTGCTTTTTGCCATCGGTAAAAGTAACCTCCTCGGTGGTTTCAATTGGCCCATCGGAGTTCAGGGCTTGCATGTCGCTACGGCGGCATTGGGCAATCTCGTCCTCGGTCATTGAGAATTGTGATGTGCCATAGCCTATGTTTTGGCTAAACCATGGATTTATTATTGGGTATGAGACGTCGGGGTTAACAATCCAAATGCCAAGTGGGGCATTGTCAACAATTGATTTTAATAGGTTGCGCTGTTGCTGAAGCTCCTGCTCTTGTTCCTTTTTGGTGGTAATGTCCTTAACTGCGCTAATCAGCCGGAAAGGCTTTCCGCTGCTATCGAATTCAGGGTAAACAGTATTCTCAATCCAGTGTATTTTGCCATTTTTGGCCTTTATTCTAAACTCTAATGTAACTTTCTCGCCTTTCTGGGTGATAGCCCCAATGGCTTTTTTGAAAGCATCAGTATCGTCGGGGTGGACAATGGTTGCCCATTTTTCAAATGAATCAATATCCTCGGGCTTATAGCCAAGCTGAACCATTAGAGTGGAGCTTAGCCACTCGCGTTTGAATGAGCCGTCGGGTTGAATGGTGAGTATTGAAGCCGAATCGGAGGTGAGCGATGATAGGATTCTGAAACGTTCTTCCTTGATGGTTAGCTCCTCCTGTGTTCGGTAAAGTTCAGATATGTCCTCTACAATTCCCATTGCTCCCACAACCTGTCCGGTTTTAGGGTTGGTTAAAGGTACTGCTTTTAGTAAAACGTAAATCTGTGCGTTGCTGGTTGTGGTTGTGTAAGGCCCTTCGTAGTATCCGTTTTTCCCATCAAGTGCATCGAGTATGGCTGGCAGTACTGATTTGTCGTTAATTTTATGCATGTTCAAACCAACCAGCAACTCGCGCTTTGATTTGAGTATCTCAACAAAACGGTCGTTGCATTCGGTAATAACTGCATCGGTGTTATACTGAAATAAACCAATAGGAGATTTCTCAAATATCAGCCTATACTTAAGTTCGCCATCGTATTCAAAGCTACCTTCAAACCTCTTTTCGCCCACTTTTTTTTGAGCCATAGGTGTAGTAGATTTTTTGTAAGATTCGACTTTTGCGGCGGTAATCCAAAACTTTTTAAGGGTATTGATTCATTGCATTAAGACGAAAGGGTGTAGTTCTGTTGGGGTTTGTAACATGATGAGCGGGCTGAAAATATCATTAAGCAAGTAATGAAAATTTTGCTGCGCTCTGCTCAGGATGATAAGTGTAAGCAATGCTAACAATGGCTAAAATACGGCTTGTGCAATTCGTGCAATATTGTCGGCCTTACCCATGGTGTAGAAATGGATGGCTTTTACTCCCGAATTCTTTAACTCTTTTGATTGTTCAATTGCCCATTCCACTCCAAGCCGTGCTACCTGGCTGTTTGTCTTACACTTTTCCAGTTCAAGAACCAGCGCTTGAGGTATGTGAACATCGAACACCCTGGGAAGAATGCTAAGATGCTCCTTTATGCTGATGGGCTTCAATCCGGGAATGATGGGGACTGCTATTCCGGCCTTACGGCATTTATCAACAAAGTTGAAGTAAAGCTTGTTGTCGAAAAACATTTGGGTAACAATGTAACTTGCTCCGGCTTCAACCTTTTTCTTTAGGTAGTGAATATCCGACTCGCAGTTAGGCGATTCAGGATGTTTTTCTGGGTACCCTGCCACCCCTATGCAAAAGTTGGTTGGTTTGGGTTTTTCCATCAGCTTTTCAAGGTAAACGCCACGGTTCAGGTCAGTAACCTGTTTCACCAGGTCAATGGCATACCTATGTCCTCCTGTCCTGGGTTTAAACCTGCCCGTAATCTTATCGGCATTGCCACGCACGGCGAGTATGTTATGTATTCCCAAAAAATCGAGGTCAATAAGGGCATCCTCTGTCTCGTGGGAGTCAAATCCGCCGCAGATAATATGGGGCACAACGTCAATTGCGTACCTCTGCTGTATTGCAGCAGCAAGTCCAATGGTGCCCGGGCGCCGCCTAACCTTTACCGGAACCTGTTTCCCATTTTCGTTGGGCATGTAAACCACCTCCTCGCGGTGGTAGGTTATGTTGATATATGCCGGGTTGTAGGGCAAAAGCTTGTCAATTGTGGCAAAAATAGTTTCAATGTTATGCCCCTTGAGCGGTGGTAAAAGTTCAAAGGAAAAAAGTGTTGACTTTGAATTGTTAAGTATATCGATCACCTTCATTTTAGTAAATTTTATTGGTTTGCCAAAAAGGTTGGAAAAAATCGGGCTGCTTCGGTTGTGCTAACACCAATTCGTTTGGCATAGTCTGCCAGCTGGTCGTTGTCAATTTTGCCAACGTTGAAATACTTGCTGGCACTACTGGCAAAGTAAAAGCCTGCTACCGATGCCAAGGGGATCATGGCCATATTCTCGGTGAGGTTGATATTGATGGTTTTGGGGATATTAAGTAGTTGGAATATCCACATTTTCCCTCTATGGTTGGGGCAAGCCGGATAGCCTGGGGCAGGCCTGATACCTATGTACTTTTCTTGAAGAATTTGCTCAACGCTCAGCGTTTCGTTGGGCGAATAGCCCCAGTAATCCTTTCGGATTTTTAGGTGTAGCCATTCAGCAAAGGCTTCGGCAAGCCTGTCGGCCAAAATTTGAATCATGATGGCGGCAAAGTCGTTTCCATTTTTCCTGTACTCCTCAATAAGTGTTGATGTTATGGATCCAGTAGTAACCGCAAAACATCCTATCCAATCGTTAATGCCCGAATTTGCAGGCGCAATAAAGTCGGCAAGGCATAGGTTTGGTTCTCCATCGGGCTTTTGCTCCTGGTTCCTGAGGAATGGCAACTGCATTTGGGTTGCGGTTCGGCTTTCGTCGGTGTAAATGATGATATCATCGCCTTTTGATGTTGCTGGAAAAATGCCATAAACGCCTTCGGGTTTAACCATTTGTAGCCGGCAAATATCTTTAAGCATTAGCTCGGCTTCGGCTTTAAGTTTTTGGGCTTCATGGCCATGAACGGGGTCAGTAATAATTTCGGGGTACCGTCCTTTCAGCCCCCATGCCCTGAAAAAGAATGTCCAATTGATATAGGGAATTAGCTCATTTACATCGATATTGCTTAAGGTATTGATGCCTGTTTGCTTCGGCTTAACCGGTTTGTAGTTATCCCAGTTCAGCTTAAGGCTATTTTTGCGAGCTTGCTCAATTGGAACTAAAACAGTTTTACTCCCTGAATAGTTTTCGCGTAGTTGCTGGTAACGCTTTTGGTAGGCATTTATGGTACTTGCGGACTTGTCAGTGCTCAGCAAACTGGCAACAATGCTACTTGCCTGTGAGGCATCCCTAATATGGACAACTGCTCCCGAGTATTCAGGTGCAATTTTCAGGGCAGTATGCAGTTCCGATGTTGTTGCGCCACCAATGAGAACCGGGATGTTAATGCCGTTTCGTTTTAGCTCCTTTACCACATGTACCATCTCGTCGAGCGAGGGGGTGATAAGGCCGCTAAGGCCAACAATATCGGCTTTACTTGCTTTTACCTCTTCCACAATACGCTCGGCAGGAACCATAACCCCCAAATCGACGATGCTGTAACCATTGCAGGCCAACACCACTCCAACAATGTTCTTACCAATATCGTGAACATCGCCTTTTACGGTTGCCAGTACAATTTTCTTTTGTTCAGTTCTTTGGGAGTCCATTGCTTGCACTTCGAGGTAGTGTTCCAGAACCTTTACAGCCTGTTTCATTACGCGTGCACTCTTAACTACCTGTGGCAGAAACATTTTACCTGTTCCGAAAAGGGCGCCTACCTCGCGCATTCCATCCATTAAGGGCCCCTCTATTACACTGATTGGCGATTTCAGCTTGTTATAGGCTTCCTCCACGTCATCCCGAATAAACTCATCGGTTCCCTTGATAAGCGAATGCTTTAGCCGTTGCTCCACGGGCAGTAAGCGCCAATCATAGGTTTTTTGCTGTTGCGAATAGGTTTCTTCAAGTTTGCCGGCATAGGCTAATAGCCTTTCGGTAGCATCGCGACGACGGTTTAGCACTAAATCCTCGGTGAGCTTAAGCAGATTTGGCTCAATATCGGTGTAAACCATCAGCAGCGATGGGTTTACAATACCCATATCCATACCTGCCTGAATGGCGTGGTAAAGGAATACCGAATGAATGGCTTCCCTTACCAGGTTGTTGCCCCGGAACGAGAATGAAAGGTTACTAACACCACCGCTAACCTTGGCATAGGGTAGGTTTTGTTTTATCCATTTGACGGTCTCAATAAAGCTAACGGCTTGGGTTGAATGTTCAACCATGCCTGTTCCAATGGCAAGAATGTTTGGGTCGATGATGATATCCTCAGGGGAAAAGCCAACCTTTTCGGTTAAAATTTTGAAGCTCCGTTCGGCAACTTTGCAACGGTGTTCGGTGGTAACAGCCTGACCCTTTTTGTCGAAAAGCATTACAACCACTGCGGCGCCGTATTTTTTGATTATTTTTGCCCTTCGGGCAAATTCTTCCTCTCCCTCTTTTAGGCTAATTGAGTTCACAAGGCTTTTGCCCTGGATGCATTTTAGCCCAGCCTCAATTACCTCGAATCTGGAAGAGTCAATCATTACCGGAACACGTGCAATGTCAGGTTCCGAAGCAATCAGGCTAAGAAATTCAGTCATGGCCTTTGATGCATCAATAAGCGCATCGTCCATGCAGATATCAATGGCCTGAGCACCACCTTCAACCTGCTCGCGGGCAACTGTAAGGGCTTCGGCATACTCACCTTCGGCTATCAAGCGGGCAAACTTTTTTGAACCTGCCACATTGGTTCGCTCGCCAATGTTGATGAAATTGCTTTCGGGTCTTATCTCTAGCAATTCCAGACCACTGAGCCGGGTATAACGTGGAACTTGAGGTGTAACCCGAGGCTTGTAACGCTGGGCTAGCTTGGCAACAAGTTCAATGTGCTTGGGTGTAGTTCCGCAACATCCTCCTATAATGTTTACCAGCCCATTGGCGAGCATTTGCTCTACAATTTCAGCCATTTCCTGCGCCGATTGGTCGTATTCCCCAAACTGATTTGGTAACCCGGCATTGGGGTGTGCGCTAACAAAAAATGGTGTAATAGCCGAAAGTTCCTCAACAAACGGATACATCTGTTCTGCGCCAAAGGCGCAGTTCAAGCCAATGCTTAGTAGCGGGAAGTGCGAAACAGAACATACAAATGCTTCAAGGGTTTGCCCGGTAAGCAAGCGTCCCCCGTTATCGGCTATTGTTGCCGATACCATTACTGGAATATCGATACTTTTGCGTTCAATTATCTCTGAAATGGCAAAAAGCGCAGCTTTGGCGTTAAGGGTATCAAATATGGTTTCAATTAGCAGGATATCAACCCCTCCATCAATTAGCGCTTCAACTTGCTCAGCGTATGCGCTTACAAGCTGGTCAAAGGTTACTGCACGATAGCCGGGGCGCTCCACATCGGGCGACATGCTGGCAGTACGGTTGGTTGGCCCTATCGAGCCAGCTACAAACCGGGGCTTTTGTGGATTGGCCATGCTGAACTCATCGGCAATGGAACGGGCAAGCCTTGCACCGGCAAGGTTGAGCTCGTAAGCCATGTACTCCAGTCCATAGTCCGATTGCGAGATGCGCGTGGAATTAAAGGTGTTGGTTTCTATAATATCAGCTCCAGCCTCAAGGTAAGCAAGGTGTATCTGCCCTATCACATCGGGGCGGGTAAGGTTGAGCAAGTCGTTGTCGCCCTTTAGGTTTACCGGGTGATTCTTAAGGAATTCGCCTCGAAAATCATCTTCTTTTAAGCCATGTCTTTGTATCATGGTGCCCATGGCGCCATCCAGCACCAGTATCCTGCTTTTCAGTAACTCCCTCAAAACTGTTGTTTTTTCCATAAAATCGATGTTCAGAATGCATCAACAATAGGTTGGTAATCATCAGCATAAGTTACCTTGCTTGATAGTGCCTTGTCAATAGGGTTAAACCTAAAGTTATCAGTAAAAGCAATAAAAAGGTTTAGCTTTGGAAGCAACTCCTTAACTCTGATAAGTTCAGTGAGTTTAACCCATGCTATTTCCCACTGGTAATCGGTGGCAAAATGCTGTTCGTTAACCTTACGTTCACCAAAAACACTGACATCAGTTAGGTTGTGATATCGGATATAGAGCTCCAGCTCAACATCTGTAGTATAGGCTGGTGGCGAAAAGTATTTTTGCTTTTTATACTCGTAGCGGTAGTTATGAAAGCGAGCCGTAATGTCGCTCAGTACAGCCGAACCGGTTGGGTATCCGCCTGCACCCTTGCCAAACATGAATTGTCGGTCGTAGTATTGTCCCTCCACAACCACCCCGTTAAACTCATTCTCAACATTGTATATATAGTCCGTGGGATCTACAAGTGTTGGTATTACAAAAAGCGTAAAGTAGTCGGCATTGAGCTTTTGAAGTTGGGCAACAAGCTTAAATTTTTTCCCCTTCTCTCGGGCAAACTGGATGTCGTAAGCCGTAAGTTTGTTGATACCATAGCAGAAGGCATCGCTAGGGTGAACGTATGTGCCAAATCCATGCACAGCAAGGATTATGAGCTTATAAAGAGCATCGAATCCTAGCACGTCAAAATCGGGATTGCTCTCCGCATATCCCAATTCCTGAGCTTGTTTCAGAGCCCAATGGTAGTCCACTCCTTGGCTGAACACGTTGGAAAGGATATAGTTGGTTGAGCCATTAAGGATCCCGCAAATCGATTTTAACAGGTCGTTGTCGTAGTATTCTTCAAGGTTCCGAATTACCGGTATGCTCCCGCATGCTGATGCGTCGTATAGCAGAGCTGCACCGGTTTCGTGCTGTAAAGCTATAAGTTCGGGTAAATGGTGTGCCAGCATGGTTTTGTTCCCTGAAACCACGCTCTTGCCATTCATTAGCGCCGATTTTACTATGTGATATGCTTCATCGGCGTTATCAATTAGTTCAACTATCAGGTTAATTGCCTCATCGTTAATTATATCCGCTGCATTGTAGGTAATTAAGTCATGGGGAACCTCCCTGTTCTTAAGGCGTTGCTTAACACAAATGCGTTTTATGTATGCTTTACTTTTGGGAATTTCGGCAATTACGTGGAAAAGGGCATTGCCCACATTGCCAAGCCCAAACAGACCAATTACCTGTTGGCTCACGCTGTTTGAGTTTGACTTTTTGCGTTTATGTGTGATTGTTAATGGTTCCATTTCTGTTGATTTTTAAAGGTTCAAGAATTCGCTAATAACTGATGTTAGTTGTTGGCACTCAATCAGAAATCCATCGTGGCAGAACTGGGAATGGATTTCGCGGTAAACCGCGCTTGGGATGTGGTTTGCAATGAAATGTTGCTCCTCAACCGGAAATAGTATATCGCTATCGATACCCACAACCAGTGTTCGTGCTTTTATTGAGTTTAGCGCCGCTTCATTGCTTACTCTACCTCTGCCCATGTTGTGGCTATCGAGCATCAGGCTCAGGGCGAAATAAGAGTAGGCGTCGAACCGCTTAACCAGTTTATCGCCCTGGTAGTCCTGGTATGTGCAGGCTTTAAAGTTCGATAGCTGATTAGGGTTGGTATCCTGTTGTGTGAGGTTGTAGCTGCTGCGTCCGCGATAGCTAAGCAGCGCAATGCTACGCGCTGCTTTAAGCCCTGCTTTACCTCCGTTTGGATTAGCACCGTCAAAGGTTCCATCGGCAAGTATGGCAAGCCGTTGCGATTGGCTGAATGCTTTAACCCAAGGCGATGCCTCGGCAGCAGTGGCAATCAGTATAAGATTCTCGGTTGTGCCGGGATACATACATTCCCATTCCATGGCCTGGAATCCGCCAATTGAACCGCCAGTTAATACCCATATTTTGTCAATACCAAGGTGCTCCTTAAGGATTTGGTTCGCAGTAACTACATCGCGGAAGGTAACTAACGGAAAGCTCCTGAGGTAAGGTTTGCCTGTTTTAGGGTTAACGCTCATAGGCCCAGTTGAACCATAGCATGAGCCAATGATGTTAGCGCACACCACAGGGTATTTTTCAGGGTCGAACAACCTACCTTGTCCAACCATCTCGGGCCACCAGTCGGCCGGATTGCTGTTGGCCGTAAAGGCATGGCAAATCCAGATAACTCTCTCGAGATTTTTTTGAATATCGCCTAGTATATGGTAGCGAATGTTCACATTGTCAAGCGCTTCGCCACATTCAAGTTGGAGTGTTTTAAGTTCCAGGTTGCCTTCCGTTACTTTCATGTCAGTTTTTTTTTAAAGATTGCTGTCACAATGTATTAAATTGCCTTGAGTTGGCTAAAAACTTTTTGAAAAGCCTGTTCAAAGTCGGCAATAATATCGTTGATGTGCTCAATGCCAACCGAAACCCTTAGTAGGTTTGGCAGCACACCCGCTGCAAGGCGTTCCTCTTCACTAAGTTGTTGGTGAGTTGTAGCAGCGGGTTGGATAATCAACGTTTTGGCATCGCCAACATTGGCAAGGTGACTAACCAGTTTAAGGCTATCGACAAGCTTTTGGGTTTGCTTCAGGTTGCCCTTGAGTGTAAATGTCAATACTCCCCCAAAACCATTTTTAAAGTATTTTTTTGCTTGAATGTGGTTTGGGTCATCGGGTAGTCCGGGGTAGCAAACCCTTTCAACATGCCTGTTTGTTTTGAGCCACTTGGCAAGTGCAAGGGCATTGCTGCAATGCCTTTCCGTGCGCAGCGATAAAGTTTCAATTCCCTGTAATACTAGAAAAGCATTGAAAGGGCTGATGGCTGGTCCAAAATCGCGTAAGCCTTCAACCCTAGCCCTTACTGCAAAGGCAATATTTCCATGTGAACTTTCGGTGCCAAACTCGTCCCAGAAAACCAGCCCATGGTATCCTTCCGAAGGCTCAGTGAACTGTGGAAATTTTCCGTTTCCCCAGTTGAAGTTGCCGGCATCAATTATGGCACCGCCCATCCTGGTCCCATGTCCGCCTGCCCATTTGGTTATCGATTCCACAACAATGTTTGTCCCCCATTCAATAGGCCTACATAGGTAACCGGCACCTGCAAAAGTGTTATCAACTATTAATGGTATTTGGTATCGGTTGGCTAGGGTTGCAAGTACCTTAAAGTCGGGGATGTTAAAACTTGGGTTCCCAATGGTTTCTACATAAATGCCTTTGGTTTTACTATCCATCAAGCGTTCAAAATCTTCCGGATTAAGGCTTTTGGCAAGCCTTGCCTCAATACCTATGCGTTTAAGGGTAACCTTAAACTGGTTATGGCTACCGCCATACAGGTAGGGAGAACTTACGAAATTGTCGCCTGACTCCATAATATTGGTAAGCGCTAAAACTGAGCCGCATGCCCCAACGAATCTACCACGGCCGCTTTGCCTCCCTCTAGCGCAGCAAGTCGCTGTTCAAGCACATCGGTTGTAGGGTTGCTCAGGCGTGTATAGATATGACCAAACTCTTTAAGGGCAAAAAGATTTGCCTCATGTTCGGAATTCCTGAACAGGTACGATGTGGCTTGGTATATGGGTACAGCCCGCGAAAGCGTGTTTGTATCCACCCTTTGCCCTGCATGAACCTGCAGGGTGTCAAAATGATATGTATTGTTCATTGTCTCAATATTTTTACTGGAAATGGTAAAGTGTGTGATTTTTGCCTATATACAGGCAATTGTTTAGCTCGCCGCAAACGGCATGCAGGCTAAAACCAATAGGTTTTATGAATTAACTATTGCGCGCAGGGGCGCATTCGCATCGATAGAGAGTGGAAAAGCCTGAAAAGTAAATTGTTTAGCGCAAAAGAACTGATTGCGCATAATTTAATACTGTTGAGATGTTTACTTTGCATAACATCAGAGTTTAGAGTTATAATCACCCATCTGGGTCAGGTTTTAGCACCTTGCCTTTTGGGGGGCAGGTTGCTAGAGCTTCATTGAGCCTGTTCTCTCCGCTCTTCTCTATAATTCTAACCTTTCTTTAGTGAAAAAGAATGGTAGTATTTGCTTACAAATATAGCAAAAATATTTAAACAGAAGTTTAAAAGCGAAAAAATTACGGTTTCATTTTCTCGAAGGCAGTGGAATCGTTAAGGCTAATCTTTTCGTACTTTGGTTTTACTACTTCCCGCCCTTCGCTAGAAATAAAACCCCAAAGGCCATCGCGTTCCACAAGAGCCCAACCCCTTTTTACCTGGTCAAATGGCATGATCTGGGTGTACTGAGGTTTAACTATTTCTTTGCCCTCGGAGTTAATAAATCCCAAATAGTTGTCGCGCTGTACTAACGCCCAACCCTTTTGGTACTCGTTAAACTGGCTGATTTTTGAGTATTGTGGTTTAACAATTTCTCTCCCTTCGCCATTGATAAAGCCAAGAAAACCATCCTTTTCAACCAGTGCCCAATCCTTTTGGTATTCACCAAATGGATGCACTTTCTGGTACTGGGGTTTTAGAACTTCCCTTCCATCGAGCGATATAAAGCCAATTAATCCATTTTTCTCAACCATGACTAAGTTTTTGTGGAACTCTCCGATAGGGTAAATTTTACTATAAATTGGCTTGATAATTTCGCGACCCTCAACCGATATGAATCCAAACTTGCCGTTCGCCTCTACCATTGCCCATCCGCGGTTAAAGTCGCCAAAGGGGTAAATTTTTGTGTACTGGGGTTTGATAATCTCTTTGCCCTCGGCCGAGATAAATCCGAAAAATCCATCCTTTTCTACCATTGCCCACCCCCGCTGAAACTCATCGAAAGGATGAATACGTGTGTATTGTGGCTTAATAATCTCCTTTCCGTTGCTGGAAATAAATCCAAAAGAGCCACCCTTTTCCACCAAAACCCAGTCGCTGGGGTATGCCCTTTTAGGTTGCCGCTTTTTACCCCCGGCTTGCTGCCCATGTACAAAACTAAACGCCAAAACAGCAATTAATGCGAGTAGATATTTTTGCATAGCCAACGTATTAATGTTAGGGTACAAGTATAAATACTTGCTTCACTATTATACAAACCTACATGATTTTTCTTAAAAATCATATAGGTAGGTTTTAAAAAAAGTGTGTTGCAAAACAATTTAGCGAATAAAAAAGTATCAAATATATATAGTTCGATATTCAACCGAAGTACCATAAATTAATAAATTCATAAAGGAATGAATGGGAATGAGTCGGAATGAATCGGAGTAAACAGAATACGAAGGTGTTAGTGGGAGTTGGAAGAGGAATATTTTGAATGATTAGGAATTGTTGAATGGGAGGGAATTGGAGCATGTTAAATCGATATGGAGAAACGGTTAGTCGATTCGTTAATTGGTTTTTTCAACTGGCGGATTTGGGTTTTACTCATTTCATTCCCTTGAACTTAGGCTTTATCCTGTGTTTTGTTCCTTGTTCGTAAGAGTATGCCGCCTCAATGAGTACTGTTTCACTCCAAGCGCGCCCAATGAACGAAATACCAACAGGCAAACCATCAATATTTCCCATTGGAACGGTAATGCTTGGGTAACCAGCCATGGCGGCATACGACGTGTTACCACCAATGTAGTTGTCGCCTAAAATCAAATCGGTTTTCCATGCTGGCGATCCTGTTGGAATTATGAGCAGGTCGAGTTTATTTTCGTCCATCACTTTATCAATTCCATTCTGCCTTATGCCTTTTTGCATGGTTTCAAGTGCTTTTTTGTATTCGGGCGAGTTCAAATCGCCTTTGCCTTGAGCAAGTTCAAGCAGAAGTTGGTCAAAGTGGCGTAGCTCAATGGTGTCGTTTTTGTTAAAAGCAATCAGCTCTTCTAAGCTTTTAACTTCGGCCTTTTCTCCCAGGTTGGCAAAGTAGCGGTTAAGCCCATCCTTGAATTCATAGAGCAGCACCTCAAACTCCGCGTTGTTTACTTCCTGAGGTATGGGCAGACTTACCTCAAACACCTCTGCCCCAAATCGGCGCAAATCGCTTATGGCCTTTCGCATAAGTGAGTCAACCTTATGATGAAATCCTGATGCATCGGTGATGAATCCAATGCGCCTTCCCATTAGTCCGTCAAGTCGGAGGAATTGGGTGTAGTCGTCATAAAATCTGGCGTTGGGGTTAAGTGTTTTGGGATCGTTTGGGTCGGGGCCAACCATTGCTCCAAGGCTGTAGGCCACATCGGAAACGGAACGGCACATGGGGCCTGGTGTGTCCAGGGTGAACGAGATGGGTATTATCCCGCTGCGGCTTATAAGTCCAACAGTGGGCTTTAAGCCCACAATCCCGTTATTATTGGACGGGCACATGATTGAACCATCGGTTTCAGTGCCAATGGCAAATGCACAAAGGTTAGCCGATACGGCTACGCCCGACCCGGAACTCGACCCGCAGGGGTTTCGGTCAAGTTCGTAGGGGTTTTGGGTTTGCCCGCCAACCCCGCTCCATCCGCTCGATGAACGACTCGCCCTGAAGTTAGCCCATTCACTTAGGTTTGCCTTGGCTATAATAACTGCCCCTGCTTCGCGAAGCTTTACAGCAATCCAGCTATCACGTCCAACATACGAGTTTTTAAGTACAGTTGCTCCCGCTGTTGTGGGTATTGAGTCGCGAGTGTCAATGTTATCCTTTAGGATTACAGGTATTCCATGAAGTGGACCACGAATCTTACCTTGTGCTAATTCCTCATCTAACTCCCTGGCTATTTTTATTGCATCGGGATTCACGGAAATAATCGCGTTAAGGCATGGGCCATTTTTATCGAGTAGTTCAATACGCTTTAGGTAGTCGCCTACCACCTGTTCCACGGTAAAACGCTTATCACGATATCCGTCCTGAAGCTGCTTTATGGTTATTTCCTCCAGATATGCAGTCCTGCCCAGTTCCGAAGTCTCTTTGTGCTGGCACGATATCAGCAATGCTGCAATTATTGCTATATAACCTGTTCTGCGTTTCATGTACTTACATCAATTTTGTCAATAAAGATAAAGAAAAAGAAAAAGGCAGTCAACCCTAGACTGCCTTTTAATCAATAAAAATCAATGAGTTACTTGCTGAAAAGAGTTTTTTCGCTGATTATAGTAACCTTGCCGTATTTTGCGAGGTTCTTCATGTCGATATTTTTCTGGTCGCCTACAATCATGTAAGCGGTTGGCTTATCTTTTATCCGTTTTTTGTAAAAGCCATCGATATCTTCCCAGGTTAAAGCACGGTATATTGGCAATTTGATGATTAGCGGGTCAACGTGGAAACCTCTTCTTTTCCAGGCCTCAACCGTTGATGCAATGTTGCGGAAACTGGGTCGGTTTGTTTGTGCCGATAGCTCCAGATGACTTTTAATCATCTCAATGCGTTCAGGTTTTTCTGGCATTTGCCTAATAAGGGTATCAAGAGTTTTCATGGCAATTAGCGTTTTATCGGATTGGGTTCCAACATAGCCAATAAAGTTGACCGGTTTACCTTTTTCTTGCGGGTAGCGGAACGAGCCTCCTGTGGCATATGCCAGTGAACGGTATTCCCGTATCTCCTGGAGCATTAAGCCGGAAAAGCCTCCGCCAAAGTAATCGTTAAAGGCATCGATGTAAGCTGCATCGCTCATTTTGAAAGGTTCGCCATTTATAAAAACAAACATCTTGCTCTGGCGTGCCTTTGGTTTGTTGACAAAAAGTATGGTGTTTTCGGTGTATTGCTTTGCAGGTTTATCGAGTGGTTTAGGGTCAATCTTTGGGCTTGATGCAAGTGGTAAGTAATTGCTTATGGCTTTGGATACCTTATCATTATCAGTGTTTCCGCAGTAGTTGATGGTGGCTAAATAGCCTGTGGCTTGCTTAAAGGCATCAATAAGTTCTTCGGCTTTAAGCTTTTTAAGTTGGCTCATGGTTAGCCGGTTGAGGTAGTTCGATTCCTGTCCGTAAAGGCCATACTCTACTAAAGCATTGGCTACATTATCGGGCTCAGAACGTTCCATTTTACGCGATGCCTTTTCGTTGGCAACTATTGTCTTAATTTTTGATTGCTCAAGTTTAGGATTGCTCATAAGTTTTCCTACAAGTTTTAGTGTTGGTTCAAGATTACTTTCAACACCGGAAATGTTTATTTGAGTTTTGGTTTCACTTACCGAAATACTATATGAAGAGCCGAGCTTAGCAAATTCCATCTTAAGTTGGTTTACATTGTAATCGCCAGCTCCGGCCAATGCCATACCCTGCGAGACATACTCTAGCAATGGCAGTGTAGTTTTACCAACTTTAAACTCAATATTCAAAGAGAAAATATCGTTCTTAGGGTTTTCAACACATAGAAGTTTATGTCCACCGGTAAGCTCAACCACTTTCAAGTTTTTATCAAAATCGATAAAACGGAAGTTGGGAGTGCGAACAGGTATTGAGTCGAAGTGTTGCGCGTAGGCACTGCGGGCATTGGCATTGGAAAGGAGTGGTTTGAAATCGGGCTTGGCTATCTTTTCCTTTTTGGGGAAGCCCATTTTAGAGTAAAAGGCAAGGTCGTTGGGTCCAAAAACCTCGTTGGCAATAGCTACAATATCGGTTTTAGTTATCGATTTTACTTTTTCAGGGTAGGCTAGTACCTCATCGATGCTTTTTCCTTGTGTGAATGCTTCGCTTAGGGTTAATGCTCTGTTCTGAATATTTTCGAGTTTTGTGCTGGTGTAGCGGTAAATTTCAAGTTTTATCGCTTCCAATAGGCTCTCGTCAAATTCTCCTTTTTTCAGTTTCTCAATTTCAGATAGAACCAATTTTTCAGCATCTTCAAGTTTTTGGCCAACCACCTTGGGAACAACAAGAAAGATTATTGCTCCGTGGTCGTAGTATGGCATCATCATGGCTTGTGCTGCAAGTATTTTGCCATCGAGCGTTAGCTTGTCAAGCAAACCAGTTGAGTAACTATTGTTAAGTAATCGGGTAGTAACATCCAGCAAAGGCTTGCGGGGGTCGGTTACGTTTGGTGCACGGTATCCTAGTATTGCAAGCTTAATTGGGCTAAGTTTTGCCTCATGGAATTCGCGTCCGTTAAAGGCTGCCTCGTACCATTTGCGGGGCTCAGGTAGTTCACGGGGTTGCCATTTCCCATATTTATCTTCAATGATGGGAATAATTTCCTCGGAATTAAAATCGCCCGATAGGATTAGGGCCATGTTGTTGGGAACATAGTATGTTTTGAAGAATTCATACATCTTGGTAAGCGAAGGATTTTTCAAATCCTCAATGGTGCCAATTATTGTTTGTTGGCCGTAAGGGTGATTTTTAAAGAAATACTTCTGGAACTCCTCTAATAATCGGGTTTGGAATTGGTCGTTGTAGAGGTTTTTCTCCTCATACACAACTTCGAGTTCTGCCTGAAAGCCTCTAAATACGGGTTCCGTAAACCTGTGAGCGTAAAGGTCGAGCCAGCGTTCCACCTGGCTTGCCGGAAATTTGTTGTAGTATAGGGTGTAATCAGGACCTGTGCCGGCATTTATTAGGGTCGAACCCATTTCATTCAGCAGGTTATTCATCTCGTTGGGTATGGCGTACTTGTTGGCTTCAACGGACTCTTCGTTAATTGCTTTCTGAATTAATGCTCTTTTTTCAGGGTCTTTGGTTTTGCCCAGTGAGTCGTAAAGCTGAAATATCTTGTCGATGTGAGGTTTCTCTTTTTCCCAGTCAATGGTTCCCAGCGTGGTTGTCCCTTTAAAAAGCATATGTTCTTGGTAGTGAGCCATACCGGTTGCATCGGCAGGGTCATTCTTACCGCCAGCCTTAACAGCAATCAATCCAAATACTTCGGGCTGATCGTGCTGCTCGTCCAGTATTACGGTTAGTCCGTTTGGCAGGGTAAACTGCCTGATTTGGTTGGTTTGCGCATGTGCTTGTAGCGCAATGGCTATAAGTGCAAGTGCAATGAGATTTTTTAGCAATTTCATATTTAGATAGTTAACATTAGTATACGAGTTAATAATTCTAAATTATTGCAAAAATATAAAAAAATAGTAGTTTAAAACTCCCTGGATTTAAAAGAGAGGTTTGTTTTTATCCTTTAAAGCAAAACCGGATTGGCTCATTGATTGAACCGTTGATCCGGCCTTACCGTAAAACATTTAATTTTTTTATCAATATTGCTACATAGTAGTCAAACTACGTACTTACTTAACCCTTATCTTTTAACCTTTAACTTTTAACTGTATCTACCTTACTCAATCACGGTTACCCATCCATGCTTGTCTTCAATTTCGCCGTATTGAATACCAACTAGGGTTTCGTAAAGTTTGGTTGAGATTGGCCCAGGTTTTCCATCCTTGCAGAAAGTGTAAACCTTGCCCGTTTCCAAATCCTTAATCTCTCCTATGGGTGATATAATTGCTGCTGTACCACATGCCCCAACCTCCTCAAAGGTTTCGAGTTCATCAACGGGTACAGGCCTGCGTTCCACTTTAAGTCCTATATCCTCGGCTAGTTGGGCAATGCTCTTATTGGTTATTGAACCCAATATTGATGTTGACTTAGGTGTGATATAGGTTTTGTCTTTGATCCCGAAGAAGTTTGCTGCACCAATCTCATCGATATACTTTTTCTCCTTGGCATCGAGGTACATGGGTGAGTTATAGCCTGCTTTGTGAGCTTTTTCAACTCCTCTTAGGCTGGCAGCGTAGTTTCCTCCAACCTTGAAAGTACCTGTTCCCAGTGGAGCTGCACGGTCGCTATCGCGAACAATGGCAATTTTAACCGGATTAAAGCCTTCCTTAAAGTAAGGGCCTACAGGAGTAACAAACACAACAAACATGTATTCATTTGCCGGGCGTACACCAACCTCAGCGCCAGAGCCAATAAGGAGTGGCCTAATGTACAACGATGCTCCTGTTCCAAAAGGAGGCACAAACTCCTCGTTTAGTTTTACGGCCTTAACCACGGCTTCGTAAAAAAGTTCTTTGGGTACAGGTGCCATCAAAATCCCCTCAGCTGAGTGTTGAAATCGCTGTGCGTTTTCATCCCAACGGAAAAGACGAATCTTTCCGTCTTTTCCCCTGTAGGCTTTCATCCCCTCAAAGGCCTCCTGCCCGTAATGCAAGGCTGTGGCAGCCATGTGTATACTGATATACTCTGAGTCCGATACCTCAAGTTCACCCCATTTGCCATCCTTGTAGTAGCATCGAACGTTATACTTGGTTTTTACGTAACCAAACGGGAGGTTCTTCCAGTCTAAATTTTGCATGATTCCAACAGTTTTATGAATTGTACATAATGTGATATGACAAAGTTAAAGTAAATCTATTTTAATTTATTCATATTTTTAGATGTTTTATAACAAAAAGGTTTAAAATGTAAGTTTTACTCATAAAACGGTAATAATTTGACAGATACTTATAAATTTAAATTGTATTAAAATAAAAGCACGCAATCATTCAGTGAGCTTTTTTGGGCGAGGAGTTATAGACATTAAATGAGTCCCATGAAACTTTTTTAGTATTTACAAAATCGTGTAAATTCACATATAAGCATATACATCCTTTAACCTTTACTTTTGCCCTTCTCGTTCGGGCCAAACCGATGCCTGCACCTGAGCAATGTGAACCTTGCGAAGCAGGAACATGCATAGTCGCGATTGCCCTATGCCCCCACCAATGCTTTGTGGAAGTTTACCGTTTAGAAGCATGCTATGGTAGTGCAATCTACTGCGATTCTCTAAACCCTGCATTTGCAGTTGTAGCATTAGGGCTGCATTATCCACCCTAATCCCCATCGACGAGAGTTCAAGGGCAATGCCAAGGGGTTTATGCCATACAAGGATATCGCCGTTCAACCCTCTGTACCCATCAGGGCGGAGTGTCGACCAATCGTCATAATCGGGAGCTCTGCCATCCGACGGTTTCCCATCGGCTAAGGGGTACCCAATCCCTTCGATGCAAACTGCACCATACTGCTTGCATATTGCGTTTTCGCGCTCTCGCTGCGAGAGGTTAGGATACATCGATTCCAACTCTGCCGAATGAAAAAAATGAATGATTTCTGGCAGTTCTGGTGTAATCCCGTCGACGTGAGTGGCTACAACCATTTCCATTTCGCAAATGGCAGCGTAAATCTCTACGACTGTTTTACGGAAGTATTCCACACTCCTTTCCGATGTATCGATGCGTTTTTCCCAGTCCCACTGGTCAACGTAAATTGAGTGAATTGCATCGGGGATTTCATCGGGCCTCAGCGCATTCATATCGGTATATATTCCATTACCACAGGGCAATCCCAAACGGGCAAGTGTTAATCGTTTCCATTTGGCAAGCGATTGCACAATCTCAACCCTTTTGCCAATGGCGCTGGCAGTAAAACTGACAGGTTTTTCTATGCCGTTCAAATCGTCGTTAATGCCTAGTCCGGCCTCAACTATGAGCGGCGCGGTTACCCGTCGCAGGTTTAGCTTTTGAGTCAGCAGCTTTGGAAAGGTTTCCTTGATTAGGGTGATAGCATCCTCGGTTTCAACCGAGCGGCAAATGTCGCCTGTTTGCGTTTCAAAAATTTTAATTTTCATGCGTTTGTTGTTTGAGTTAGTATTGATAGGTTGATTAGTTTTTTCTAACAAAAAAGCCCTCAGCGGTTAAACCGGGAAGGGCAGGGCATACCAGAACCAGTCCCGGTGGGTGGTGGACGATTATTGTTATTGTTGTTCAAGATTTTTTGCATACTGCTTGTGCTAAACAAAAAAGGCCTTCCTGGTTTTAGGAAGGCCTTGAACTTGTACCGTATCTTGTTCACCAAACGCCAAAACCTTCCCCTTTCAACAGGTTAATGTTGAAATTGGAATTATTATTGGTTTTGGATTGTTGTATCATTTTTAACTCCCATTAACTTGTGCAATATCGAAAAAGTATTAAACAAATGCAAATTTTTACTCTGGATTTTTTTTGTTCTTACTTGTATCAGGACATAAAAGAACATGTAAACCGATCTTTGGAATGTTTTTAAGTTGCGATGCAACGTTTCCTTCTTGCTCTTTGGGGTTTGCATTGCGTGCATCGCAATACATGTGGGAATAGCCATGGGGTTAAAAATGTTTCGTTCCTACGGGGATGGGAATGTTACTCGTTGTTCGTAAATATCACGTCACACACTCTGTGTAACACCGTGTTACACAGAGTGGCTCCGTGATACTTGTTTTTACTCGGCTTATAAGACGGTTGTCATGCTGAGCTCGCCGAAGCATCTTTTTATACCTTTATTCCCTTAGCCTATTTTTGATTGGTTTTCTGGCAATCGTTTTTTGCAATGCATTTCTGTTGCGATGCAACGCTTCAGTGTAGTTCTTTGGAGTATCAAAGCGTGCATCGCAATACATGTAGGAGTAGCCATGGGGTTACAAATGTTACGCCACTATGGGGCTGGGAACGTTGTTCGTTGTTTGTGAAACTATTGTCATGTTGAACTATAGCGAAACATCTCATTGGACTCGATTTGAGTCCTTTCGCTACGCTCAGGATGGCAAGATATGTTGTTCGCTAATCGCCCTTCGACCTCCTTTAACGGCTCACACTTTACCCTTTATCCTTTATTCCCGCTCCGCGGGACAGGCTCTTTATCCTTTATCCTTTATCCTTGCTATCCCTTCAACCAGTTCATCAATTTTTTTATCGGAAAGTCCCTTGTCTGAGGCAAGCTGGTAAAGGGTTCCCCAAACCGGCTCGCCGCAAATAATACAAACTATACCTCTCTCTCTTAGAAACGATACAGCCTCAGGTACCTGTTCAACCAGCTCTTCGATGCTGATATTTTTTGTAATTTCCATTTTGTTTATTCGTTGTGGATAATTACTTCATGCGATAGTTTCATCCCCTTTCTGTATACAGCGCTTACGCCACAGTACCTTTCGTCGCTGAGTTTTACGGCTTTATTCACGTTTTTAGGGTTAAGGTTGTTGCCCCAAAACTCATAAATAACCTTCATTTCAACGTAATGCTTAGGGTGTTCATCGGTTTGAAGGGCTTCAACACTAACGCGAAACTTTTTTACATCCTCGCGCATTTTTTTGAGTATCGAAACAACATCCATACCAGTACACCCGGCAAGTGCAACCAGCATGAAGGGTTTAGGCTGCGGGCCTCGATTTGTACCTCCAACTTTTTCTTCGGCATCAATAATGAGTTTGTGGCCATTCACTTCGGCTTCAAAGGCCATGCCATCTAGCCAGTTGGCTTGTATGCTTATCTTATCCATGAATGTAGATTTTTTAATATAACATTACCAGAATTAATTGTACAAATATAGCAAGTTTAGGGTTTGTGTAATATGTTCTGGGGAGCGTTTTGTTTTTAGTGTTTAACTACATAAACCTAAGTGCTGTGAATTTAGAGGGATGATTCAAAATGGGTCAGAATGAGTCGGAATAGAGGAATGTAATGGATTTAGAGGAAGTTAGAAGAATAGTGAAAAGCTATACACAAGTTCCATGAATTAACCCGAGATTAGTCAATAGTAACACAAAAAATATATACACACCTTTTTCTATTGACTTATCGGAGGTAAGCCCGACTTATCAAAATCGTTCATTCCGAATTTTCGGAACGATTAGCTTTTGTTGGTCAATTAGTCAATTGTTTTTTTCAATTGACGGATTTAGGGTAATTCATGTTACTTTGGTTGAATGGTCGGTTTTTAAAAATTAAAAGCCGGAGTTAACTCCGGCTCTATTGAGACTTTACAGGATTTTACCTACTCCCTATGATAACCTTTTTGATTGAAGTATAGCCCTGGCTATTGGCGATTCGTATAAAGTACATTCCCGGTTGTAGTCTATTTACATTAAACTTTTGGGTAAAGCTGTTGGAATGAATAATTTCAGCCTGCTCAACCATTAAGCCCGAAGGTGCTATGAATTCAATCTTGTAGTTGTTAATTCTATCGCCATCAACCTGAACGTAAAGTTCATGGTTTGCGGGATTGGGGTATATGGAGACTCTATAGGGGATATTAGCAATTGTTTCAGCACTAACTGGCCACCATATAACAACGGTGTCGTAAGCAACGCACCCATGCGAGTCGGTTACCGTTAACCAGTACTTACCCCATTGCCCGTTTGAGATGGTTATGGAGGGGCTGGTTGCACCGGTGCTCCAAAGGTATGTTACTCCTTCTATCCCTGAGGTTAACTCGTAAGGAAGGGAATGCCTAATGGTGTCGGAACCAAAGTCTAAGTTTGGCAGTTCCCATACATTAACTGTGAATTCAGTTGAGTCGCCATTGTCGCCTGCTATGGTTGTGAAGCAGGTGAAGTTAAATTGACCAGTGCTAAGGGCTATAGGTGTGCTAAATTTAAACTGTACGGTGCCGTTTTGCGGTAGATTCGTTGTGAATGTATACTGCTCTTTAACGGGTGTTGAGGTGCCAATGAAGTAGTTGACATCAATCGTTTCACCCGTTGTGAAGGTTTTGGTTCCACGGTTAAGTAGCTCTACCTTAACCGAATCGGTTTTGTTGTCGAAGCACTTATCAGCTGGCGAAAGCAGGTTCGATACAATTATGTCAAGGGTTTCCAGGTAGGTGATGTAAACCTCATCGTATCCCTGGCAACCATTATTGTCGGTAACAGTAACCGAGTACAAGCCCGATTCGTTTACCGTAAAGGTTTGGTTGGTGGAATTGTCTTGCCAAAGGTAACTAACAAATCCGCTTCCTGCATCAAGGATTAAAGGCTCGGTTGTTGAACGATTTTCGCCTAAATCCACTACGGGTAGTGGATGAACGGTAATATCAACATTGGTGCTATTGCTGCAGCCATTAGCATCGGTGTAGGTGTAGGTTAGGGTGTGTGTGCCTGCTCCAGCATCGGCCGCGGTAAAGGTTGTGATATGGGTACCGGGTCCGCTGTAGATGCCTCCTGATGGATTGCCTCCTGAAAGGATAAATTCGGGATCATCCAAGCATACAGCATCAAGTGGATCATGTGTTACGGTTGGCAACAGATTTGTTTCGACATTAATTGTGTCGCGGTTAATACATCCGTGCGAGTCGGTAACCTCTACCCAGTATAATCCAGCAGTTGAAACATTAATGGTTTGCGATGTTGCACCGGTATTCCACAGGTAAGAGGAAAATCCTGTTCCTGCATTGAGTGTGTGTGTTGTACCTTGACAAATGGCAGTGTCAACTCCCAGATTTATATTTGGGAGCCCCCATACATCGATGGTCTTTGAGGAAGAATCGTTTAATGGGTTTATATCATCGTTCGATGTGGTGTAGGCTTTTATGGTATATGAACTTGGTGTGCTAAAATTGAATGTCTTGGTAAATGTATGGGTTAACTTGTCGCCCGGCTTAAACATTGATGTCATTATAATGGCTTCGGTTTGCTGCAGCGTGTTGTTGACCTCGTACGAAACAAATATGCTCTGCCCAATCTGAAGTGTATCGGTCCCTACATTTTCAACTTCTACCTGAACTTGCTCGGTTGTGCTTAAAGTACACGATGTATTAGGTGCTATAATATCTGAAACTCTATAGTCGGGCTTTAGGATAATTAGGGTTACCGTATCTCGGTCAAAGCATCCGTTAGGGGCAGTTGTTTCTACATGGTAGGTTCCTGAATTCTCAACAATTAGGAATCGTTCCGTTGAGTTATCGCTCCATAGGTAGGTGTAATCGGTTCCCTCACCTCCGTCGAGTGTTACGCTACCTGTCCGATCGATTCTATCTTCTCCAAGATCTACAACTGGCGATTCCATAATGGTGAACGTTATGGTAAGCGTGTCGTTATTGGTAATCGTATCGTTAACGTATATACCATAAGCAACCATATCATAAGTGTCTGGGCTAGAAAGGTCGATGGGTTCGCTAAATGTGAACTGGATAAACTGCCCAGGAGTGAGATTGGCTGAAAGGGTATAAATCTCCTCGGCAAAGTAGATTTCGTTTATTTGGTAGCCAAACCTTACCTGTTCGCCAGCTTTTAGTGTGTCATTGCTAACGTTTGTGTATTTGATGGAAACGCTTTGGGGTTTTTGGACACTACAAGATGTAGTTGGGTTAGTTATTTCCGTTAAGGCATAATCATGTTTCAGGAAGGTAACATATACAGAATCTTTTGAGGAGCATATGCCGTTTTCGGTTACAGTAACCTTATACCATCCGGTTTGATTAACCGTTATGGTTTGGGAGGTTTCGTTTGTATTCCACAGGTAGCTATCGCGACCAGCTCCGGCATCTAGCAGGTAACTGCTATTGCGGGTAAATACCGAATCGCCGAGTTCTAATGTAGGGTAGCCATAGATATAAACGGTTTGTTTTAGGGTATCGTTCTCAGGTTTGTTGTCGCTAGCTGTTTTGGCTACAAACTCAAAGTTATATGTTCCCGGAACCGACATATCAATCCCATTTCCAAAGATAATTTCTTTGGTTTCGTTGGGGTAAAATTCGGAATTAAGTGTGAGTGTAGGAGATTCCTGTAGAATTTCGTTAAGTTTATAGCTAAGGTCGATATCGGTGCCAGAGGCAATGGTTACAGTTCCCGCATTCCTGATTATAATCTTAGGGTAAACTAGCCCGCTAATCTCACAAGCAGTTTGAGGGACTAACAGGGTGTCAATGGTAATATCGGAGAAGGTGAAGTCAATAAAAACTGAGTCAGTTGCAGGGCAGTTATTGGTATCGTAAACGGTAACTTTTGCCCAACCGGTTTGGGTTTGTTCAAAGGTTTGGTTGGTTGACCCGTCGTTGTGCCAGTAGTATGCATCCCAGCCTTCACCAGCATCTACTGTGTACGATACTCCAGCGTAAGGAATAGTGTCGATTGCAAAGCTAAAGGTTGGATATCCCCAAACATCTACGGTTGAGTTTATGGTATCATTATCTGCATCTTCGTCGAGCCAAACATTTGCCCATGCTTTAATGGTATATGTACCAATTGCCTGCATGTCCAGGCTATCGGAAAAGGTGAAAATAGTTGAATCGCCCGGAATTATTATCCTATCGGACACCCATACCGAGTCAACAATAGGGTTGCTATTAAACTTATAACTAATCCTGATGGTGTCGCCAATGGTTAGGGTATCGGTGCCATAGTTTTTAACATAAACCTTAATGGGGGTTTTGTCCGAGAGCTCGCATGAGCTTACCGGACTGTCGAAAGCGGGTATTCCTACATCGCGGATTAAGCGGTGAACGGTAACTGAATCCCATGCCTGGCAGGGTATGGAATTTTCCAGTTGTACATAGTATTTCCCTCCATCTGTATCGGTAACCGAATAGGTTGGTGCGGTGCTGATTACTGTTGTCATATCCGGAGCCTTATACCACTTGTAGGTTACCAGATGGTCAGTATTGGTGGCATCGAGCACAACGGTATCGGGTTGTAAAGTCCAAATATCTGGGCCTAGTTCCACATAGGGTTTTTGGACAGTTACCAATTTTGTGGCTGCATCGTTTGAAGGTGAGGCATAGAAAAGCGGGTCGGGTTCAATACTGGTAAAGGCGGTGAGGTAATAGTCGCCACTAATATTCATGTTAAAGCCACAGATAAAGGTGTAGTCAAGGTAGTCTCCTGCATTCAATGCACTGGTTAGCACTATGGTGTCGGTCTCAGAATCGGGAACCAGGTCGTGTTCGATATTAAGATTAACAATAATGGTATCGCCTATTTGCATATCACGAATTCCGTAATTCCTAATCCGAATCTCAATGTTTTGGTTAGCGCTTAAATCGCAGGCAGTTGAAGGACTTAAAATGCTCTCTACGCCAACATCGAAGGGCGCTTCGTATAACTTGATATTGTCAATGGCTGTGCCGCCATAATCGTTATAGGCTTTGTCGACCTTAAAGGCTATACGGAAAATTACGTTACTTTCACCTGCTAATGCTGTAGGTAACTCGTGGCGCGACCGCTCCCACCCGGTGCCCAAACCATTCCACCCATCAACGCCAAGAGCGCTAACCAGGCTATCGGTGTACCAGTTGAAGTACTCATCGTGTGAGGCACTATTGCCCACATGCTGCCAGGTTTGTCCATTATCGGTGGAGTAGTAAAGGGTTGCTCCATCTACCTCGGGCTCAGTGTGGTTGAAAATATTTAGGTCGATTATTGGGTTGGTTACGCCACTAAAATCGAAGCATGGACTTTGCAGCCATGCCGTTTCCGAGTTAAATTGCGATCCGGTAATCCATACATCATCAAAGTTAATACCCTCCGCCACGTTGGCATCATCATTTGATTTCAATACAAATTGAATGTAAAGCGTGCCTGAATTGGCAAGACTATCGGGTATTGAAATTGAAGCCATTTCCCAATTCTCATTATTAATAGCAGAGCCATTGCTAGTATAAATGGTTTTCCAAGTTGTTCCATTGCTGCTGGCTTGAACCATAGCTGTGTCGCCCTCTGCAACTCTATGCCAGTAATAGAAGTTTAGAGTTAAATTGTTGTAGTTTGAAACATCTATTGCTGGCGATTTGGCATACCAGGTTACATTGGGTTCATACATGCCCTTGTTGGCACCTTGTCGGCTTAAATCAGTCCCAATGCAGTATTGTCCGCTATAGGTATATGTTGGTATGGTATCCCATTGCATGATGATGTAATTACGCTCAAACTCTCCCGTAAATGTCCATCCCTTTTCGGTTTCAAAATCGTCGTAGAAAATTGTATCGGTAGTTCCTACAAGTAATGAGCCATAGTTTTGGGATAAGCCCGTAGCCCATACCTTTGTTCCTCCGCTCATGGAGGGCTTAGTTAAAATTCCCCATTCCCAAATCGGATTCCCGAATTTTCTCCAGTAACCATCGTTGTTCTCAAAAGTTTCGGTATAGGGTAGGGTATAGGTTGGAACTATATAGATTTGCGCTGAAATACCGTCGTTTGATGGGTCCTCGTCGCCAGTAAGACGGGTGCGTGCTCTTACCTGTTTTATCCCGGGCGTTGAGAGGTTAACCTTGGTACTAAAGGTGAATTCAACGGTGTCAGCGGGTGCAATTACCTGGTTCAGGTAGTTGGTTACCCAAGTGGCTCCGTTGTCAAACGAGTACTGTACAGGGATTGATGCTGGCGTTGGTTCAGCTCCAAGGTTTGCAACCTTTACTACAACGCTATCGGTTGCAGAGTGACCACAACCCGATAGGGGGTAAACCCATTCTACTACACCTACATCTTTAGTAATGTAGTCTCCTGTCACCACGAAATCATCCACATTCCAGCCCGAGTATGTAATGTAATTGTCGGTAGGTCCCAACTTGAACATGAATTTCAGCCTGTTGGAACGCGAAATATCAGAGGGAACTGTGTGTGATGTTTTTTGCCAAAGATTGTCGGTAAAGTAGTTGTTGTTAAACCATATATTACTCCATGAGCCTCCATTGTCCTTGCTAACATCAACGGTAGCTCTATCCCAAACCTCAATGTTTAGGTATCGTCGGTACGATATTCTTAAATCCTTGTAAAACAGAGCATCAATAGCTGGAGAGATAGCTTTGTATGCATCGGCCTCGCTAACATTGTTTTCGTAGTTGCCAAGGAATTCGCCTAATCCGGTAAGGTCGGTTCCAAGTACTTTGGTTCCTGAAAATGCTGATGTGGGATCGGGGTATCCTGGTGAGCCACCCAGCCCTTGGGGTTGATCAACCTCGAATTCGCCGCTTAAAGTCCAGTTATGAGCGCCTTCAAAATTTTCGCGATATATGGTTTCGTAAATCAGCCTGTTGCCTGTTGGGTCCTCGTTCTGCTTGGGGTATAGGGAATCGCTTACCTGTATGCTTAAAGCATTGATCATGGCATCGGCAATGTTGCCATGCGTAGCGCTTTGCTTTACATCGTAAGTTACCCACACATACGATTGTCCGTTGGGTAGGTTAAAGTTGATATTGTTAAACGTAGCCAATCCGTTTACAAAGCTTTGAGGAGTTGAAAGTGGCGTTAGGGTGTCGAACAGGGTGGTAGTGGTGAAATAGAGTTTTACCCCGTTGGTTTCTATATCGCTGTCGTTACTGTTTTTCGATTTTACTGCTAAGGTTTTAAGGGTGGCATTTCCCGTATTTCCAAAAACTTTGAATCCTAGCCTGAGAATTGGTTCGTTTTTGTTTTCGCTAGGGATAAATGTAAAGTCAGGGTGGGTTACAGTTAGCTCACTAACATACCTTTCCTGAAATCCTGTTTCTTCAACCACAACATCATCTATACCCGTGCCAAAACCCCAGTTGGTTTGCCCCTCAAAGGCTATATAGTATGTGCTGCTGGGGTTGGGTAGATTGATTTTGAACTCAGTCCATTCCGAAATTGGATCGAGAAACTCCTGGAGTAGTGTCCAATCATTACCAATATCATTTTTGTAGTAAACCCTTAGGTAATCCCAATTTGTGTTTCCTGAAAATGTCCAGGGTACCTGGCACAGCCAAAAACTAAGTTCGGGTTCAATGGCTCCTTCCAGATTTATTGGTTTTGTAATTAGCTTGGTGCGCTCCTGATTGGTGCTTTGCTTGAAGAAAATAGCATTATAGGTGCCGCTATGGGCGCTTGGGGGGTTACGGGTTATATCTTCCTCGTAAGGGGGTATTGTCCAGTTATTGTCGTTAGGGCTGTGACCTCCATTCCGATACCGCCAGGGTTCGGTACCCGATACGTACTCTTCGGTCCAGCCAGCGGGTTTAGTACCATTTTCAAAACCTTCGCTCAGGTAAACCTGCGCTGCGGCATTGGCTATCTGTATTACAAATAGCGTTATACCTATAATGT
>DSBV01000002.1 GCA_011045955.1 Bacteroidales bacterium | reverse complement strand
GTTTGTTGCGAACAGAATTAACAGCAGGCCAAGGAAGCGGTATAGCTATAAAAGTCCTATATTTGTAAAAAACCAATTATTAACAAAGACAAAAGTTGCATTTGTGACTTGAATCTTGCAAATCATCAAAGCGACTTTTAATTTTTTGCCTTCAATTTTTGCTAACAAGTGAGGAGTCATTCGCTTGGCAAAGTTTGTGACTTAGTGATGTATTAAAAACGGTATATGACCGCATTCAATGACTTGATATAGTTGTTCGTTGTTCGATTTCGTTTAACGTTTAACGGCTCACGGTTCACATTTATCGTTTTAACTTCCTCTAACTTCTTCTATGTCCTTTTGATGATGAAATTCCTCGCATTTGCTCGGAATGACAGGAAGGCGTAGTTCGTGAATTGGAATAGAACCCAGATTACGCAGGTTGGGCAGATTTTCACTGTGTAACTCTGAGTAAAACACCGTGTAACACTGTGATATTAATTTAGTTGTTGGTTATTGGTTGATAGTTTGGATATCAGCAATTAGGAGTCAAAAATCAAAATAAAAGTATGAATACACCAACCCTTTAGCGGTTTACGGCTAATGTATCCTTTACCCTTTCGCTCAAATAACACTATATTTGTAAAAATTTGAGGTGTAAATGTTTGGAGATCGGTTTCATCGTATAGTTTACCTGATTGGTCTTTCCATTACGTTGTGTAGCCTGCCTGCTTCAATAGTTGGGGTTAGCATTGGCATGATTATTTTGGCCGTGAACTTTCTGTTAAGTGGCCACTGGAGTATTAAGGTTCAGCATTTAAAGGCCAAACCCATGGTTTGGGTATTTGTGGCAATGTATTTCCCTGTTCTTGTTAGCGGTCTATTTTCGGAGAACCACCATTTAGGCCTCGAAATAGTTCGACTTTGGTTACCCGTTATGTTAATTCCTCCAATAATTGCAGCATCCGATAAGCTCACCGTAAAGGAATTTAAAACAATAGTATCGCTTTTTATTTTTTCAACCCTGGTGGTAACCATCGTTGGGGCCTATGGTTATTTCACGGCCAATTTGGCCGATATCCGAAAGGTTTCGCCGTTCATTTCGCATATCCGGCTTGCATTAATGGTAAATCTTTCCCTTGCACTTCTGGTTTATTATCTTACCGAACGGATAGTAGCCAGGCCATTTGAGCGTTGGTTTGCAATTTCTGCGATGGCTTGGTTTCTGTTTTTTCTCCTTACATTCAGCAGCTTTACCGGCATGCTTATGCTATCAATCCTGATTTTACTAATATTCATTAAGTATCTTTTTAAACTGGGTTCCATTCCAAGATTTATCACCATTACAGGATTCTTAACCGTGATATTCATTGTCTTATCGTTTGTACTACACAAGTACGATAACATGAGTGCCGTTAAGCTTACTCCCGATAATAGACCAAGGTTGGCTACCGTAAACGGTAACCCATACCAACACGATACTCTTTTGAAAGAAACCGAGAACGGGTATCTTGTAAATATTAACATTTGCGATGAGGAACTGAGGAACGAATGGGCCAAACGCAGCAATCTACCATATGAAGGTGCCGATAAAAAGGGACAACTCCTAAGAACCACTTTAATCCGGTATTTGGCATCGGCTGGATTAACCAAGGATTCACTGGGAGTCAGTAAACTCGATTCCATAGATATTGCCTTAATTGAGGGGGGATATACCAATACGATTTTTAAAGGGAAAGTAACCGGCATTGAAAGCAGGTTGTACGAGTTCTTTTACGAGATTAATAGGCACCGACAAACCGGTTCTTTAACTGGTGGATCGGTATTACGGCGTTTGCTGTATGCCCAAGCCGCTTTACATGTTATTACATCAAATCCCATTTTTGGAGTTAGCTACGGCGATTTACCTGCTGCCATGAACCAATTTTACGATATAAAAAAGATTGATTTACCACAAAGCTACCGTTACATGCCCCATAACCAGTACCTAACGGTTTGGGCATCGGCAGGGGTAATCGGTTTTATTATTTTTATACTTTCGTTAACCCTTCCGTTTATTAAATCTCCCAGCTTTCAGGTTTTGCCGGTTAAGTATTTTTGGGTACTCGTAATCACTTCTATGCTTTTTGAGGATACCATGCTTACCCATACCGGTATATCGTTTGTGGCGGTGTTCAGTGCGCTTTTCCTTTTTGGGCATAGTTTCCCAATAGTAAAGAAAGAAGATTATGCGGCTCGATAGTCATTTCTACCAGCGCGATGTTCTTGAGGTGGCCCCAGACCTGCTGGGCAAAACACTGGTTCGAAAATTCGAAAGCGGCGACGAGTTACGGGTAACCATCACTGAGGTTGAGGCCTATCGCGGAACCGACGATTTGGGCTGCCATGCCAGCAGGGGCATAACCGAACGGAACAGGGTAATGTTTGCTCAGGGAGGGCTGGTTTACGTTTACCTTATCTACGGAATGTACTGGATGTTTAATGTGGTTACCTCCGTTGAGACCGATCCACAAGCCGTACTTGTCAGGGGTGTTACCTGTGCCGATGGCCCCGGAAAGCTAACCCGATTGCTTGCCATCGATAAATCGTTCTATGGCGAGGATTTGGTTACATCAAGCAGGATTTGGATTGAGGATACCGGAGTTGTTCCTAGTTTCATCACCACGCCCCGCATTGGAATTGACTATGCAGGGCCATACTGGTCAAAGGTGCCCTGGCGATTCCTTATGAGCACTTAGTTTGCATTTATGACCACAATGATAATAGAGTTAAGCAATGAGCAAGAAGATAGTGTTTGCAGAGCCCATAGGGCTCAATCAGGCCAAGGCCGAGGGTTTTAAGGCTGAGATGCTTAAGCATGGTTACGAGGTAGTGTATTACGATGCCGTCCCAGTCTCACAATCCGATTTGCAGCAGCGCATTCAAGGTGCTGAAGTACTCGTTATCTCAAACCACCCCATTGCAGCATCAACCCTACAGTCGTGCCCCACGCTTAAGCTAATTTCGGTAGCATTTACCGGGGTCGATCATGTTCCGCTTGATTACTGTAGGAAGCACTCAATTACCGTGTGTAATGCTGCCGGATATAGTACAACAGCAGTGGCTGAGTTAACTCTTGCATTAGCCATAGCATTGCTCCGAAATATTGTAGCAATGGATGCTGTAACCCGCAATGGGGGTACCCGGAATGGTTTCCTTGGAGGCGAACTTGCCGGCAAAACTTTTGGTATAGTAGGATTTGGTGCCATTGGTCAACGGGTTGCTCAGTTAGCGTTGGCTTATGGTTGCAGGGTTGTGGCTCACACCCGAACCCCAAAATCCTACCCCAATGTTTCGTTTGTCAGCCTTGAAGAGCTATTCAGCATATCCGATATAGTATCGCTACATCTACCCGCAACCCAGCAAACGGTTGGTTTGGTAAACAGCAAGCTAATAAGCCTGATGAAGCCAACGGCATTGATTGTTAACACGGCTCGGGGCTCTATTATCGATTGTATGGCATTAAGCACGGCTCTACGGCAAGGGCAGATAGCCGGTGCAGCCATCGATGTATATGAGCATGAGCCACCCATTGAGGCCGATCACCCATTACTTAAAGCCCCCAATACCATTTTACTCCCCCATATTGCCTATGCCACCCACGAGGCAATCGGCAAGCGGGCAAGTATTGTTCTGGACAATATCCAAAATTGGATTATGCAAAACCCTCAGAATGTTATAGTTTAATGGTATTGGTCGATTTGGATAAAATTTTTTTAAAAAATTTGGTTCATATTCTCAAAAAGTATTATTTTTGCACCGCAATAACAGAACAGCACTCCTCATTAGCTCAGTTGGTTAGAGCACCTGACTGTTAATCAGGGGGTCCTAGGTTCAAGTCCTAGATGAGGAGCAAACCCCGATAAAAATCGGGGTTTTGTTTTTTTGTATATTTACACTCTTGTTAAACCACTGATAGATTATGGCAAAGTTTCTTGGACTTGGGAATGCATTGGTTGATATACTTGTACAGCTACCAAACGATGCAAAACTATTCGAGCTGAATTTACCCAAGGGAAGCATGCAGCTGGTTGATGCCGAGCGCATGCAAAGCATACTAGCCCAAACCAAAGGGCTCCCCCATACCCTTGCCGCTGGCGGAAGTGCAGCCAACACCATTCATGGCTTGGCAAACCTTGGCATGAGCACAACATTCATAGGCAAGGTAGGCGACGACTCGTTTGGTAAGGCATTTGCTAACGATATGGTTCAAAATGGGATAACCCCCATTGTGCTTAAGGGTAACGCTGAGTCGGGTAGGGCATTGGCCTTTATCACCCCCGATTCCGAACGCACCTTTGCCGTTTACCTTGGTGCTGCCATTGAAATGACCCCTAACGACCTAAACCCCTCGCTGTTTAATGGCTATACCCATTTTCATATTGAGGGTTACCTGGTGCAAAATCATAGTCTTGTAAGGAAAGCAGTGGAACTTGCCAGGCAGAGTGGTTGCAGCATTTCGCTGGATTTAGCAAGCTATAATGTAGTAGAGGAGAATAAAGCCTTTCTACGTGAAATTATTGAAGAGTATGTCGATATAGTCTTTGCCAATGAGGAAGAGGCAAAAGCTTTTACGGGAAAGATGCCTGTTGAGGCATTGGATGAGCTCGGGAAGTTGGCCGATATTGCTGTTGTAAAGCTAGGAGCCGATGGCTCTATCATTAAGCAAGGCGAAACAATATATGAAGTTGGTGTAATTGAGATTTCAAGTATCGATACAACCGGTGCTGGTGATTTATATGCTGCTGGGTTCCTTTACGGATTATCGAAAGGGCTTTCGCTTTTAAAGTGTGGTGAAATAGGAGCTATCCTATCCGGGCATGTTATTGAGGTGCTTGGCCCAAAAATGGACGTTACTCGCTGGAGTAAGGTAAAAGAACTTGTGTTGAAGGTAGAGAAAAATTAGCTGAGGTTTAGAAGTCAGTAGAAAAAAACCGCCTTTTAAGCGGTTTTTTTATGTATGATGGGATAGAGTGTGTTTTTTACATTGTTCCTACCATGGATAGCAAGCCAACAGCTAACCCCGCTTTCCCATCCCTGAAGGAGTAAACCAGGTGGTAAGCGCCTGTTTTGGTACAAACCCAATCGATGTATGGGTAATCTTTACCCGTGGCAACAATGTAGGTTGTAGCTAGTTGGCGGTTGTTGTCAAATAACTGAAGTATAACCTTCCCTTCGTAATCCTTGGAGTTGCAAACCGTGAACCGATACTTAATATCCTTTTTCAGTAGGATTGGGAATCGTTGTACAGGGGGAGGGTCGCCAGCGTCGAGCTTAATGCGAAAATCCTTTAGGTATTCGGCATCGCCGGCTATCATGGTACAAATTTGCACAAGTTCCTCTTCCGATTGGGCATTTACTTTATTAAAATAGGTAACACCCATCAACACCACCAATAACGAGAATAATATCTTTTTCATAGCTGAAAATTACTTACAGTTTTAATAAATCGTTGCGTAATTCCTGTATTCCCACAATCAACTTTTGGTAAAGTTCATCGTCCATTTGGATTATCTGCTTATCGGTTTGTTTAAAGGTTAATACACCGTTTTCCTCTACCATTTCAGGTTCTCCAATTTCGTATGTAATTTTTACCTCATCATATAACTTTTTGATTTTTCCAAAATTGTCTAAAAGTTTTGTCATGCTGGGATCTTTATCGTAAACCATAAGGAGCGCAAGCAGGAAACTAAGAATGGTTTTTTGCTCTCCAATGGTTTCCCTAATCCTTGGGTGATTGCTAATTTGAGCCACGCGGCTCGAAAGGTAAGCGCCTTCAACCCAAACACCGGCTACAATTACAGCGCTTAGCATTGAGCGGTTTGTTTCAGTCAAGTAGTTGTCAATTCGGTTGAAACTTTGCTGTGAAATAAGTATTAAGGAGTCTAAGTTTTCGTTGTTGGTAGCCAGACGCTTAAGGGTATTAAAGTCAAAGAATTGGCCCACCTGGATATCATCGGCTAAGCGCTTAATGGTTGAGATGTAATCAACCACAAACGAGGTTTTCTCGTACATGTTGAGGTAGCCCAAATCGCAACCATACAGCCCAAGGGCAAAGGCTTTTTCAAAGTTTGTGTTGAACTTTTCAGCTTGCTTGGTGCTGGCCAGAAAGTTTTTATTGAAAGGAATTTTTAACCCTTTAATTAGGGCAGCTGTTTCAACTGGTGATGAAATGTTTTGCATCATTTGCTCAGTAACCGCTTTGCTTACCTGGGGCGGAGCAACCTCAATTACGGAGTCGGGAACATATAAATCCTGAGTGACATCTACCCCTTGTTTGCTACACGAGTTGCAAGCGGTAATAACCTGTGAAAGTATTGCAAGCAGAGATAGGTAGTATATAAAGTGCAGATTTTTCATTTTAAAATCTTGTTTCGAAAAGTAAAGATACAAAATTTTATTTTTTTCGTGTTGGAATTTTAATTTTCCCAAAAAAATCGAGTAATTTTTTTAGCGATTCATAGTAAAGGGTTATGTAAAGTGCTACGGTCATAAGCCCAATTATAACCAGGTTAAACCAGAAAGTGTCAAAATACATGCCAAGAAAATGCTTGCGGGGAGCTAAGAAATGTGAACGAAAATCGAGGAAATGCCTAGGGATTGGGTCGCGGTAAACGGGATCGTACTGCTGAACCAGCTCATCGCCGTATTGCACAATCTTGTTCTTTTCAAAGGTTTTTGTTGCTAGGTCGGCAAGGCTTTCGTTATCGTAGGCACGACGCTTGGCTTCATATAGTTCACGGTTATTATTTACAAGATACGCAATCATCCGCTCACGTTTCTGCGATTGGGTGCTATAGATATCGGAATAGTGTCTCTTAAGTTTGTCGAGGTAATCGAATATGGTGTAAATAGTTGTTTCGTCAATAATATTGATTGTTAGCTTATCGAGTATGTCAAAGGGTATTGCAGGCGCCTCATGGTAAGTTTCGTTTATAATGGCCTTTCGGAGTACAGCTAACCTGTCGGTAATCTTCTTCTGTACTTCAGGGGTACTCTTTTGGGGCAATAAATCTATGAGGTCGGTAGCCCGTTTTTCCAGCTCATCGATATAGTAAACGGTTTTGTAGTTGGCATTGTTGATCACCTTATCGATGTCGTAAAAAGTTTTTTGGAAGGCATTATCCTTATATTGATGAACAACAAGGGCTTCATAACCCCACTTGGTAATCATGAACTCAGCAATGAGCGGCACCCGGTTAAAGCTACCCACAGAGCGATTAAGTTTCTCGAAGCTGAACATGGCTCCCGAAAGCACCATCATGGGAATCATGAGCAGTGGAATAACAATATAGATAGTGATGGCCGAGTTAAATGTGGCGGATATGTTCAAGCCAAGCAGGTTTGCGCAAACTGCGGTACTAAAAAGCACCAGCCAGTAATCAAAATACATGCCTCTGATTTCCAGGATGCTGTTGGCAATAATAACAAAGGTTGCAGTTTGGATGGCCGAGAGTGCCAGCAGGATTGTTATTTTGGAGAAAAGGTAACTCGACCGGCTTAGGTTAAGGAAAGCCTCGCGTTTAAGTATCTTTCGGTCGCGGAAAATTTCCTCGGCACTAACTGTTAAACCAATAAACAGGGCTACAATTAGCGCCATAAATAGGTATATGGGGATATTCTCGTTCTCGTAAAAGATGTAAATATCAGAGTTAGGATCGGCTATGTAGCGGATAACGTAAGCCAGGATAAAAGCTAGGATAGGGGTTTCGAGCAGGTTGAGAACTATATACTGAGTGTTGCTTATCTTGGACATGAAGTCGCGCTTGGTGTAGATGAGGAACTGTTTAAACCGCGACGGGATGTTTAGGGTTTTGGGTGGTTCTGCTTTCTCATCGGGTATGGGTGATTGCTTTATGTTTTCACGGAATAGCTCCTCCCACTTTTGGGGCGATACCTTACGTATGGGGGTGTAACGTCCGAATTCATCAACTACACGTGCCTCAATGATGTTGAAGATAAGTTCCGGGTTTACATTACCGCAAACTGGGCACTCGCCAACATCGCTGTTTATCTGCATATCAAGGCGTTTGAAATACATCACGGCCTCAACAGGGTTGCCGTAGTAAATCATGTATCCACCTGTATCCAGAATAACCATGTTGTCGAACATTTTGTAAATGTCTGACGAGGGTTGGTGAATTACCACAAATATGAGTTTCCCCTTGAGGGTTAGTTCACGGAGTAGGTCCATTACGTTTTCCGAATCGCGCGACGAAAGCCCCGAGGTGGGCTCATCAACAAAAAGGATTGAGGGTTCACGGATTAGCTCCAGGGCTATGTTTAACCTTTTACGCTGCCCGCCCGATATCATCTTGTTGAGCGGGGTCCCAACCTTAAGGTTCTTACGCTCTAAGAGGCCAAGATTTGCCAGGGTTTTATCCACAAGGGCAACCAGTTCTTCCTCGGATTTATCCTTAAAGCAAAGCTTTGCGTTGTAGTAAAGGTTTTCAAATACGGTTAGCTCCTCAATGAGCAGATCGTCTTGCGGAATAACTCCAATGACACCTTCAAGTTTCTCCTTTTCATTGTGAAGGTCGTAGCCGTTAACAATAACACGGCCTGTGGTAGGCTTTTCGATACCGGCAAGTACGTTTAGTAGTGTGGTTTTACCAGCACCACTAGCGCCCATGATTCCAACCAGTTTGCCGTGTCCTTCCGAGAAGGAGATATTCCTTAAACCAATATCGCCTGTTTTGAACTGGAAACCTACATTTTCTACCTTGTAAGAAATGCGAATAGTTGTGGAGTCGGCCAGGAAGTGGGCAACTACATCGGTGTAGTAAACCGGTTTGCCCTTAGGCAGTTTAAGCGAACTCCCGCTGGCAAACAGATAGATGCGGCGGTTGTGAATGGGTAATCCGTTAAGGTATATGTCCTCATTGCCTGTATACCGGAGGAAGTAAAGGTCTTCGCTTTTTATCTGGAGAATGTATATGTAACCATCCAGGGCTTCGGTGCCAATGTGCTTGCAGTTTTTGCCCGTAAAGGGTTTATCGTGAATGGTTAAAATACTTGGAATATCTAGCTCATCGGGGGAATTCTTAATAACAAAATTTTCAATATCCGATATTTCTTCCTTGGTAAGCTTAAACACTTCGGCTACGGTATTGATGATAGCCATTCGTTGTTCGGTAAACTTGCGGTCGGCATTGATAAGTTCGTACAGGCGAACCAGAACAACAATTTTTTGTTTCTGGGTAAGAGTTTTATTGATTTTTTTACAAATACCCAGGATGCGAACCGAATCCTTTACCGAGGTGAGTTTCCGTTTGCCCTTTTCCTCATTGTTTTCGGTGCTGTCCTCTTTGTCGAGCAGGCCTGCATGCTCATCAAAGAGCCTAATGTATTCCTTTACTGCCTCATCGTTGAGTTGCTGAGTAAGGAAATTAACAATATAGTCTCGCTCTTTGAGTTCAACACCTTCATCCTGCTTTGCAATAATTGCAAAGAGTTGCATTAACGCTTTGAGAATCTCCTCACTCATTCTTCTTCACTTGGGCTAAAAAAGGGAAAAGAATCTAACTCAATGTGTAGCCAATTTGTTCAAAAGGAACATCAACTATATCGGCATACTCCTCGCCAGCTTCCTGCATGTCTTCGTCATCTTCAGGGTAGTACCAACGAACGAGGACATCATGACCGGCTTCCTTAAGTTGCTCGAGTTTCATCAGAATATCGAGGAGCAGTTTTGAACTGGCCGTGTTAAAGTACACCAGCTTAAAAGTAAAGATGGTTTTGGGTTTTGGCGATGCTGAGTATTCATCGAGCCACTGCAAAATAGGGTCGTAGAATGCAGTAACGTCTTCGGGCAAGGAACGACCCGAGATTTCGAAGATTTCGTTTTGAGCATCTAGAATTACGGTTGGGGTATCATCGGTCCCCATTATTTTTATGGTTTCCATATCGGTACAATTATTCTGATCGTGAAATGGTTGAAGTTAGTACAAAGAAATGGGTTTCCTCGTCGATGGGAAGGAAGTGGTACTCAAGTTTCCTTCCGGTTTTGCGGGCTATGTCAATGAAACCCAATCCAGCTCCACCCTTCTCGGAAAGGCGGCCTTCGCGCATCTGGGTTTTGTAGAGTTGCTTCAAACCCTCCTTGTCGAGTGAGTTGATGTGATTAAGGATTTTTGAGAGCTCATCAATTTTGGTGTTTTCAATCACATTGCCAGTGGTAACGTGGTATTCCGAATCGCCTTTGCTAACCATGAAAATACCACGGCCAGCAAAGAGAAAATCATCGGAGCCGAAACTATCGGCATGCTTGCTGATGTTCTGGAGGCATTCCACCATTACATGGAAAACCTTTTTCTGAACGGAGTTCGACTCCTCCTCCTTAGCCATATTCGACTCGGTAAGAGAGGTGAAGGCTTTGGTTATTTGGTGGGTTATTTCGCCCTCGTAAACGAGAGTAATTTCATGAGCCTTCATCGACTTGTAAAAGTCATAAACGAACTCAAGGAACCCTTTAATGTTTTTTCGATCCATAGTCCGATGAGTTATATGAGTTACAAATATATTACATTTTTAAAATTCAATACCAATTAAAAGTATATCGTCAACCTGTTTATTTTCGCCCCGGTATTCGGTAAGGGTTTTTGCAAACACATCGTTAAGTTCGTGAATCGGTGTTTTTTGGTTGTTCATAATGATATCACGAATACTTTGAGCACCAAACTTTTTCTTTTTGGGACCACCAACCTGGTCAACTATACCATCGGAGAAGAAGAATACCCTGTCGCCCGGTTTATACTCAATAGTATAATTGGTAAAAGGCTCTTCGGCTTTCTTAGGATGGGGGATACCACCAATAGCCTTGCGGTCGCCTTTATATTCAGTAAGTTCCCCATTTCTTACGAGGTAAAGCGGACGGTGAGCCCCTGCATACTGCAATTCCTTGTTTTTGGGGTTGATTTTGCAAAAAGCGATATCCATGCCATCGCGGGCGTCGGCATCGGGGCGATCCTGCTTAAGGGTTTTGCGTACTCCGAAGTGGAGGTGGTCGAGTATTTGCCCGGCAGTGTACGACGAGTCGTGGTCAACTACGTTGTTCAGGGTAAAGTAGCCGATGAACGATAGCAATGCACCCGGTACGCCATGGCCGGTACAATCCACGGCTGCAATGTAAATAAAATCGTCTTTAAAGAAGAACCATGGGAAGTCGCCGCTTACAACATCCCTGGGGTAGTAGTAAATGAACGATTTGGGCAGGTACTGCCTGATGATTCTGTTGTTGGGAAGTATTGAAGTTTGAATACGCTGGGCGTAGTTAATACTTTCGGTGATTTTGCGGTTCTTTTCCTGAATCTCCCTCTCTGTTTGCTTTTGCTCGGTAATATCGTGGGCAACAAACAGTATGGTTTCCAACTCGTTCTCGTTGAATTCTGGAATTCCCACGATGTGCATTACGGTTTCGCCCCGATTGGTGGCAAAAGTAATTTCGCCTTCGTACTTTTCTTTTTCTACTTTAATGGATTTTATGGCCTCGCGAATAAAGTTTGAGAGTACCGGAATCCCATCGAGAGCGGTGATTGTTTGGTTAACAAGTTCCTTGTAGTCGATACCAAGGTAAGTTTCAACCATGGGGTTGGTGTAAAAAAATTGCCCGGTGGGATTTAAGCGCATGATGATATCGGGGGAGTTCTCGGAAAGCGATTGCATTTTGCTGCGCATGCGTTCCTCTTTCTCGGCCCGTTTGCGTTCAGTAATATCGCGGGAGTTGATTATTATACCGCCAATGGCAGGGTCGTCGAGCAGGTTGCGTCCGGTAACCTCCAGAAAAATCTTTTCACCATCCTTTTTCATGAAGGTGTACTGGATGGTGATAGCAATACGAGGATTCTCCAGGAGTTGCTCAAACATTTCGTTAAAAGCGGCTTCGCCCTTGCGGGTTAGGCGGTCGATATCCTTGCCGCTCATCATCTCTTGGGGGGTATATCCCAAAATTTTGGTTACCGAGGGGCTTATGTAGGTTAGCTGTTTCTCGCTGTTGTAAATCGAAATGATTTCCGATGCATTTTCAAGTAGGGAATGCAGACGCTTTTGGGCATTTTCTACTTCCTGGATTTTGGCTTCGAGTTTTACATTCGATATCTCAAGTTCTTCCTGAGTTATCTTCATCTCCTCAGCATTCTGGCGAAGTTCTTCCTCGTTCTCCTTAAGCTCCTGAGCCATTTGCTGGGCTTCCTGTAGCAACTTCTCTGTTTTCTGGTTTATGCGAAGGTTAAAGATGGTGCGGGCTATTATTTCACCCACCTCTTTTAGGAATCGAATGGTAAGCTCGGGTATCTCATCGTCGAGCGAGGCGAATTCCAACACGCCCTCCAACTTCTCATCGGTAATAAGAGGAACTAGCAACAGGCTTTTAGGTTTGCGATCGCCTAAAATGCCTGAGGTTATGGTAATATAATCGTCGGGAATCTCGGTTCGGTAAATAAATTCGCGCTCGTAGGCGCACTCGCCAATAAGCCCCTCGCCAATGCGAAACTCTTGCTTAATATACTTACGGCGGTTGTAGGCGTAGGTGGCAAGGTTGACAAGTTTTTGCTTCTCTTCAACGTAGAGGTATATGGCGCCCTGTATGGTTCGTATGTAGTTTATTAGTTTAACCAGCACGTCGTACGAAAGTTCATCGATATTGTTGTGCAGGCGCAGAATGTGCGATATTTCATCTTTCCCCTTGGTTATCCAGTTCTGTTCAGCCTCTTTTTTCTGGTTTGCAAGCAGGTTGTCGCGCATAATAACCAACGACTTTCCAAGGATATCGTCATCTCCTCCAACCTGAAAAGGTGCATTATAGTCGCCTTCGCCAATACGTTGGGCAAAGCGAGCATTTTTCTCAATATCCTCGTCGCGTTGGCGGAGTTCCTTCTCCAGCAATAGAATCCTCCGGTAGTGTCGGGTAAGCTGTAGCCATGTAACGTAGGAAATCACAAAGGGAGCCAAATCAATAATCCAATGAATGGGGTTTGTTGCATGTATGCTTGCGATATTAGTCAAATTAAAGGGGATACCTCTGGATAGGATATCAACAATCCAGGTAATAGCGGGAAACATAAGGCTAACTAAAAAGGCTTGCGTTACCCTTTGCCGGATTACTTGCTTGCTATCGGTGGTCGATATAATTCCGAATGAAATCATGCCGCAGTTAGGTTATTTTTGATTGACACTTAAAATCTCTCCAAGTTTACGCCCGAGCTGAGAAAAAAGTTCTTCGTGTTCGCTTGTAAAGGGTTTGAATGAGGTTAACTCAATTATCCCAATAGTTTTATTTTCGGTAGTGATTATTGGAGCAATGATTAAATGTTTGGGTGAACCCTTCCCCAGTCCGGATAGGATAGTAATGTAACCTTCGGGTATATTGTCAATGTTAATTAGCTTTTGATTTTTGGCCACCTGTCCAGCAAGAGTTTCTCCTTCACGGTATTCGGGTGGAATGGACTCGGAATAGAAAGCGTAGCCAGCCTTAAATCTAAACATATTGGTTTGTAAATTTTTAAAGTAGAACTGCCCCTGAACAATTTCAACTGTTTTGGCAACATTGGCAAGGAGTACCTCACCATACTTTTCAATATCATCGGTAGGAATATTGGGGATTATCCTTTCAAGCAATTTCTTATATTCAAGGGGTTCTTTTTGGATTTCTTTAGCGGTTTCCTTTTTCTGCGATTTCATGAACGTTTCAACCTCCTGCGCTTTTAACGATTTAATTTGGGATTGAAGGCCATCGGCATGGTTCCGTTGCTTAACTATAATGAAGTAGAGCCATAATCCCAAAAGAAAGGGGAGCAGGCAAATGCCTATAATCCAAGGAGATATTTTTTGCCCGGTTTCCAATGCCGAGTTATAGATTAAGCTGAAAACCAATAGGGAACTGGTTAGCAATAAAATCAAAACTATAACAGGTATAAATCGGTTAGTCGGGTTAATTAGTTTCATGTTTTTATACTTTGATGTTTTGAAGAAACTTGATAATCTCGTTAGTATTAAAAACAAAGTCAACCGGAGTCATCTTGAGTGAGGCTTCGGTCATGGTTCGAACCTGGCATTCATCAGGGTTTTGGACAATGGCAAGTCCACCTAAATCCTTTATTTTTTTTAGCCCGTATGCGCCATCGCGGTTTGCACCGGAAAGAATAATTCCCACTAATTTCTCACGGTAAACCTGAGCGGCGGTAATAAACGAAAGGTCGATACTGGGACGTGAGTGATTTACAGGCTCTTCGGTTGAAAGTGCTATTTTGTTCCCTAATTCCACATACATGTGGTAATTGGCTGGCGCAAGGTATGCTTTACCGGGTTTGATCTGTTCCTTGTCGTTTGGTTCAATAATTTGAATGCCCGATTTGATGGAAAGCGCCTCAACAAATCCGCTGCGAACGTGCTTTAACCTATGCAGGCAAAGAAGGACAGGTAGTGGGTAATTTGGGGGCAAAGCGTGTAGTATTCGGGTAATAACCTGAAAGCTTCCTGCCGATCCTCCAATGATAACTGCTTTGTACATAAAAACTAGTTGTTTTTTCGCTTGTAAATTCTTTCTGCCTCGTTGTATAGAGTAAATTTATTACTAACGTTGGTATTTTCCAAAGTTTCTTTAACCCCAATTGCTAAATATCCCCCAGCTACCAGGCAGTTGGCAAGCTTGGTGAAAATCCTCTCGCTGAGCAGCTGGTTGTAGTAAATAGCCTGGTTGCGGAAGATTATAAGTTTTGGAGCACCCGGGTTTTCATCAATCAATGTATTTTGCTTAATGAAGTTTACATCCTTAATAAGGCTAACATCAAAAATAATGTTGTTTGCTTCGGTACGGTAGTACGATGAGTACTTCCCTTTCTCGTTGAAGCGTTGGTAGTTAGCTTCGTTCACCTCCATGTTTTTAGGATCCAAGCGACCCGATGTGATGCGTTGTATGGTATGTTCGGAGAGGACGTTGCAGTATATATTAACCTCGTTAAGCAAATTCAATTCCTTTAAAAGAATTGATAACGAGTATAGCTCTTCGCCCGAGTCGAACGAAGCAATCCATATACGGGGCTTTGATGAGCCTGACTTTACCAGTTCAGGAATAATTTCGTCCCTGAGAATTCTCCAAAACGGGGGATCGCAGAACATTTCCGTGGTTTCGGGGGTAATATCGTAAAGGAATTGGTCTAGAAACTCTTTACTATTCTTTAATTTGGCTATAAGGCCTTCGGCGTCGCGCAGGGCGTAAAGCGATATGATGTACTCCAGCCTACGCTTTAGAGAGGTAAGGGCATAATCGCGAAAATCGAAGCCACAATCATCAAGCAACGTTTTGATTACGTTCCGGGTATCAACAATTCCTATTTCGTAGCGTATGGTCATACTTCACTATTTCTTGAGTTGTTGCTTAAGCTGTTCAATAACAGCGTTTAGTTCCATTTCTTTCCGCTTGTTCTCGGTTATATCCAGGGCAATATTGATTATTTTGTAAAGGTTTCCGGTTTCATCCATAATTGGAGTAAAGTTCTCCAATACCCATCGGGTTTCACCCTTTACATTAAGTGAGAACTCACGTGTTTGTTTAATTCCCTTATGGAGCGATTTCCAAAACCTTTCAAACTCTTTTGGTTTGTTTTTAGCTGTGTAGTCAATATCCTGTAAGTAACGGTTCTCAATATCTTCCTTCTTGTCACCTAATACCTCAACATTTTTATTATTGATATAGGTAATTAGCCCGTCGGGCTCAATTATAGAAACCAAGCAGTTTTGGTCAAGCGCTTCGAGCAGGGTTTCCATCTCGCGCTGGCGCAGGTTCGATAGTTCCTGCTCTTTCTTAATGCGCTTGATATTCTTTTCAATTTCTTTGGCTTGCTGCTGGGTCATCAATTCAATTTTCTTTGACTCGGTTATATCGTGTCCCAAAAGGAGTACCTTGATTAGCAATCCCATGGGGTCGAAACCGGGGGTGAGAGAAGTCAGCAGGAAGCGTTCCCTACCATTGTTCCCTATTAGGTGAAGGGTTGTATTGATTGATTGTCCGTTAAGGACAGATTTCCAAAGCTTGCTAAACTCCTCGCGCTGTGTGTCGACAATTAAACTTTCAAGCAGCATTCCCTCCAGTTCAACCTTGCTGTAGCCGGTCATCTCCTGGAATACCAGGTTGGAGTCGACAATAAAACCATCGTCGTTAAGTGAGCATGATACTAGCGATTGGTTAATGGCTGAGGTGATAATTTCGAGTTCAAGGTTCTTGCGCTGCATCTCCTCCTGGGTGGCCTGCATCTCTTCCATGTTCTGGCGCATCTCCTCTTCCTGTGCAGCCATTTCCTCACGTTGCTGTTGCGATTGCTCAAGGAGCTCACGGGTTCGGATATTATTCTTTACCGAGTTAAGGGTTGAGGCTATGCTCTCGCTAACCTTTTCAACAAACTCAATTTGGTATGGGGCAAACTCATTGAACGATGTTATCTCTACAACCCCAAAAATCTCATCCTCAAGCTTAAGGGGAACAATGAGCAGCGATGTTGGGGTGGCCTCGCCCAACCCGGAGGTAATGGCAATGTAATCGCTGGGGATTTCTTTCAGGTAAATGGTTTGCTTCTCAATAGCACAGGTACCCACAAGTCCCTCGCCTAGCATAATGCTTTTTTGAAGAAACTTTTTTCGGTTATAGGCAAAGGCCGAGAGGAGTTCGAGGTGTTTTTCCGATTCGTACTCCTTAAACATGAAAATTCCTCCCTGGTTAGCATCAAGGTAGTTCACCAGGTTTTGTATAACATTATCGGCAAGGATGTTAAGGTTATTGTTGTTTTGGCGAAGTATATCGCCAAACTTGGCAAGGCCTGCATTTATCCATGTACGAATGTTGTCCTCTTCCTTTCGTTTAGTTTCTTCCTGCTGAGCTCGTTTTAAACTTTCACGCATTTGCAGGAGTGCCATTCCAAGCTGGTCGTTTTTGCTGAGAGGCTTAAAGTCAAAATCGAGTTTGTTTTGCTCAATTTGCCGGGCAAATTCAGTAGTGCCTTTAAGTCCGTCGATTAAGCTGTTTAGCGATTCAGCCAGTGTTCCCAGTTCGCTCCTATCGGCAACTTTAATGGCTGGAGGAATCTCGCCCTGGGCGAGCTGTTTTAGTCGAGCTGAGAGGTTTGCCAGTTGTTTTGTGATGGGCATAAGGATTAGCGAAACAACCCAAGCCGATATTAATGAGGCAAGAATAACTATGATGATCATAACTTGCCTGTTGGTCTTAACCTGTTCTAGAACCTCGGTTGGGCTTACTGAGATGGCAAAGTAGGCGTTGTATGGCTTATAGTACTTGTAAACAAGTAGTCGGTTCTCCGCGATGTCATTGGTAATATCCTGGTAGTGTATGAAGCCTTCGTTGGCTTTGAGGTTCTTAATTTCCTGAATGGTTTTCATCGGGAGTCGGGCTCCCTGCCGGGTAACGTGTAAAACGTATTCGCCATTCCGTGAAATTAATGAGGGGAAATCGGTTTTGTTGTAAGCCGGCTTAGTGAAGTAGGGCTTTAGCTCAAAGATATCGTTTGAGCTTAAACCTTTTCCGGTTTTTTGCTCAATAATGTTTGCAATGTCAATTAGCTTATCGATGTAAACGTAAGCCTCTTTAACGGCGTTGCTAATGGTTCTGGTTCGGGAAAAGTAATTCAGCGTTAAACCTGCAAAGGCAAAGAGCACAACCATTAAAAGGATTATGGCAAGTTGAATTCTTTGAGCAAGTTTCATGTTAGCAAAAGCCTTCATGGTGTAATTTATTTTTTAATGTAAGCCTGTCCTAATCGTTCAAAGCGAGAGGCCCAAGGGCCAAGTATGGTTTCGTGCATGCCAAGCAGGAGAGTGCCCTTGGGGTAAAGATTATTATGAAAAAGTTTAAAAACCTTGTTCTGGAGCGAATAGTTGAAGTAAATGATAACGTTACGGCAAAGTATAAGGTCGAACTTGGCAAAAAAGATATTGCCATCCACTACCAGATCGTGTTTACGGAAGATGGGGCGCTCGGTCAAGAACTTTTTCATGGTGATGGTATCCCTTACCTTATCGATATCGAAATATTTTTCGTACGGGATGTCGTTATACTCCTCAAAGTTAAGTGGGTTTTGCTTAATAACCTTGTCGAAATTATCCAAATAGCCAAGGTTAAATCGGTACTTGTAAACACCTTGCTTGGCTGCATCTAGTACATCGGAGTTTAGGTCGGTTGCAAAGATTTTCGCTTTGTCCAGCATATCCATTTCGTTCAGGAGGATCATCATGGAGTAAACTTCTTGGCCGGTGGAGCAGCCCGCATGCCATATGTTAATGGTTTTGTTATTCTTGAAGCGTGGTAGAATGCGTGAGCGCAATAAGTGCCAAACCGGTGGGTCACGAAACAGTTCGGTAGTATTAACGGTAACCTCCTTTACTACTTTCTCCAGAAAGTCTTTATCAAGGCGAAGCGACGTTAGAAGCGAGGTTAAATCGAGGTTGTAATCTTCGAGAATTTTTTGCAATCGACGTTTAAGTGACTTCTCCGAGTATTCGGAAAAATCATACTTTGAAACACTTTTAATGGTATTTACAAAATACTGTAAGTCCTGGTCGGTTACCTGCATACGCTGGCTTGGCATTATCTCATTAAGCAGATATCGTCAATAATCATCAGGCTAAATATAGATTTTTCTTAAATACAAACAAAATCTAAATGGCAAAGATAGTATTAACTTTGACTAACATCATTAATAAGTTTATTAAAAGTATTTTCTATTGATACTACTGAGTTGAGATAAGACTGAAGGTTAGCTTAACCGGATTATGGTCAGAGTATTTAAAGTTAAGGTTGATGGTCGATAAATCAGCAACTTGAATATTTGGTGAAAGCAAGAAGAAATCAATAATTATAGTTCTGCAACTTTTGTTATAAGGCCTATCGAGGTACCTATTTGTAGGTGCCGAGGGGTCAAAAGCCCATTGCCAACCGGAGGGCATAAAGTCACTTTCAATTGATAATGGTTTGAATGCTTTGGTTTCGTAAGCATTCCCAAATGTATCGGGGGCAAAGTCTGGGGGTAACTGATTCCAGTCCCCCCCTACTATTACATGGTTCCCTTTATCATACTCTTGTATAGCTATTTGCCTGATAAAATTCATTTCTTCCATTTTTAGGCTATCGTTCTCAAATGCTGAGTTATGGGTGTTGATCAGAACAAGTTCGCGCCCGTCATTCACCGGGAATCGGGTAACCAGCAGGCACCTCCTTAAAGTAAAAATCCTGTTAGGCCATGGCGATAAACCTGGCAGCTGTATTCTTTTAGCATTTTGTGGGGTATAGCGGCTTAATGTCATGATACCCGAATTAACCTTACCCATTGGATTGTTAAGGGGTACGGGAACAAATGAAACCTGATAGTTGGTGGCGAAGAAGGTATAGTAGTTTAAGGTTTGACTGATCTCCTGAACCTGGTTAATGTAGTATGATCGCCGAGAACCATGATCTACCTCCTGCAGTATAATAAAATCGGTTCGATTTTGTGTCAAAAATTTTTTAATGGAGTCGAGGTTTTCAAGGGTTCTGGCTTTGGTATCGCGTGTTTGTTTCCCCCCATCATAAAAAAAGTCCATGTTATCGCCTAAACCTGCATAGCCAATATTCCATGTAATTAAGCTATAGGCTGTATTAACCTTCACTGTGTCGGGGCTTGCTGAAGATTGAAGCAATATCTCCTTATCGGGATTATAGAAGGTAATGGTGCTGTAAGCCAAAAAAAGCCCAGAAAAGAGGAGGGCAAATACTATAACAATAGCGCCAAACCGTAAAATATTCTTGATCATTTTTTTAAAATTGATTATCAAAGTTACGCCAAAAATGTGTTAGGTTCAAACCTTATTTTGACGATTTTATATTATTGGCTATCTTTGGCACATATTAATGGCAAAAGCATGAAGTTTGGAGTAGTTGTATTTCCTGGTTCCAACTGCGATCAGGATACAGTATATGTAATCAAGGAGATTCTTGAGCAGGAGGTGGTAACCCTTTGGCACAAGGAAACCGATTTTGATCCCAATATTGATGTGATAATACTGCCAGGCGGATTCTCCTATGGCGATTACTTACGATCAGGAGCATTGGCAAAGTTTTCGCCAATAATGAACAAGGTGATAGATTTTGCCAACAATGGTGGCTACGTGTTTGGCATTTGCAATGGTTTTCAGATTCTTTGCGAGAGTGGACTTTTACCGGGAGCATTACTGCACAACACTAGCCAAAAGTTCATTTGTAAGAATGTTCATTTGGTTCCTGACAGTAAGAACACAGCCCTCACAAAATTTTTACCCCGCGACAGGGCGCTTAAAGTTCCCATTGCGCATGGCGAGGGTCGTTACTATGCCGATAAGGAAACGCTTGCCCAAATGCGAATCAATGGTCAAATCCTTTTCCGCTATAGCGATGAGAGCGGAATGGTATCGGAAAGTGCCAATCCCAATGGTTCAGTAGAGAATATAGCTGGTGTATGTAATGAACATCACAATGTTTTTGGCATGATGCCACACCCCGAGCGTGCCTCGGACGATGAACTTGGCAATACCGACGGCAGGCTTATTTTCGAGTCAATGATAAGGTATATCAGGGAGCTGAGTAATTAAGGCGTACGTAAATCGATTATAGGATTGTTGGGCGGGTTAGCTATCAACTCAACAATTTTTTTTGCTACCTGCTCGGTTGAGGTAAGCATTCCTTGCTGCTTATACTGGTGAAACCTTTCGGATTGGGGGAAATATGTGGGGTCAATTTGGCGAACCATGTCCTGCATGGGGGTGTCAACTATACCTGGCGCTATTGAAATTACTTTTACCCTTGAGGTTTCATCCAGTTTTTGTTCAGCATGTAGCACTGATGAAAACATATCGATTGCTGCCTTGGAGGCGCAGTAACCGCCCCACGATTCCACCGCATGGCGTGCTGCCCCGGAACTGATGTTCACAATGGTAATTAATTCTGCCGACGGTAGGTATAACGATAGTAAACGGTTAGTTAGGATTGTAGGGCTAACGGTATTAACCATGAATGTTTTCTCTAGCTGCTCATTAGCGATTTTACCTATAGGTTTTACATCGCCTAGGATGCCAGCATTATTTATAAGTACAACGTGTTTGGCATTAGGGAAGAGAGGTATTTCTACCTCTCTTGCTGCTCCCTGTTGGCTGAAATCAATTTGAATATGTTTATACCTGTGGTGGCTAACTACATTTCTACGTGAGTATCCAACCACATAGTTACTGTCATTGCTCAGTAATTGGTATGTAAGTGCCAATCCAATTCCCGAGCTAGTACCGGTAATATAGAAATAATTCATATCCTCCTTTTTTTTAATATCAAACTAAACAGCTTTTAAAAACGATTTGTTTTAGAGTTGTCAGTATGAAAAGTATTTACTTGATGAAGTGTCGGCGAACCCATCGGGGAAAAATTATGCTACCCACGAAAAGGTAAGGATAGTAAGTAATCAGCCTCCACAGCAAGGCCATTGCCACAGAAACAGGAACAATTAATGCTGTTTCAACAGGGATAAATTCAGATAGGTAGCGGGTAAAAACAAATTCAGCAAATCCACTACCTCCGGGGGTTGGACTTACCAGCATCATTATCCACATCACAAGTTGGCGGGCAAAAATTAGCAGGTTATGATCAATGCTAAAAAATGCCATAAGTAACGCATTCACAACCAAGAAACGTGACGACCATGATAAAAACGATGCAATTACAGCCTTTGCCCAGAAAGAGGTAGGCTTGTCGCGATATTCCTTTGAACTGTTTATGATGTCGGATCCGGCACGGTTAGCTCCATGCTTCCAACGCCGAAGGATTGGTAGTTTAAAAATCAAAAGTAACAGCCACTTAAGCCCACGGGGGTTAAAGAATAAACCGTAAATCAAAGCTATTACCCATGAAAGCTTTAATGAGTAACCAATAATGCTGAATGTTAAAAGTTCCTTGGCCATACTGTTAGTGGTACCAATGTCGAATAGCCCATGGTAACCCGCCAGCAAAATCAGGAGTGGAAACATGATAACGAAGTAAATCTCATCCAGGAACGATGTTATCATTACCAATGCTGAGCTATGCCCGAGGTTTAAACCTTCCTTATTGACATATACAATTGCCACGCTGGTACCACCAATAGCCGATGGTGTGATTGCTGATGTAAATTCCCATAGCATTATTATCCTAAGGGCCTTCCAGAATCGGAATTTACCATCGCTTAAAATCATGAGCCGGAGGGTGTATCCCAAATCGCGTCCAACCATGAAAAGGCAAGCCAGCATTATCCAAAGGACTGATTTCCATGTAAAGTTTATAATGTCAAATGCCCTAGGGTTGAACTCATTGTATAACAAAGCGCCGGTTACACCCAAGCCAAGCAAAACAGGTATTAGGGCTAACTTTGTCTTAATGCGTTGAGCAGGATTTTCCTTAATATGTGTGGTTTGCTTGTGCATAAATCTTAAAATGCGATAATTAACAAATTTAAAGTTTTATGGTTTAATGTTACGCTAATTAATTGTTAAATTATTCAATCAAAGCACCACAAATTATAAAATTTCAACAGGCTAATTACTAGAGGAATGAATCGGAACGAGTCGGAATAAGAGGATGTTAGAGGCAAAGTGATCAGTTAAGCCCAACGATAATGGGGCGGAAAGGCCTGGAATGAATGGAAATTGTAGAATGGAAGGGAATTAGGGTAGGTTAAACCGAAATAGGGCTAGGGCAATATCTTTAGAGGAGAATATTCGATATGAACACAAAAAAATCTAGACAACCTGTTTCTATTGACCAATTTGGTGAGGAATTATAATAGGGCTTACTGAGCGTAAAGTAAATTCTGCTATTTTTTAAACTTAACTTTGTTTTGTAAATCGAACTGCATTGTATTTAGCAGTTATGGTCATTGTCAATAATAAGCGAGTCGAGGCCCATTTAGCCATAATACTTGCCAACATTATGTTTGGTGTAAATTACTCCATAGCCAAGGGGGTGATGCCTAACTACTTATCGCCAATGGCATTCACTCTGCTGCGGGTGATTAACGTATTAGTTCTTTTTTGGTTGATTTCCAAGCTTGGGACAGGGAATGAAAAATTAGTAAGGCTGATTCCCCCCTATTTATTGCATCGGGGCTATTCGGGATTTCTTTTAATCAGCTCCTTTTCCTTAATGGTTTAAACTACAGCACGCCAATTGAATAGTCCATCATATCGACGTTAAATCCGGCAATGGTAATGCTTATTGCATACTTTGTTTTATCGGAGCATATCAAGGTAATAAAAATCTTAGGATTAGTCATTAGTGCATCGGGTGCACTCGTGCTCATACTAAGCAAGGGTTCGTTGGAAATTGGACAACACCACGCTCTGGGCAATTTTATGCTATTTTTGAATACACTTTTTTATGCCTTTTACCTTGTTGTGGTTAAGCCGGTGATGCTCAAGTATAAACCCATAACAGTAATGAAAGGAGTTTTTGTGGTTGGATTGATCTCGCTATTGCCATTTGGGATTTCCGATTTGGCTACTACACAATTGGGAATCATACCCCCTATGATTTATGCCTCCATCATTTTTGTTTTACTTGGGCCTATATTCTTTGCATACCTTTTGAATGGGTGGGGATTGCGTTACGTTCAGGCAAGCACTGTAAGCATTTACATATACTCTCAACCCGTTATTGCCGCATTGGTTGCATTAACAGCCGGCACCGATACGCTATATGTGAAAAAGATAACCGCTGCAGCCCTTGTTTTACAGGAGTTTACGTGGTTAGTCAGCGACCAGATGGCTGGATGGTAAGGCTGTTAGTTAGGATTAGGAGTTAGTAATCTTACGTGCTATGGATTCAAGCAGGTCAACACCTTCGGTAATAAGTTCATCGGAAAAGTCGTAGTTTGGGCTATGGATATCGGGGTGATTTTCGCCTGCACCAAGTCCGAATATTACCGATGGGCAAATGCCTGTAAAGTGTGCAAAATCCTCGCTCCACCGGTTGGGTTCATTTAGGTAAACAACCTCTTTCTTTTGCTCTGTAGCAATTTTCTCTATAACATCAGTGAGTTGCGGGTCGCAAACTGAGGCTGGGAAATCGTCGGTAAATTCGGTTTCAATGGCTAAGCCGTGTTTGGTTGCAATTTGGGTTGATGTTTTGAGAGCGTTATTGGAAAGCAGATGCATATCGGAATTGTCAAAGGCCCTTAGGGTAGTCATGATAACAGCGGAACCGGCAGATGTGCCAAAAGCTACTTCGCCTATCTTTACATGTATAAGGGTAACAAGCACAAAATTCGTGTACTTGAAGCTGCTAGGCAAAGCAAGCAAGTGCTGTATTATCTCGGCTGTGGCTGCGGCTGGGTTGAGGCCTAGTTCAGGGAATGCGGCATGCGAGTTCCGCCCGGTAAGTTTAATTATCAACCCTTTTGATGCTGCCGAAAAGGTGTAACGCCCAAGTACAACGCTTCCTTTTTTATACTTAGGTAGGTTGTGAAGAGCAAAAGCATAGTCGGGCAGGAGGTCTAATTCCTTAAGCTTTTCAATGGATTCCTTTGCTCCTGAACCATTTTCCTCCGATGGCTGGTAAAAAAGAATAACCCTTCCTTTTTGTATGGGGTTCTCAAAGAAACGAACAGCCAAACCCGACACAATGGCCATGTGCCCATCGTGGCCACAGGTGTGCGATACCCCCGGGGTGTTCGATTTGTATTTCAAATCGGATTGCTCAGTAATGGGAAGAGCATCCATCTCGCACCGGAAAAGCACGGTTGGACCGGGCTCCTTACCCCTGTATACCACAGCCATCCCTTCGCCAGCAATATTTGAGTAAAACTCATGCGGTTGGTAGCGGCTAAGAAAAAATCTTATTCGTTTCCCGGTAGCCCTTTCTTGTCCAGATAGTTCAGGGTTTCGATGTAATTCGTGACGGAGCCTGATAAGTTCTTCCATACCTGCAACCAAATTTCTGTAAAATTATTGATTTTTGGCAAATAAATCCAAATCCAGCCCAATAAATCAATTAGCAGATAAGATATATGATTGATATAAATTAACCAACAAAAGAATATGTAAATAGAACACAAAATGAATAAAGGTTTTTTAATGTTAGTAGGGCATAATCTACTAAAACACACAATTATGAAAACAAAAAAAAATTTATTTGCTCTACTAGCATTAGTAGGCTTAGCGGGAACGCTAATATTGACAAGTTGCGAAAAAGATGATGAAAAAGAGATGGAAATGCCCAAAAACATTGTTGAGGTTGCTGTTTCCTATCCACAGTTCTCAATTCTGATCCAGGCACTTCAAAAGGCAAACCTGGTTACAACCCTTCAGGGCACTGGTCCTTTCACAGTATTTGCTCCAACCAACGCAGCTTTCAACGAACTTTTCAATCAGTTGGGCGTAAGCGGCATTGATGCCTTAACTGCTGACCAGCTAACCCCAATTTTATTTTACCATGTGTTATCGGGTAGGGTTGAATCAACTCAGCTTGAGAATGGCTATGTTTCAACCCTCAGCCCCAGAGCAGGTGGATTGGGTGTATCACTAAAAGTTGATGCAAGCATGCTGAAGCCTAACGGAAATGTTGGCATTACCGCTGCCGATATTTCAGCTACCAATGGAGTAATTCATGTGATAGATAAGGTTTTACTCCCGCCAACAGTTGTTGATATTGCCCTTGCTAACAACAGTTTTACATCTTTAGTACTGCGCTAACCAAAGCCAATTTGGTTGATGCTGTTTAGGCTGATGGACCTTTTACCGTTTTTGCTCCTACAAACGATGCATTTAGTCAACTTTTCACTGATTTAAGTGTAAGTGGTTTAGACGCCCTTAATGCCGAGGATTTGACCCCAATACTTTTATATCACGTTTTAGGTGCTGCGGTTAAATCAACACAGTTACAAACTGGTTATGTTTCAACATTGAGCTCAGGTCCAAATGACTAAAAAATTTCATTACTTGTGGGTGCCACTGCAGTTAAACTCAATGATAGCTCTAAGATTATTGCAACCGATGTGGTAGGAACTAATGGTTTAGTTCATGTAATCGATAAGGTTATACTTCCACCCACAATTGTAGATATTGCATTGGCAAATAGCAGTTTCAGCACCCTTGTTTCAGTGCTTGTAAAAGCTGAACTTGTTGAAACTTTAAAGGGCGAGGGTCCATTTACAGTGTTTGCTCCAACCAACGATGCTTTTAGTGCCTTTTTCACCCAAATTGATGTTTCAGGAATCGATCAGTTTTCAAAGGATGAATTAACGCCCATTCTGCTCTATCATGTTGTATCAGGTAACGTAAGATCAAATCAACTTTCTAGTGGTAATGTGCCTACGTTGAATGGCGATATCAATGTTAATGTTGGTACAACCGTTACAATTAACGAGAACACTTCGGTTGTTCTGGTTGATGTACAGGCTACCAATGGGGTTGTTCATGTAATTAACAAGGTGCTTCTGTCTTCTGCAAACTAATCTTGCATTATTTTAGATTAGGGCGTTGAACACTCAACGCCCTTTTTTATTTTTGCCGCGTAAACCTTTTGGGTTTATACAGTTCTAAAAAGTTTGCCGATAAATTGAACTTTAAACAATGAAGATTAATTCCATTGGGATTTATGCTGCAACTTTGCTAGCCATGGTTTTTTGGTCGCTCTCATTCATTTGGTATAAAGAGGTATTCCAATTCTATAAGCCTATCACTTTAGTTGTGGGTAGGCTTACTATTTCAACCATTTTCCTATTTGCTACCGTTGGATTGCTTATGAGGAAGTTAACCAGGATGAGAATGGGCGATTTGAAGTACTTTATGCTTCTGGCATTTTTTGAACCTTCCCTTTACTTTATAGGAGAGAGTTTTGGTATGACTATGGTTTCATCTACTTTAGCTGCCGTAATTGTCTCAACTATTCCACTATTCAGCCCCTTGGGTGAGTTTTATATTTATAAAACCCGAGTAACCCTAATGAACTTTATAGGGATATTAGTTTCGGTTGTTGGGGTTGGAATGGTTATATTCCATCAGGGCTTTGGTAAAATCGAGGCAAATCCAGTTGGCATTGCGCTTATGTTTCTTGCGGTATTTGCTGCTTTAGGGTATTCGCTAGCACTCCGGAAGTTAACATCTACCTACAACGTTTACTCCATAATAACCTACCAGAATACCATTGCGGTAATTTACTTTTTGCCGTTATTTTTCATTTTTGAATTTACCCACTTTATGGGTGTAGGGGTAACGTTTCAGTCGCTTATGCCGCTTATTAAGCTCGGAATTTTTGCTTCAACCTTTGCCTTTTTGTTATTCACATACTCGGTTAAGCACCTTGGGGTTACCAAGGCAAACTCGTTTGCCAATGCAATACCGGTACTTACAGCAATTTTTGCGTACTTCCTGTTAGGCGAAACCTTGGATATTATTAAGATAACCGGTATAGCTATTGTAGTTTTTGGACTATTCCTTTCGCAAGTGCCAAAGGAACATGCCCGGCGGGTTTTTGCATTTATTCCAGTGGGGTTGATAACCCGTGCAAGTCTAAGAAAAAACGAGTAGCATATTTGCTACTCGTCGCCAAACTGCATAAGGTAAGCTTTAATGCATTCGTTAAGGTCGCCATCAAGTATGGCGTTAACATCGGATGTTTCATAGCCCGACCGTAGGTCTTTAACCAGCTTATAGGGGTGCAATACGTAGTTGCGAATTTGTGACCCCCATTCAATCTTTTGCTTTTTGCCTTCAATTTCAGCCTGTATCTCCCGACGCTTGCGAAGTTCCAATTCGTACAGGTGCGATTTTAGCAGTCGCAAAGCATTCTCCCTATTCTGGAATTGCGATCGCGATTCGGTATTCTCAATTACTATACCTGTGGGGATATGGTAAAGGCGAACACCAGTTTCCACTTTGTTGACATTTTGTCCTCCTGCACCCGACGAGCGGTATGTATCCCATTTAATGTCGGCGGGATTAATGGTAATTTCAATGGTTTCGTCAACGGCAGGGGATACGAATACCGAAGCAAACGAAGTATGCCTACGGGCATTGCTGTCGAATGGCGATATACGAACCAGGCGGTGAACGCCGTTTTCGCCCTTTAGATATCCGTAAGCTATGTCGCCCACGAACTCCAGTGTACACGATTTTACTCCAGCTTCCTCGCCATCCTGTATATCTACAACTTTCACATCGTAGCTATTCCGCTCGCCCCAGCGCATGTACATGCGCATGAGCATGGCTGCCCAGTCCATACTTTCAGTTCCTCCGGCACCAGAGTTGATTTTCATGATTGCCCCAAGCCTGTCCTCTTCCTTGCGTAGCATGTTCTTTAGTTCCAAATCCTCAATGGCTTGGAGGGTTTGCCTGTAGTGGGAGTCAATTTCTTCTTCGGTTGCAGCACCCTCCTTGGCAAAATCGAACATCACCTGCAAATCCTCGGTAAGGCTGTTTACCCTATTAAAACTATCGATCCAGGTTTTGATTGATGCTACCTTCTTTAATTGTTTCTCTGCCTCATCGGGTTTGTCCCAAAAGTCGGGGGCTTGCGTTTTTTGTTGTTCCTCTTCGTATTCAATACTAAGCTTGTCGATGTCAAAGACACCTCCTCAGCGCATCGCGGCGCTTTGCAAGTTCTTTTCCCTGTTCAATGGTTATCATTTCGAATTAAGATTTTTGCAAAGATATAGATTTTATGGCAGATGCCTCAGAATAGAGGACAATCAGGTAAATTAAAGTTTAAGCCAAACTCTATTGGCAGGTAAAGAGCTTGTCGATTTTTGAGAGGCTTTCTTCCTGTATCTCGGTAAACCTTTTATACCCTTCGTTTGCTATTTTTTGGGCAAGTTGGGGCGATAGTATCAGGCTTTCAATTGTCAGGGCAATTTCAGTTGGTTTGGTGTTATTGAGGAAGAGTAAATGCTTGCCATCGATAAAGGTCTCCTGAAGGTTTTCCTTCCCACTGCAGACAACAGCGCAACGCTCCGACATGGCTTCCAGAATCACTAACGGGAAATATTCGAGTTTTGAGGGTAATACGAATATCCCAGCTTTGCTGTAAAGCTCAAACCTTTTGGAATCGTAAACTGCCCCAACAACATTTATCGATTCATTTAATCCGTAGAGTTCAATTTTTTCAATCAATCTTAGTCTATCATTTTCCGATGGGAATGCCCCTGCAAGGGTAAGTGTTAAGCGGGAATACTTCTTGTGCAGCTCTGCAAATGCTATAACAAGTTCAGCATAACCTTTATGTTTCAGAAAGTTTGATAGGAAAAGAATACTGTCCCAATCCTTTTCCTGTTTGGTATAATCGGGTGTTTTAATTATGGAATTGGGAATAACTGTAATTTTGCTTTTTTGTAAGTTCAAAGGTGAAAGTTCCGATTTGGCCAAGCGAGGAGTTAGATGAACAATCTCGCAGTTTTTAAAAATTAAATTATAGAATCGGTACAGGTACGGCTTTTGACTATAAAACTGCAGCATCCCAGGCCGGTGAAGATGAATTATTTTTTTTGATTTTGGCGATAATGCCTTACAAAGCATCAAGTAAATGCTATCCCTGATCAGCACAAGGCCTATGGGAACCATTGAAAAATAAATTAACTCGGGCTTATACTTAATGATTTTAATAATGATTTCGAAAGCTATAGTAATGGCTCTCAGTATTTTACGGGGTTTGAACTTCTGTAAATCGGAAAGCGATTTTGCAAAGTTAAGGCTAATGGTAATGCATTTGTTGTTAGGCAATTGCAAAGCCCTCCCCATTACTAGTTTATTCATTAAGCTGGCGCCATGAACAGGGGGCGGAAGTTGAACTATAAAAAGTATTTTACACATCTTTTCATTCTGCTCACGGAATGTTAATCGATTTAAAAGTTAACCCTTTTGAGCTAAGATTATCGAGAACGCGGGGCAGTGCATAGCGCAGATTGCGCTCAGCCTTCAAGGAATCATGAAAAACAATGATCGAGCCAGGTTTGGCATTTCCTACTACGTACTGGTAAACCTTTTTTGGCGATACCCTTCGGCTGTAGTCCATGCTGAGTACATCCCACAAAATAATCTTATATTGTGATTTCAGCAGCTTGAATTGTTTGGGCGTTATACGGCCGTAGGGTGGGCGGTAAAGGTTGCTGTTTACAAAGCTGTTGGCGTATATAATATCCTGAACATATTGAGTGGTATCGGTTCCCCAGCCCTTGATGTGGCTGTAGGAATGGTTGCCCACCGTATGACCATCGGCCACTATCATTTCAAAAACTTCAGGATGCATTTCAATATTTTTTGCCAGGCAAAAAAAGGTAGCTTTTGCATTGTATTTTCTCAGTTGCTCCAATACCCAGGGGGTAATTCCAGGGGTCGGCCCATCGTCGAAAGTTAGGAAAACCCCCTCCTTTTCGGAGGGGAAATTCCATATCACATTCTTGAAAAACCTTTGAAAAAAGCGTGGTGGACTAAGGTTTATCATGGCTAGCTTTCCAGTTCAGCTATAAAAGAATTGAACTCTTCGGTAAGTTGCCTGGCATACTCATCATTTTCGTACTGGTTGGCCATACGGGTTAACTCGTAAAGTATGGCAAGATTAAGCTGCAGCTCATTTCCTAGCCAGTTTTTTTGGAACTCGTCTAGGTCATAAATCATGTACGATATGGCCTCCGAGGCTTGGTTTGCCATTTGCTGCGAGTATTTTAAGGCGTTTTGCATATCGCCTGCACGGTAATACCCTTCAACCATGGAAAGGGCAAAGTAGTTAAGTGGAACAGTTGTGGGAGGGATTAGTTCCATGCACCTGTTCAGTACGGCTATGGCCGAATCCTTTTTGCCTTCATCAACTAAAGCATTGGCTAGGCGAGCGAAAAGGTTACGGTAGTTCGATACAATTCGCATCTTGTTTTCGTCCAAATAGACCTTGGGGTTGTTCAAGTTTCTGAACCTATACTTTTCCATGAGGTTTTCCCACATCTCGCGGGTGTTAACCGAACCAGTCCCCCACTGACGCGAGGTGGGTATGGGTAGTACACGGTACATCATACCCTCCAGATGGAAAAACTTATCTAATCCTAGGTATGTTTCGCTGCTTACGGTGGTGGCATAGTAAATGGGACGCCGCCATCGGTTTGAGGCAATAAGGTCAAGTATCACCTGACCATCTTTAAGCACTATTTGCTTGTTAAGTGTCCAGGTTATGGTGTCGGCAATGCGGTTTAGGTAATCCTCTGGTGTATCAATATAGTTTTTAACTTCAGATTTATTAACGGTTAGGAAAAGCTGCTTGGATGGGATATAGTTTATCCTTTCATTTTGGTTAAATGGCGATTGTACTTTGTTGTTGGGTTTGTCGGAGAGGAAGAAATCCACAATGCGGTCAAGGTTTAGGGGTTCTTTTATCCTATCAATTACCACAATGGCATCGCGAGCGCCTGTATAGTAATGGTCGTAGGTCATTCGGATTGGTATGGGGTCGCTTCGGTAAGCTTTATGCTGCATTTGTTCAATGTACCACTCACCGCGGAGGTAGCTAAGATTGGCCACACGAACATCGGTTCTAACTCCTTCTACTTCCTGTGAGTACCATAGGGGGAAAGTATCGTTATCGCCATAGGTGAAAAGAATGGCGTTGGGCTTGCAACCTATAAGCATATTGTAGCCAAAGTCAGCGGGTAAATAGCTGCCAGAACGATCGTGATCGTCCCAGTTTTCAGTAGCCATGAGAACCGGAACAGCAAGTGTGCATACAGTTGCTGTTGCCACGGCGGTGGCAGGGGTATCATTTATTTTCCTCAGCAGCTCATAAACAGCTAAAACACCTAAGCCTATCCAAATGGTAAAGGCGTAAAAGCTTCCCGCATATGCATAGTCGCGCTCACGTGGCTGGTAGGGCGTTTGGTTCAGGTAAACTACTATGGCTATTCCAGTCATCACAAAAAGCATGGTGGTTACCCAAAAATCGTGCTTATGCCTGCGTAGCTGGTAGGTTAACCCTGTAAGACCTAAGAGCAAAGGTAGGAGGTAATAGCGGTTTCGCCCCTTGTTGTTTCGGTAAATTTCAGGCAGTTTTTCCTGAGGTCCCAAACGTGGATTATCGATAAAAGGGATTCCACTTATCCAGTTCCCCTTGGTTACCTCGCCGTGCCCCTGAAGGTCGTTTTGGCGGCCGGCAAAGTTCCACATAAAGTAGCGGAAGTACATAAACCCAAGCTGGTAACGGAAAAAGAACAGCAGATTCTCGCCAAATGTAGGTACATAAACCGTTTCAGTTTTCCCTTCCCTATCAAACCGTCTTACAGGTTTTCCTCTAAAGTTGCTCCATTTCTTGTAGGCGTTAACATGGTTTTTGTCGCTGCTCCACATTCGTGGGAAAAGCATTTTGAACTCGGGGGCAAACTCATACCTATCCTTGGTACGGACAAAAACGTATTTCCCATTCTTTGGGGCATAAGTACGCTCGCCCTCGATCCTTGCAATGGGTTGCGCGTTGAATACCTGCCCGTAAAGCAGGGGCCTGTCGCCGTACTGCTCACGGTTAAGGTAGTAAAGCAGCGAAAACATGTTATCGGGGCTGTTCTGATCCATTGGCGGATTGGCCGACGAACGTATTACTATTGCAGCATACGAACTATATCCAATCATTATCACCGTAAGTCCTACAAAAATGGTATTCAATATTACCCACCTTCGCTTGTGGGTTCGGTAAATACCATAAGCAAGCAGTGCAAGTACAGCAACAAACAGGAATAGTACTCCCGACTTGATTGGTAGGCCAAATGAGTTCACAAAAAGAAGTTCAACCTTTGATGCTATCACAACAAATCCCTGTATTATGCCATACATAATAGTAAGTAGCAGCAGTGTGGATATTAGCAAGGTATATAACAAACCTTTGGGTGAGTATTCAAACCTCCTGAAATAGTAAACCAAAGCAATGGCCAGGATGGCTAATAGGTTCAGAAGGTGAATGCCTATGGAAATACCCATTAAATATGCTATGAGAATGATCCATCGGGTGGCATGGGGCTGATCGGCTTGTTCTTCCCATTTTAGGATTGCCCAAAAAACAAGGGCGGTAAAAAGCGATGAGGTGGCATACACCTCTCCTTCAACGGCCGAAAACCAAAACGTATCGGAAAAGGTATAGGCAAGAGCCCCAACAAACCCCGATGAGAGTATGAGTATTACCTGGGTTAAGGTGAGATCTGCTGCTTTGGGCGAAACAATACGCCGAGCCATGTAGGTTATTGTCCAGAAAAGGAATAGTATTGTGAATGAGCTGGCAAGGGCCGAAAGGCTATTGGCAAGTATAGGAACCCATTGCGGTGTTGGAGCAAACATGGTGAAAAAACGAACCATGAGCATGAAAAAGGGTGCCCCTGGAGGGTGTCCTACCTCAAGTTTATTGCCGCTGGCTATAAACTCGCTGCAATCCCAAAAACTGGCGGTGGGTTCAATGGTAAGCAGGTAAACTGTGGTGGCAATGGCAAAGGTGAACCATCCTGCTAAGTTGTTATACTTCTTGAATTGGCTAACTGAATAGTTTTTCATTGGGTAATAGGTTTTGTTTACTTTTAGTATCAGGGTTCAGCCACCAAAGGTATCAATTTTCTGAATTGGGAGCGTTTAGGAATTAATAGAATGTTTATTTTTACATCAAAACTAAATGTAATGACAAATACCTATCGTTACGTATTCAAGGGGCTGATGGCCATATTGTTGTTTGGTATTGTGGCATCCTGTTCAAAGGACGACCAAATTATTGCCCCCACCAGTAAGCCCGATCCTGAAATTACCCTGGTAACCAAAAATATCCATGCCGACAGCATTGCTGCTACAGTTGCTATGCTTGAGGGGATGGGTACCCGATTTGCACTGGCCGAAAACAGACGTGATGTGGCTATTGCAATAATGAATAAGTTTAAAAGCTACGGATATGCTACTGCTCGTCTCGATTCCTTTTTTCTTCACTATAATAATAGTAATACTTGGCAGTACAATGTAATAGCAACCTTACCCGGTGTTATTTACCCCGATAGTGTTACCATTATGGGTGGCCATCACGATTGTATTTTACGAAGTACTGAACCCGAAAGCCCTTATATTGTGGCTCCCGGAGCCAACGATAATGCCAGCGGCGTTGCAGTTACCCTTGAAGTTGCACGGGTACTAAAGCAAGCCGGTTTTGCACCTCGGACTACTATTATTTTTGCCACCTTTGCAGCTGAGGAGTTGGGACTCTTTGGCAGCCAGCACATGTCAAATCGTTTATTCGATACACTGGCAAGGGTCAAGTTTATGCTCAATAACGACATGGTTTCGTTTTGTCCGGAAACTGATTCAACCGGTTGGTACCTCAACATCATTGATTATCCTAATTCGGTTGATTTTAGGAAACATGCCCAAAAAATCTGCTCAACCTACACCCTCCTTAAATCGGTTAATGATAATACTTACCGTGAGTATAGCGATAGTTTCAGTTTTTATCAAAGAGGTTACAAGCCCTTGTTCTTCATTTCTCATCACGACGACCCCAATTACCACAAGTTAACCGATATACTGTCGGAGCAAAACCCCCGTTATGCCCGTGAGGTAGCAAAACTCAACTGTGCTCTGATAATGGAGGTTAACTTATAACATTTATTTCGAGATAATCGTATAAACTCAAATTGAACTTAAAACAGTTAGGTATGAAACGTATTGTGGCGGTATTTATTGGACTGGTTGTTATTGGAATTGCAGCCTACATCGTTCTTAAACCTCGAATGGCCGAAAATAATTATAGAGCCGGTTTACAATTGCTCGATTCAGCCAGGTATGAACTTGCCCTCAAAAAGTTCAACAAAGCCGTTAAGCTAAACCCCCAACGCTACGATTACTACTTTAAGCGCGGCGTAACCCATGCAGCTCTAAATAACGATTCGTTAGCCATTGCCGATTTTAGTGCAGCAATAACTTTGGATTCAACCAATTTCAATTTATATCTGCACAGAGGCATATCGCAACGCAAGTTAAAGCGCTATACCGAGGCCATGGTCGACCTCAATCGGGCAATTTCCCTGAACGATTCTAGTTCAAAGGCATACTACCAGCGTGGTTTGCTAAACGCTGCAATCATGGAGTTTGAGCAGGCCATTAAGGACTATAATCGCAGCATTGAACTCGATGGCTCAAACCTTGAGGCATTTTACAGCCGTGGTGAGTCGCTTGCAAACCTTGACGATTTTAAGGGCGCCATTGCCGATTACGATATGATGATTAAAGGGGCTAACGCTACCCCTGAGGCTTACAAGAAAAGAGGCATTTTCAAACTTAAAATACAGGATTACCAAGGGGCTATTGCCGATTTAAAAACAGCCCTGAGGGAGTTACCTAAAGACGAGGAACTCTTATACAGCTTAGGCGAAGCCTACACCAATTTGCATCGATTCGACGATGCCATTAAACTACTCGATAAGGCCATTGCGGTAAACCCTAAATTGCCATTGGTTTATGGGGTAAAGGGAGGAGCATTACTGCTCAAGGGCGAGTTTAAGCAGGCCATGGTTGCTTTTAACAAGGCCATTGAGCTTAAGCCCGATTATCTTAAAGCTTATTACGGCAGGGGTATTACCCGTGCGTACCAAAAGGATTACAAGGGATCAATTGCCGATTTTAACAAGGTGATTTCCATTGACCCAAATTACGTTCAGGCCTTCTATAACCGTGCCATTTCAAAAGCAATTATGGGTAACCACAAGGAGGCTATCCCCGATTACGATGTTATCATCAAGGCCGACCCTAAGAATGCCGAAGCATACTATAACCGAGGTATTTCAAAGATGAATGTTCAGGAGTTCAAATCCGGTTGCGAAGATTTCCGCAAGGCATTGGAACTTGGTTACAACCCCGCTGAGCAAATGGTATTTATATACTGTCCTGAAGAGAATAAATAGTTTGCAAAACTTAAGGTTTTTGAAAAAAGATAATGTTTCTTGTAAGTTGCTATTTATGACCTTTTTTCTGTACAAAAAAAGTATCTTAAAGAGGTGCGATTATGATGGTAGCTAACTTTACAGAGTTTAGAACAAGCCTAAAGAAGTTTCTGGACAATGTTGTGAATCACATTGAAACTCTCATTATTAAGAGAGGAACAGGGATAGGCGCAGTTACGATATCGTTAGATGAATATAAATTTATCTGTAGTGTCCGACTAAATTAGTTAAAAAAAGATACTCTCTTACGGTTTCCTTTTAAGGTTGTGAATTGGTTTTGCAAAAAATCAGTACAACATGGCTAAACATAAGGAAATAAATTTTGTCGGACAGCCGAACTTATGGGTTAAAAGCCCATAGGCTTATTGATGCAGTACAGCCGGTTGCCCGGTTTATAAAACTTACGGCAGCAAAAGTTCACGATAAAAATTTTTTAAGTTCCCTGCCCATAATTTTGAAATCACAGCTGAAGAGGTAGTTTTTCTGTACAAAAAGCGCTGGGGCATAGCATTGCTACTGAAGAAAATGAAGCAAAACTTCCTATTGCTTTATTTTTATGAAGAGAGCGAAAGCGCAATACGAACGCAGGTTTGGTGCACATTGATTGCTCAACTATTAATAACGGTCATTCATAAAATAGCACAAACCAAAAAGGCATTTTCAGTTGTGGCATCACTGATAAGAATTCACCTGCTTAGTATGCTTGATATGGTCGAATTACTTCGTAGCACAAACAGGGCATACAAAATACAGGTTGGTGAACCTCCTGGTCAACTTCAATTAAACCTGTTTTAGATAGGAGGGCTGTTTTGAAAAAAATTAATCGCCCATAAAACGGGCGTTGCAGAGAATAAAATGTAAAATCCCAACCTTAGTTGGCTAATAGTGTTATAGTTATATAAGATTATTAATCCCAGTTGTAGTTAATTTTAGTCAAGATAGCATTTCCTGACCAGGCATTTTAACAAGGAAGAGGAAAAGATATTTTAGTACATTGCTTGATTTAACGGAATAACATTAAAAATTGATGGATGCCACCCGACCAACACAGGTCGGTTTTTTTACATTACCCGTTTAAGCTTTCCGTCGAACATCAGCCGTAGTGTGTAGCTGTACTCCAGCAGGTTCGATTTAAAATCGTAGTAAGCCTTAAAATTGGCATTTAGAAGCATGCTGCTCATGAATCGCTTTTGGTATTCAATGGCAACAGTTCCAAGCTGTCGAACCGACTGGTTATAAATGGGATTTATGGTTGATACAGAGCCAAAAAGCTCTTCACCGCGCGGGTTAACAAACCCGTGGGAGTACCAAAAGCCAACCTCAAGGGTTGTGTAATTGCGGTATGCCTTTACTTGTGGATGCAATCCAAACCCGGTGTTATACTCCGAGGTGAACGATGGAGAAAGGTTTTTGTAATAGTAAACGGATGTGGCCAATGCTAATGTTGTATTGCCATATGGCTTAAATCTAAAAGCAGGTAGTAAACCAATGTTAGCATGTGTTTGTACAGGTAGGTTGGTGCTATCTATTTGTCCGCCATGGTGGGAAGCCATCGCATGAAAGGCGTTTGAGAATCCAGGGGTATCGTTTAGGTTGTACAGATGTGTAAAACCTACTGTAAACTCTTCCTGGAATGGGCTACCGGTTTTGATATAGCGCTCCCAGTTTATCCATAAATCGGCCTTACTCCATATCCCTTGATAAAGAAACTGAACACCAGTTTCGGGTTGGTTCAGGAATAGCCTTTCGGGCTTAAATAGGGGTTCGGGTAGCCAGTGACCTATCAACGATTCAAGTGTCCCTACATTCAGCATTATTCTACTATTAAGCAGTAATCGGGCTGAAAATACGGGTACAAATTGCTCAAGGGTATCGGCTCCGGCAAGGTATAAAGTATGGAAACCCGCTGCAATGCTATACTGTTTCGTTTCAAATTTTATAGCCGGCTGTATGTAAAAGCCTGGGTGGGTATATCCCTTTTTGATATTACCGGTAAACTCTTTGTTATCAAAAAACGATTGCCCCAACAGGTAAAGGTTAACCCCGGCGCTGTCGGTTTGGGCATGGGAAATACAATAAATCGATATAAAAAGGGTAACAAGCGCTATTTTAGACGATAAACTATCCATTGATTTTAGCGGCATGAAATATTTTGAGAACAAATATCACAAAAAATCCCAAAAAATCCTTAATTTCGACACAACATATCAACCTAAACCTCAATGCTATGAACTGGAAACGAAAACTTAAGGTGGCCAGCGTAGTGGTTGTTGTAGCTCTTGCCATATATTTGGCTTTGCCACAAAACCATTACATTGTGCGGGCGTTGATTTACCAGCAGGTAAATATCGACGATTACAAGTTATTCCATAACCGTACCGTTAAGGCGGGTACACCTCAACCATGGAAGTTGCACCCAGAGTATAACACCTACCAGTTAAACGACGAGCAACTTAAGTATTTTAACGATTTTCGCACGGTGGCTTTCATAGTTATAAAGGATACAGCCCTGCTTTTTGAATCGTACTGGGATGGCTATGGGAAAGACTCATACTCAAACTCTTTCTCAATGGCCAAAAGCATAGTTAGCCTGCTAATGGGCTGTGCGCTGAGCGATGGGTATATCAAAAGTATCGATGAGCCCGTTGGGAATTACCTCCCCGAGTTTGCCGAGGGCGACAAAGCAAAAATCACCATAAAACACTTGCTAACCATGAGCTCAGGGTTGAGCTGGGACGAATCGTATAGTACCCTATTTTCTCTTACCACACAGGGGTACTACGGCAAAAACCTTTCCAAACTAGTGCTAAACCAAACGGTGGTTATGGAACCCGGAAAACTATTCGAGTACCGCAGTGGCGACACCCAGCTACTATCGCTCATTATTAAAAAGGCAACGGGTAAAACCCTTTCCAATTACGCCTCGGAAAAGATATGGTCAAAAATAGGTGCCGAACACGATGCTCTTTGGTGCCTCGATAGGAAAGATGGCGTTGAAAAGGCGTTCTGCTGCTTTAACACCAATGCCCGCGACTTTGCGCGCCTTGGTCAACTGGTGCTAAACAGTGGCCGTTGGAATGGGGAACAAATTGTCCCAGAGCAATTCCTGAACGAGTCGCTTACACCGGCAAGCTACCTCTTTGATCCAGAAACTAACAAGAATGTTGATTTTTATGGCTACCAGTGGTGGATGATAAATATTGATGGCTACAAGATATGGTATGCCCGCGGCTTGCTAGGACAGTATATCTTTGTTATCCCCGATTTGAATGTCGTGGTGGTAAGGCTGGGACACGTGAGGAACAACAACCGTATCGATGGTACCCCTGAGGATGTTTACCAGTACATCAGGTACGGAATAGGTATTGTAAAAAGCATTGAAACTAATGAGCAGTAATGAATTTATTAAGGATAGGTTAAGGGTAAAGCTGTTTGCTTTTCCGGCAGCAGAACTTTCGGTCTTCGACAAGGCCAAGAAAAAGTATATGGGCCTGTTTAACCCCGAGGAGATGGAGTTTGTGAACGATAAGCCCGATGTTCTTATGTTTCTGACCGGAGGCTCTGAGCATTTGGCCATTGAATCGGTACAGGAGTACCGTTTTTACCTGTTGCTTGCCTCGCGCGATGCGAACTCATGGGCTGCTGCCACCGAGGTGAAGGCATGGATGAACCAGCACAACATACGTTCCGTGCTACTCGATGCCGATAACCCTGCTACAGCCGAGTACCTGAGCGAGTTCTACAATGCCTTTGTGGGGGTACGCAAACTTCACGGTCAGCGGCTTGGTGTGGTTGGCAGTTCATCGCCGTGGCTGGTGGCTAGCAGTGTTAACCCATACCTACTGCAAAGCAAGTTGGGTATTGAGCAGGTTGATATCAGCTGGGATGATATTGTTTTTGATGAGATATTGCAGGTTTCGCCTGATTTCACATCGCTTTTCGGCACGGCCGAGAACCGTCAGGAACTGATTGAGAGCGGAAAGATATACGAAGGTCTGGCCTCGCTTATTCCGTTTTACAGGCTTAACGCCATGGCTGTGGAATGCTTCCCGCTGGTCAACAAAACCGGCCATACTGCCTGTTTGGCACTGGCCAAGCTAAATTACGATGGAATCCCAGCTGCCTGCGAGGCCGATATTTGCAGCGCTGCTGCAATGATGTTTTCGTCGGAGGTTTGCAACGCCATTCCCTGGATGGCCAATATTGCCCATGTGGGCAATGGAAAAGCTATTTTAGCTCACTGCACTGCACCAGTTAACCACCTAACCTCGTTTAAGCTCGAAACCCATTTTGAAACCGGTAAGGGATACGCCGTAAGCGGCCAGCTAAAGGGCGAGGAGGTAACCATCTTTAGGTTCGACAGCACCTTGAACCACATATTTGTAACGCTTGCCAATATTACGGATAAGCCAAAAAGTCGGAATGCTTGTCGCACCCAGTTGGAGGTTGAGCTAAGCCCTACGGCTTCAAAGTACTTTACAGAGAACCCCTTTGGCAACCATCACATGATTCTACCCGGAAACTGGGTACAACGCCTGACCCTGGCAGCGGAGCTGCTAAATGTTGGGGTGGTGAGGTGAAAATAGAATAGTTAACGGTCGGTGGTTTGGGCTGCTGGGGAGTTAAAAGCCAGCGGCGTCATACCACGTTAAAAACACACTAAATTACTAAAAACTTTCGTATCTGCATCATCAGCCCCAGTAGGCAATACCACCTGTTAGCACACGGTATGCGTGTCTTGCGATGAATCAGGACACTTTCAAATATACAAAACTGTCTGAAAATCAGGGAGTACGTTCTTTGAAATTGATTCATCATAACTTTAGATGAGATGAGAGACTTAATTCAACTTTGTGAGCAACTTGCGGAGGTCGAGCGAACTGACTGGCTGAGGTTGCTACGGAGAGAGTTCAGGTTGGCCTCTCGGATACGCTTTACTGGAAGCGTTTCCAATCCGCCCAGCGGTGCTTCCCTTTCAAGGGGTAGGTGCTGAACGGCTTGGGTTAAAAAGCAGAAAATCAGCAATGACGAAAATCTGTCAGGAGCGAGCGTAGGAGTTGAACGAAAGTAAACCTACCGATGACGTGTCGAAAATAACCTTTACGAGACTGAAAACCGTGTGTGGGACGGTCACACGGGATAAGGGTAGAGATTACCCGTCTATCGGCTGCCTCGGTCTCCGGCATTAAGGCAGCAAAGCCTGCCCCGAGTTCCAATATATCGGGAAAAACCTACCCGCTGGTGTAAAGAGAGAATGCCGAAAATCTGTAAGGCAAGGCAGAGAGTATCGATACAGCGGAGTAGGGGCGGATTAACCCGCAGTAGCGACTTGTGCAACATTAAGCCCTGTGAAAGCAGGGATGAGCGAAGGGATTAACGGACTCAAGGCAGTTTTACCAACCTCGATAAATCGGGGGATGAGTTTGTTTCAGCCTGTCATTCTTAACTGAATGCGTGAGTTCGAAGAGCCGTGTGATGGGAGACTATCAAGCACGGTTCCGAGAGAGGTTTGGGGGTGAAACTCCCCCTTACCTATTCGACTTTAGTCTTTATGATATAAAAAGTAATACGCTTCCACATTGTCTAAATACGCCCCATCAAAACCAGCGTTAATAATTTTTTTCATATATGAGTTATCGTTACCAAAAATAATATCTTGCCACTCTTTATGCCAAAATTCAACTCAAAATTCATCATCATAGCCTTGATATTTCTTTTTTATCCATTTTAGATTTCCAAGTTTCCAATTAGGGTTCCAATAATATCTGAATTTTTCCGCTGCGCCAATATTGATATAAGCAAGATTCAAGCCACAAATGCAACTTTTGTCTTTGTTAATAATTGGTTTTTTACAAATATAGAACTTTTATAGCTATACCGCTTCCTTGGCCTGCTGTTAATTCTGTTCGCAACAAACTGTAAGAACTCATCATCAATGGTTTTGAAGTCAGTTTTTTTAGGTAT
>DSBV01000017.1 GCA_011045955.1 Bacteroidales bacterium | reverse complement strand
GCGCATGGCTGGGGCGACCATTCAGCGGAAGGATATATAACTGACTACACCGTAACCGAAGGCGATGTAACGGCACACGAGGCGGCTATATCCATTAGTGGAAGTCAAATTACTGATTTGAGCAATCACGAAACCGACCCGACATTTACTGCAAACTTTGATTTTACAGATGCAGCCACCGGCGATTTATTGCAGTTCAACGGAACAAAATGGGTAAAAGTAACGCCCGATTACATTTCTGATTACAGCGTAACAGAGGAAGATGTAACTGCTCATCAAGCTGCATTGGAAATTACCGAAAGTCAGATAACTGATTTGCAGGATTATGCGACAAAAAATATGAATAATGAAAATATTACAAACCTTGCTGACCCTGTAAATGCCCAAGACGCCGCCACCAAAGCCTATGTAGATCAATTAATTAGTTTATTTGAGGGTAATGGTATGGTAGTTGTTGATTTTACGGCAGATAATACAGATATTACACTTGGAAACTCAGTAATATTTACAGACAATTCTGTTTTAGAAGCTACAAGTTGGCAATGGGATTTTGGCGATGGCAATACATCAACAGATCAAAATCCAACACATACCTACAATGCAGAAGGAACTTATACTGTAATTTTAACAGCAAGTAATGGAGTATTAAGTGCAACAAAAACAAAAAGCGATTATCTTACAGTAACAGATGTACCAAGCGGTACATTTACCGACAGTAGAGATGGAACTGAATATCAAACAATAACTATAGGCAACCAAGAATGGATGGCAGAGAACCTAAAATATTTACCAAGTGTGGTTGGACTAGGCACAGGTTCGCAAACAATACCATATTACTATGTATATGGCTACAATGGCACCGATGTTGCAGCAGCTAAATCCTCAACAAATTATTCGACATACGGCGTATTATACAACTGGCCTGCTGCAATGAATAGCGAAACAAGTAGCACATCCAACCCAAGCGGAGTGCAAGGCGTATGCCCTGACGGTTGGCATTTGCCAAGTCATGCCGAGTGGACAGAATTGACTGACTATTTAGGCGGCGAAAGCGTTGCCGGAGGCAAACTAAAAGAAACCGGAACTACGCATTGGAATAGCCCAAACGCAGGTGCAACCAACGAAACCGGCTTTACAGCCCTTCCAGGTAGTTACCGTATCAATAGTGGTACATTCAGCAATATTGGCAACTACGGTTACTGGTGGAGTGCTTCTGAGCTCAGTACCGATATCGCCTGGACCCGGTACATGTACTACAATGGCAGCTATGTAGGCAGAAGCAACCTCGATAAGGAGTTTGGGTTTTCTGTCCGTTGCGTGAGGGATTAATTTATTTGATTCATTTGACTCTTTGATTTATTTGCTTATTTCCGCGGAGCGGTCGATTTTTTTTTTTTGAATGGCACAGTATAACGAACTACCTGTTTATAAGGCAACGTATGATTTACTTTTGGCTATTTTCCAGTTTACAAAGGAGTTTAGCAAAGAGTATAAATATACTGTGGGCGAGAGTTTGAAGAAAGAAACGATAGAATTGCTTACATTGATTTATCGTGCCAATACAAGGCATCAAAAAGCCGATGTACTGCAAATTGCACGAGAGCAAATAGAAGTAATTCGGTTGCTCATACGTGTAATGAAAGATATGAAGCAAATAAGCATTGAGAAATTTGTAAGAATAAACTAAGCAGTCGAAAATGTATCAAAACAATTAAGCGGATGGCAGAAGTCAGTTAAAAGTTTATAAAGTTTATAAACTTGAAAGTATGAAGTTCGATAGGTTTGAAGATATTATTGCATGGCAAAAAGCTAAAGAACTTACGATTCAGGTATATCAATTATTTGAAAACAGTAAGGATTTTGGTTTTAAAGACCAGATACAAAGAGCATCTGTTTCTATAATGAATAACATTGCCGAAGGTTTTGAACGCAAAACAAATAATGAGTTTAAACAGTTTTTGTTTATTGCCAAAGGTTCATGCGGTGAAGTTCGTTCAATGCTATATTTAGCAAAGGAAATGAAAAGAATAACAGAAAAAGATTTTATATTTCTTTTTTCTTTATCAGAAGAAATATCTAAAATACTTTCAGGCTTAATCAAAACTTTATGAACTTTCAACTTTACAAACTTGTAACTAAATTCGTTTTCCGCCAGAGTCCCGATGGACATGTCCATCGGGAGCGAGCATTTTTAAATCCGGTAGCCCGCTGGCATTGTAAAAACCTGCCATACCCAAAACAGGTAGATGTTAGCTATAAAAGATTGTATTGGCTGCAAATGCCGGTGCAACAAATTAAGAGGTTACTTTTACAGCCCTTCCGGGTGGCAACCGTAACAATAATGGAACATTCAGCAATATTGGCAACAACGGTAACACGAACAACAACAATAAGACAAATACTTATAGTGTACGTGCCGTTCGGGCATTTTTACCATTTAACTATTTATCAATTATGGATCTTAATTGCAAATGCAAGTTTTGGGGGCATTAATTTAAGGGGCTGAAGAAAAAACAATTTCCTTTGAGCGCGACTTCCTGTCGCGTTCGCTTTTTTTTGTGGAATGCACTAGGGAACGCACACCAGTATTGAGGTTTTTGTTATTAATGGAGCCATGGCTTATTGGTTATCCACCTTTGCCTCAAGGGCTTCTTGAATATCTTTGGGAATGTTAGTAAAGAAATCGTAACCGGTTAGGTTCTCAATGGAATCGACACTTACACGGTACGATGTCCATGGTTTACTGCTGCATTCCTGGTTATTGGGGATAACCACGGCAATTACCCTTGTAGATGGGGTTATGCGCGAAAGGTCGTTGTTGCCATTGGGCAGCACAAGCGCAATTTTCCACACATGGCTTGGAACTACTACGCCCGATTTTAGAATGGAAAAAGTACCCTTGTCGCTGGTTCCGCCCTCGCCGTATGGCCCACTGATAATGTAAAGTTCCGAACCGCTTTTTGCCAAATTGCGGCAGTAGTTTTCAAGGCTTTCCCAAACTATCTGGTTGTTTTTGGGCGATTGGGGAACCATATTGGTCATCAGGAAAGTTGCCGAGTTATCGGCAACGGTGGCGGTGCGGTCGGCACTGGGGCACATATGCCCACGGTCAAAGCCATACTGGGAGTAGTAGTAGTCCGATTCGGTTACGCGGTACCATGTGTCCGGAAGTGTGTAATCGGCCCTGAAATCACCCTGGCGCGAAACGCCACCCAGCCAGCTGGAGTTAAGGTGCCACGCCACCCAGTTGGCAGTTCGTTTTGAGTTGTTATACGATAAGCAGTACTGGGGCTTAACCATTAGGTAGTTGTTGGCATTTACCATGTTGGTAGTTGCGCCAGTTGGATTACCGAGTAAAAGGTGGTCGTTGTCAACTAATGCTGGGCTTTCAGATGCGGTGGTAAAGGTTCGTTCAACGCTGTACGATGTTCCTGCACTGGTTATAGCGTATGCTCGGATATAGTATTGTGTTCCACTTTCCAGGTTTTCTAATGTAGCCGAAAAGGAGCCAGTGCCGCCATCAAGGGCAATTTTGTTATTGGCAATGGTGGGCATAGGTGATTTGCTCCAGCAGAATCCCCTTTCAGTTACCGTTTCACCTCCTGCCGATACTATGCTTGCCGAGCATTGGGCAGCGGCTTTAGTTACGGATATAAATGTAATATCGGAAATGGTTGCAAGTTCTGGCTGGGTTTTAAAACTTACACTATTGCTGTATGTGGTTCCGTTGGCATTGGTGGCATAAGCTTTTATGTAGTATGTTGTGTTAGGGGCAAGACCCTTTATTGTGCTGGTGAATTCACCAATTCCCTTACCGTCAATATTCCTGTAGTCGGATATGGTTGGGTTTCCAGTGGTGTTCCAGCATACACCTTTACTTAACACTTGCGTTCCACCATCGTCCAGTACCTTGCCATTGCAGATGGCGGAATGGGTGTTAATGGTTAAGACTTGAACTAAAGAAATCGTTGGAAGAGCCCTATCCTCATTGCAACCAACCAGTGTTAATGTTCCCAGCAAGATAAAAACGAGGATAAAAACCTTTGAGTAGTTAATGACTGTTGCTTTCATGCCAATATTAACTTATGCTACAGCGTACAAAAGTAATTATTTAGCGTGGCAAGTATGGACATGTTGCAGGTTTGATGCCTATATTTAGATTAAATGAATACTATTTGTGTAAAATAGCAGTGGATTATTCTTGGTTTAACTAAAAATAATAGTTTAGATTCTGTTTATTTCTACGTCGATTCAAGGCCTTTAGGTATGTTAATGGAAACCCTTGTACCCTGTGGTGTGCCATCGTGGGAGTAAAGATCAACTATTTGAATGTTAAATTTTTGACCGTACATGGAGTTCAACAGGTCAATGCGTTGCTGAGTAATTTGAAATCCTCTTGAGCGGTAGGCTTTATTGGTGGTTTCTTGAATTTTTTTTGCCTGCTTCCTTCCTACGCCATTGTCTTCAATGGTGCAAAGCACTGAGGTTTCCATATCGCGAATTGTTATCTGTACGCGTCCCGATTTGTCGGGCTTGAGCATAATTCCATGCCAAATGGCATTCTCCACAAAGGGTTGTATCATCAGGGTGGGAATTTTAATATCGAGTATCGATTCATTGTTCTGGTAATCGATATCGTAGGTGAATTTTCCCTGAAGCCTGAGGGCTTCCAGTTCAAGGTAAAGCCTAAGCGATTCAAGCTCATCGCGGAGTGGAATGGCTGAGTGGAGGGAGTTATCGAGCGTGAGACGCATCAACCTGGCAAATTTAGTGAGGTATTTATGTGAGCTGATGGTGTCTTTCTCCAGTATGTAGTACTGTATGGAGTTGAGGGTATTAAAGATGAAGTGGGGGTTCATTTGCTGGCGTAACGACTGTTGCTTATAAAGATTGATATTATTGATGAGGTTGTTACGTCTTTTAAGCTCACCCATACGAATGTAATAAATAAGGTACAAGAAACCACTTATTGTCAAAGCAAGTAGGAAAATAAACCATATCCTTTGCCAGTAGGGTGGGTTAACTGTAATGCTGAGCGAAGCAGGACTGCTCCAAATTCCATTTGAGTTTTGAACTTCTACCTCAAAGGTAAAGTTCCCAGGCTTCAAAACACTGTACAAGCATTGAGTTGATGAGGTGTATACCCAGTTTGAGTCCAACCCAAGTAGGCGGTACCGGTATAATGCCTTGCCCATGTTTTTATACGATAGGCCCTCGTACGAGATTCTGGCATACTTAGTATCCCAAGGAATGTTTAACCCATCGGGTGTCCAATTATAGGTGCTGTCAGCTACTTCAATGGAGGTTATGTAAATGTTAGGTTTCGTAAGGTTAGGTTTAATCTTATTGAGGTTAACTATAGATAATCCACTTAAAGAGCCTATGTAGGCGTTTGAGTCATTAACATACAGCGATGCGATATCGTTGCTAATTAGGCCTTCGTTTGTGGTAAGGTTCTGAATTCGGAAACCCTCATTGTGGAGTGTTATTATTGATAAACCTTGGCGTGTACCAGCCCAAATTCTATCCCCATAGGCAAAAAGGGTGTTAATAGAGTTTGAAATTAAGCCATCGTTTTGGGCTATTTGCTTGGTCTTGCCATTTTTATCGAGGATAACTATTCCGGCACCGTTAGTTCCAATCCACAGGCTTTCATCTTTGGGGTTAAAGTAAAGGACATATCCGGGTGATGCCAAGAGTGGATTTTCGTCGCCCATGAATTGGAATATCTTATTGGAATACTTCCATAACCCATTGGTTGTAGTGAGCCAGACATTTCCTTTACTATCTTCTTCGATACTCAGAACAAGAGGCGAAAACCCGTCATCCCTGGAATCGTATACAACCTTATTGTCCTGCACCTTTACTATTCCGTAAGCAGTAGAAACCCAGTAGTAATTGCCCTTTTTGCTTTTGGCAATTTTTCTGGGGTATATTGTTTTTTTCGATTCAATTACTTTGTACCTATTGTTCTGTAAGTAGCCCAAATGCCCAAAGGAGCAAATCCAAATTCTGCCATTGGCCTCGTCGCCCATGAAATACCTGACAAATGAGGCATTTCCCTCAGTTTTTATCATTTGGATTTTTTCTACTTTCCCATCCTTGACCATGTCCACCCATCCCATTTGATAACCAAGGTATAGGCTGCCATCTTTTTCGTAAACAGCCTTAATTCTATTATCGCTAAGGCCATTTTTTTTGGAGATGGTTTGAATGTGCATGTCGGGTATATACAGAATGCCATTATTGAGCGTCGAAACCCAGTAAGAACCTTCTGAGTCCTTAATTACTGAAGTAACCTGAAATTCCTTAAGAATCGTTTTGTATTTTAATCCATTTTGATTCACCAGGGGTGAAAGATTCAATCCACCCTCCAGATCACTAGTAATGATATACTCATCATTCACACTTAACCAAATAATGCCTTTAAATTTTCTATCTACCCATTTTAGTTTGTGGTTAATAAAACAGGCTATTCTTCTGTCGAGTGATGCATATATGGTTGAATCGTTTGTTTTGATTGCGTATAAGTAAACGGGATTGATACCATCAAAAATATCTTTCAGGGGGAAACGCGTGGTTTTGGTACTAGAGTAAATAATTAGTTCCTGTTTAATGGGTTTATCGGGATTTGAAATCAGAATTTCGCTATTTGGGAATTCGTTTAGTATTACCGGAGCCTCTATGTTTACGCCATCAAATTTTTTAAAAATTCCTTCAGGAGTAATATGCATTATTCCATAATCTTTTACTCCAAGATAAACGTTATCGAGTGAATCGATGCAAAACGACATCTTTACAGGCCCTTTTGACCGGGTTGGCATGTTTTGCCTTATCTTGTTATTATAGGGGTATGGTTTAATTTTTCCATCTTCATAGTAACATAGTGCACCGGAGTAAGGAATAAACCAAATTCGGCCTTTATAATCCTCATATATTTCAAAAACAATATTATCGACTAAGCCTGATTGAACATCAAAGTTTTTAAAGCTATACCCGTTGAACCTGCTTACGCCTGCGTTGGTGGCAATCCAAATGTATCCTTTGGAATCCTGGAATACGTGGTAAGTTTCATTTCCGGCAAGCCCATCGTTAACTGTAAACTTCTTATAAACAGGATCATAATGGTTAAAACCAAGTAATGGAGTTAATAGAAATAATATGATAGCGAGTTTTAACATCAAACTAATGTTTGGGAGTAAGGTATGGGTCAAACTTAATGCTAAAGTAATATTTTTTGCTGTACTGGATAGTTTACAAACGTAAAAAGCCGCTCAAAGGCGGCTTTTTAATTAACATATGGAAAGTTTACTCGTAACCTGCCATTTTTTTGTAGGTGTTGTAGCGCCACTTGGCATTCTCCTCGGCAGCCTTGAAGAGTTCTTCGGCTTGCTGTGGGAAGGAGAGCTGCAAAGAGGTGTAGCGAATCTCACCTTTAAGAAAATCGTTAAACAGGTTCCATTCTGGTTCCTTGGAGTCGAGCTGGAAGGGGTTCTTTCCTTCGGCCTCAAGCATGGGATTGTAACGGTACAGTTGCCAGTAACCCGATTTCACTGCCATTTTGGCCTCATTCTGGGTTGTTCCCATACCTTTACGAATACCGTGGTTGATACAGGGTGAGTAAGCAATGATTAGCGAGGGGCCTGGATAAGTTTCAGCTTCCTTCATGGCTTTGAAGTACTGGTTATGGTTGGCACCCATGGCAACCTGTGCCACGTAAATGTATCCGTACGTAATGGCCATCATGCCAAGGTCTTTCTTACGAATGCGCTTACCCGATGCGGCAAATTTAGCCACAGCTGCAGTTGGGGTTGATTTTGATGCCTGTCCACCGGTATTGGAGTAAACCTCGGTATCCAATACAAGAATATTAACGTCCTCACCGGATGAAAGTACGTGGTCAAGCCCGCCAAAACCAATGTCGTATGCCCAACCATCGCCACCAAATATCCAAACCGATTTCTTCTCAAAGTATTGCTTGAGGTCGAGCAGTTCCTTGGCAACGGGGCTGTTCTCTTTTTCAAGAGCAGCAATAAGTTTACCCGATGCGGCACGCGATTGCTCAGCATTATCTTTGCCAGCCAACCATTCTTTCATGGCTTCCTTAGTTTCATCAGCAAAGTTGCCGTTTAGTGCATCCTGGAGCTTTAGGGCTATGCGCTCGCGTAGTTTAGCCACACCGGTCGCTATCCCAAAGCCGTACTCGGCGTTGTCCTCAAATAGGGAGTTAGCCCAGGCAACACCTCTACCTTCCTTGTTGGCGGTGTATGGGGTTGAGGGAGCTGAACCACCGTAGATAGAAGAGCAACCAGTGGCGTTAGCAACAATCATTCTGTCGCCGTAGAGCTGGGTTATAGCCTTAATGTATGGGGTTTCGCCGCAGCCTGCGCAAGCACCGCTGAACTCAAAGAGAGGCTGTGCAAACTGGCTATTCTTAACCGATTTTTCTTTACCTAGAACATCCTTGTAGCCCACCTTTTCGTGCATGTAATCGAAGCGTTCAGCCTCAGCCATTTGGGTTTCGATGGGTTTCATTACAAGAGCTTTGGTCTTGGCAGGGCAAACATCGGCACAGTTGCCGCAACCGGTACAGTCGAGTACGCTTACCTGAATGCGGAAGTTGTAATCCTTGATACCACCATTACCACGAACGGTTTTGGTGCCTTCGGGAGCATTCCTGAGCTCCTCGTCGGTAAGTAAGAACGGACGAATGGCAGCGTGAGGACACACGTAGGAGCACTGGTTACACTGGATACAGTTTTCAGGTATCCACTCAGGAACATTTACCGCAATACCACGTTTTTCGTACTTAGTGGTTCCGGCAGGGAATGTGCCATCCTCACGGTCGATGAATGCGCTTACGGGCAAATCGTCGCCTTTCTGGAGGTTAATGGGTAAAACGACCTTATTTATGAAATCTGGTGCTCCGGGAATTTCTTGTTGCTTTTCGGGTTCAAGGTTTGCCCATTCGGCCGGAACATCAATCTTAATAACATCACCACCACGATCAACGGCAGCGTAGTTCATTTTGAGCACCTCTTCGCCCTTGCGGCCGTACGATTTCTCTATGGCCTTCTTCATCTCCTTAACTGCCAAATCGTAAGGGATTACGTTGGCTATCTTAAAGAATGCGCTCTGCATGATGGTATTGGTGCGGTTGCCCAAACCAATTTCCTCTGCAATTTGAGTAGCATTGATTATATAAAAATTGATGTTATTTTGGGCTAGGTAGCGTTTGATGGAGTTGGGTAATTTTTCCTTAACCTCGTTGATGCTCCATGTGGTATTGAGCAGGAAGGTGCCTCCATTTTGCAATCCCTTGAGCATATCGTACTTGCCTAGGTAAGCCTGAACATGGCAAGCCACAAAATTGGGTGTGTTTACCAAATAGGGTGAGCGAATGGGCTGATCTCCAAAGCGTAGGTGCGATACAGTTACACCACCCGATTTCTTTGAGTCGTAGGCAAAGTAAGCCTGACAGTATTTTGGAGTATTATCACCAATAATCTTGATGGTATTCTTGTTAGCACCAACCGTACCATCGGAGCCTAATCCGTAAAATTTAGCCTGAAAAGTTCCCTTAGGTGAAAGGTTAATTTCCTGGTCAACGGGTAATGATTTGAAGGTAACATCGTCGACAATACCAACGGTAAATTGGTTCTTTGGTTCATTCATTTTCAGGTTCTCAAATACGGCAATCATTTGAGCCGGAGTGGTGTCCTTGGAGCTCAAACCGTAACGTCCACCAACAATCAGGGGAGCGTTTTCCTTGCCGTAGAAAAGTTCCCTTACATCCAGATATAGGGGATCGCCATTGGCGCCGGGTTCCTTGGTGCGATCAAGCACGGCAATCCGCTTAACGGTTTTGGGCAGAACCTTGAAGAAGTGTTTTGCCGAGAACGGACGGTAAAGGTGAACAATCAGTACACCTACCTTTTCGCCCTTGGACATCAGGTAGTCAACGGTTTCCTTCAGTGTATCAGTAACCGAACCCATTGCAATAGTAACGTTTTCGGCATTGGGGTCGCCATAATAGTTGAATGGGTGGTACTCACGACCGGTGAGCTTACCAATTTCCTGCATGTATGCCTCCACAACATCGGGAACTGCATCGTAAAACTTGTTGGCGGCTTCGCGAGCCTGGAAGTATATATCAGGGTTTTGCGCAGTACCGCGTGTTACTGGATGTTCAGGATTGAGTGCCCTATCTCGGAAAGCCTGTAGGGCTTTCTGGTCGATAAGCGAAGCAAAGTCGTCGTTTTCTAAAACTTCAATTTTCTGGATTTCATGTGATGTTCTGAAACCGTCGAAAAAGTGAAGGAAAGGAACTCTGGTTTTGATGGCAGCCAGATGAGCTATACCGGCAAGGTCCATTACTTCCTGTACGCTACCAGTAGCCAACATGGCAAACCCGCACTGGCGGGTACTCATCACATCGTTGTGATCGCCAAATATTGATAGCGCTTGAGCTGCAATACTACGAGCCGAAACGTGGAACACACCCGGGAGTAACTCTCCCGAAATTTTATACATGTTGGGGATCATAAGCAACAACCCTTGCGATGCGGTGAAGGTTGATGTTAATGCCCCTGATTGCAACGATCCGTGCACTGCCCCTGCAGCACCGGCCTCGCTTTGCATCTCAACCACCTTTACAGTGTCGCCAAATATGTTCTTTCGACCAAATGCCGACCACTCGTCTACATACTCGGCCATGGTGGATGATGGGGTGATGGGGTAAATAGCTGCAACCTCGCTAAACATATATGCTATGTGCGCAGCAGCATAGTTACCATCACATGTAATGAACTTTTTCTCTTTTCCCATTTCAGTTTGATTGTTATGATGGTTAGTAATAATTTTAAGCCCACGCAAAGTTAATACTATTACCTGATTTTTTTTCATGCTTTACAACAATTTGCAAAGTGGCACATGAGAGTTAATGTGCTGAAAACGTTTGAAATACATCTCTTTTGCCTTTAATCCTAGTGATAATATGAAAGTAATTTGGCTCTTTTTTTGACAATATGTAATTCTCTTGTGAAAAATTTAACAACCCTATAAATATTTTTTAAAATGTGATTTCGTTTTATTAGTTTCGCAAAATTCAAATTTTGCTAAATAAAGTTAAATTCAAGCCGTATGCCTAAACATTATAAGATTGGAATTTTAAAGGAAACCAAAACGCCACCCGATAGGCGGGTTGCCCTAACGCCTGAGCAGGTTGTTGAGGTGATTAGTAAATTTGACAATGTTGATGTTGTGGTTCAACCCAGCGAGTTAAGGTGTTATAAGGACGATGAATACTTGCGCTTTGGGGTAAAGTTACATGATGATTTATCGGATTGCGACTTACTTATTGGTGTAAAGGAAACAAAAATCCCAACAATCATTCCGGGTAAAACTTACATGGAATTTGCCCACGTGGCCAAAAAGCAGCCTCACAATCAGAAGTTGATTCAGGCTTTTGCGGCTAATGGCAATAAAGTTATTGATTATGAGTATCTTACCGATAAAAATGGTATTCGTTTAGTTGCTTTTGGTCACTGGGCTGGAGTTGTTGGAGCGTACAATGCCCTTAGGGCAATTTACATTAAGCACAAGCTGGGAGAATTGCCTGCTGCACATACATTGCACGACTATAATGAGCTAAAGGGCATTCTCAAAAAAATCAAGCTGCCCCCGTTGAAGTTTGTAGTTACCGGTGGGGGTAGAGTGGCTGGTGGGGCACTAGAAGTACTCGGGCAATCCGGCGTTGTTGAGGTTACTCACAATGAGTTCTTGTCCAAGGAATTTGACCATCCGGTTTACACCCGCCTCGACCCATGGCACTATGCCAAACGCAACGACGGTAAACCATTTGATTGGGATTACTGGGTGAGTAATCCGGCCGATCACCAGAGCACTTTCTTACCCTACGTACAAACTGCCGATGTGTTTATTGCTTGCCATTACTGGGATTTCCGTTCACCCCACTTCTTTACGGTTGATGATATGAAGCAACCCGATTTCAGAATCTCAATCATTGCCGATGTAAGCTGCGATATACCAGGCCCAATTCCTTCAACCATTAAAGCTTCAACTATTGCCGATCCTTTCTTTGATTTTAATCCCACAACAGGTAAGGAGGAGCCTGCCTTTTCCCGTGGCATGAACGTTACCGTAATGTCAATCGACAACCTTCCGGGTGAATTACCCCGCGATGCCAGTGAGTTTTTTGGCCGTTTGCTAATCGATAAAGTGCTACCGCACTTACTGTGCGACGATAGCGATGGAGTTATTGAACGAGCAACTATTCTAAAGGATGGTAAGTTGACTCCCCGATACGATTACCTTCAGGATTACCTCGAAGGGAAAGAGTAAAATGGCAGAGATTTGAAACCGGTGGCAGAATCACCGGTTTTTTCTTACCCGTTCTATTAGCAGTAGATCGGCAAGGGCAATTGCTGTAATGGCTTCAGCAACAACAGGTACCCTGAGCGCAATGCAGGTATCGTGTCTGCCCTGAACTGTTAGGAATTCTGTTTTCCCGGTTTTAACGTTTAGTGTTTGCTGCGACTTTGCAATGCTCGATGTTGGTTTTACAGCTATTCGGAAAACCAAGGGATTTCCGTTGGTAATACCCCCATTTATTCCACCGGCATGGTTGGTGGCTGTGTTACCAGAGCTGTCAATAATCGGGTCGTTATGCTCTGAGCCTCGCATACGCGATGCTGTAAAACCTGAGCCAAATTCAATGCTTTTTACCGCAGGAATGGAAAACGCCAGGTGGCTAATTACCGATTCAACGGAATCGAAAAAGGGTTCTCCAAGGCCTATGGGTATCCCGGTTGCAGTGCATTCCACAATTCCGCCTATGGAATCGTTTTGTTTTTGTGAGTCCTCAATGGCCTCATCAATATTCGCTTTGCCTCCTGCTTCAATCAATTTTGCAACGATGCTAACCTCAGGAATTACCTTTTTGGCCACTACCCCTGCGGCAACCAGAGCAAGGGTTAGCCGACCTGAAAAATGTCCGCCTCCGCGGTAGTCATTGTAACCCTCAAACTTATGGTATGCAACAAAATCGGAATGTCCGGGGCGGGGAACATCTTTCAGCTTATCGTAGTCGCCCGGTTTAGTATTCTCATTTCTGAAGAGTATTGTTAATGGTGCACCGGTAGTGTATCCGTTAAACCAACCAGTAGCAATCTCGGGTATATCGCTCTCAACACGGGGTGTGGTCCCTTTTGTACCAGCCCGTCGGCGGGCTAAATCGGCTGTAAAATCGTCTGCATTTAGCTTTATGCCATGTGGCAAACCATCAATAGTTACACCCACCACGGATCCATGCGATTCGCCAAATATGCTAATGCGAAATATTCGTCCAAATGTATTCATTGTTTAACCTATTATCTAGTGGTTTGTTAGTATTTCGTAAAGATTATCAAAGAAGTTGGGATACGACTTGTTAACGGCTTGAGCATCTTCAATGGCAACCTCGCCTGTAGCTCTAAGCGCTGCAATGGCACAGGCCATTGCTATACGATGGTCGCCGTGTGAAAATGTTGTGTCAGCTTTAATGGACCCTCCTTCAACAACCATTTCGTCGCCATTGATAACAATCTTAATTCCTAACTTCCCAAATTCCTGTTGAAGCGTTGCTGCTCTATCCGATTCTTTGCTTCGCAAACGGGTTACCCCTAAAATTTTTGATTTCCCTTTGCAATTGGCAGCAAGTGTTACAAGTGGGGGGAATAAATCGGGACAGTTACGGGCATCAAAGTCAAATCCTAAAAGATTTCCTTTCCCTACACTAATGCTCCCATCATTTATTGACACGGTTGCTCCTGTTGCCATTAATGCGTCAACAATAGCCCTATCGGCTTGAAGCGATTTAGGGTTAAGGTTTGTAACCTCTACCTCGCCAGCTATGGCTCCCGCTACCAGCATGAACGCTGCCCCGCTCCAATCGCCTTCCACATTATACTCGCATGCCTTGTAGCTTTGATGTGCGGCGATATGGTAGGTGTTGTTTGGCAGTCTGTCAACCTTTACTCCGAATTCTTCCATCATTTCTACGGTAAGATCAATGTATGGTCGGCTATTAAGGTTTTTTACCTGAATGGTAACGTCGGTTTGAGCAAAGGGCGAAGCCATTAATAAACCCGTAATAGCCTGTGAACTTAATGACCCATCAACTTTAATGCTTCCACCTTTAATAGGGCCTCGCACAGTAATAGGCTGTTTGCCATTGTTTGTTGAGCAGCTTACACCCAGCTTAAAAAGTCCGTCAGTTACCATGTGCATTGGTCGGTTGGCCAGCGAACCACACCCTGTGAGGGTAACGGGTTTATCGAAAATTGACGCTATAGCCGAAAACATTCTAATGCTTAACCCCGATTCGCCGCAATGCAATTGCTCTGCCGGATAGGTTAGTCCTCCGGTAACAGAGAGCCTTTGGGCATCACCATTTATTTGTGCACCCATTGCTTTACAAACATCAATGGCTGCATGGCAATCGTTACTACTGCCAATGTTATATATGATGGATTGCCCTTTGGCCATGGCTGCCAAAGCAATAGCTCTTTGTGCAACACTTTTCGATGCAGGGGCTTGAACCGTTCCTTTAACTACCGAAGGTTTTACTAATTTCATTATTTAATATCTGCTTAAATTCCGTTTCGTTACTAGCTGAGATAAGAATATCATACTCTCCAATTGCTATTTCTTTTGTTGTTCTTTGCATCCATTCGGCCTTTAGGGATTCTCGTTCTAAATCAATTTCAACAGCTTGGTTCATGGTTTCAATCAAAGGGGCATCATCTCTATAAATTTTAAATGAAGCAATAGCCTGATGAATCAGCCATCGTTTGCCAGAAATTACTTTGCAGCCTTGACCTTCAAAATGTTTGCTCAACTGCGATTGACGGTAATTGGCATCCAGTAAAACCAGATGTTGTGGAACGCTGATATTTTCAAAGGGATTAACATTTGGTAGCAAGGCCGAAACAACAACATCAAAATCATTTAGATGATGTACAACGTCGCTAAAATCGATATAACCGATGTTTAGTTGCCTGCTCAGCTCTAAAGCCTTTTGTTTAGTCCTGTTAGATATAAAAACATTTGCCATAGAGCTTATTAGTCCGAATGAAGCGGCGGCAGCAGCAGGCCCAGCTCCCAACACAAGCACTTGTTTGTCTTTTAGAACAATATTTCCTTCATGCAAAGAGTTAACCACTCCTATGTGGTCGGTGTTGTAGCCTGTTAGTTTACCATTGATGTTAGTTATGGTGTTCACGCCTCCAATTACTTTGGCATCGGCATCAACCTTATCCAGAAACTCAACCACCTCAGTTTTAAAAGGGGTGGTTATATTTGCGCCCTTAATGTTGAGGTGTAGAATAATATCGATTAAATCCTTCCCGCTTTTAGGACGTATACGTGTGTATTTTGCATCGACACCCATTTCCCTGAAAACGCTATTGAAAAGCTGTGGGCTTTTACTGTGCAGAATTGGATTACCAAAAACAGCATAGATTTCCATTCCTATAAGGGTTTAATGGTATTGAGTAGATTGTTTAGGTTGAAATAGTCCAGTTGGCCAGGGGCTGTTTGTTTCCCTTGTAAGCCGGCATAGGTAAATGGAGCGCCCAGAAAAGGTGCGGCAATGCGGGTAATCATCCCCACTTGACCCATGCAAAAGGCAAGGATGTTTGAGTGATTATCGTAAAGCGATAGCATACGGGCACAATCGTTTGGACTGTTGGCCATGCAAGCAATTTTGGTTAATGCTGCATTGTATGCTTTTGACTTTTTAACAATACTATTAAGTATTGATGTTGAAGGTGTGGCATTATAGCTATGGTATGAAATTATCACCTTGCAATTAGCGGTATCGGCTTTAGCTACTATTTCCCTAATAATTTCAGTAGGCGTTTCAATGTCAATATCAACCCATGCAGAACCCCATGCAATAGCTTCATTCAGCATGTTAAGCATCAATTCAAATTCATTGCTTTTAGGTCGATAGGTTGCAATAAGATTTTTATGCATGGCCATGATTTGCCTTAACTCATCCTTGCTCAGGGTAAGCAAATCCATTCTGATTTCAGCAAGCGAAAACGTGGGTAGCAATGTGCTTATTACTTGGAAATCAACGTTTCCTATACTAACACATATGTCGGGGCGAACGGTATTCATGCTTCATAATCTTTTTTCTGCAAACTTTTTTAATTCCTCCAATGCCATTGTTTCAATTTTTGGAACTCCAATTCCTTTTAAAAGAACAAAGTCGATGCTGTTGGCATTCTGTTTTTTGTCCTTTACTAGGGCATCGAAAACCTTATTGGGTTCAATGTTCATGCGGGTTGGGAGTCCACACGATTGTAGCAGATTAATAACTCTAAGGTATTCCTTGTTGCCGATAAGCCCTTTCTCCATGGAGAGCCTGCAGGCAAACTCCATCCCAATGCTAACCGCCTTACCGTGCGATATTCCGGTTAGTGTTTCAACGGCGTGCCCCCATGTATGGCCAAAATTGAGCAGCTTTCTAATTCCGCTTTCACGTTCATCGGCAGTAACAATGCTTGCTTTAACCCTAATGGATTCAGCTATATGTTTTGATATTTCAGGTTGATTTAGGTTAAGCAGAGCAATACAGTCGTGTTCAAGCTGTTCAAAAAGTTTGATATCCAAGATTATGGCATGCTTTACCATCTCGGCAAAACCATTCACAAGTTCCTCGTGGGGCAATGTTTTTAGCAAGCGGGTATCGCAAAGCACAAATCGGGGCTGTGTAAACGTTCCAATAATATTCTTATAGCCATCAAGGTCAACCCCATTCTTGCCGCCAACACTTGCGTCAACCTGTGAAAGTAAACTGGTTGACACAAACCCAAACTCAACCCCACGCATGTAGGTTGAAGCTACAAAGCCAGCAATATCGCAAACCACGCCTCCTCCAATTCCCAGCATAAAACTAGTACGGTCGGCGTTGTTCTCCAGCAACCAGCGGTAAATACTCTCAATATACCCTAGCCGTTTTGATGCTTCACCTGGATTAATTGAGAAAAAGGGTGCCTCGGGAAACACTGTGGTATAATGCTTTTCAACATTTTTATCGGTAATAATGAAAAGCTTTTTTTTGGGAAGATATTTGGCAAGCTCCTCAATTCTTTCGTCAACAATTATTGCTGAATTACCGTTTTGGCCTTCAATTAAAATGGTTTCCATTTTTACATTTAAGGGTTATGCCAAAATTAACCAAATTTTACCATTTCAGTTCTGTTTTGGGTCATTGCCTCCTGTGTTTGCAACGATTCCCGATGGATGCTATTGAAAAGTCTTTTTACGAATTCGGTTCTGAGCCCCATTTTATGGCCTTTCCCTATAACTTTGTTGAGCACTTCGTTCCAACGGTCGGGTTGAATGATACTCTGTCCAGTTTTGTTTTTAACTCTGGCTATTTCGGTTGCTATTGCCATTCGGTTTGACAATGCCCAAACCAGTAATTCGTCCAAGGCATCAATTTCAGCCCTTAGCTCATTCATAAGCTCTGCGTTGGTTTGTTTTGCCTCAAAAAGATTACGAATTATTGAGTTGAATTGATTGGGGGTAAGCTGTTGCTTGGCATCACTTAGGGCTAAACTGGGGTTCGGATGTACTTCAACCATTAGGCCGTCAAATCCAAGGTATATTGCACGGTTTGAGAGTAACTCAATATACTGTGAATCGCCTGCTATATGGCTTGGGTCTGAAATGACCGTGAGTTCAGGGTTGTTGGCTTTTAGCTGTAATGCTACCTCCCACATTGGGAAGTTCCTGAAAGGCGATGCGTGCCAAACAGTAAAACCCCGGTGAATAGCACCAACCTCTTTTACTCCTGCCAGGCGAAGTCGGTTAATTGCGCCCTCCCAGAGTTTAAGGTCGGGGCTTAACGGATTTTTAACCAGAACAGGAATTTGGACGCCCCTCAAAGCCGAAGCTATTTCCTGAATTGCAAAAGGATTGGAAACGGTGCGTGCACCTATCCATAGTAGATCTGCGCCGAATTTTAGGCACTCGTAAACATGCTTCTCGGTTGCCACCTCGGTGGCAAAGGGCATCCCGGTTTTCTGCTTTACCAGGCTAAGCCAGATTAGGGCTTCGGTTCCATAACCCTCAAAGGAATTAGGGGTGGTGCGGGGTTTCCATACGCCTGCTCGCATGTAGTTAACAAGCCCATTCTTTTTAAGTTCCTGAGCCACTTCAACTAATTGTTGTGGCGACTCGGCACTGCAAGGCCCTGCAATAATTAGTGGCTTAGCATCTTTTTGGACTGAGGGGTTACTACCTTCCTCAATTTTTAACTTTTCGTTTGCCATGGTTTTGTATGTTTTGATTTTGTTGATTTTCAAATGCGTTTCGTATGCCGTTTGCTTTAAAAATAAGCGATTGTAGTGTTTGGTAGTCGCTCTGCCTGATTGCCATTTCAATCTTATAGAGTTGTTTCTGGTACTCGGCAATTGCGCTGAGAATGTTCTCCTTGTTATGCTTAACTATGGGTAACCACATGCTTGCGCTACTTTTGGCTAAGCGGGTCATGGAATCGAATCCGCTGGATGCTGCGTTCATTGTTTGGGATATACTGCTATTTTTATCCACTGAAGCATTAGCCAAGGCATACGACACCAGTTGTGGTAGGTGCGATACGTTTGCCATAAGCCTGTCGTGTTGGTTTGAATTAATAAATTCAACTCTAGCACCAAGTAAATCCCATAGCCCTGTAACAAGGTCTAATGCATGAATGCCACAAAGGTGTTCATCGCATATGTAAACCAGTTTTTCCTTAAATAGGCTTGCGTTTGCATGTTCAGGGCCTTGTCCTGCATTCCCAGCCATGGGATGCGAGGATACAAATTGGTTACGTCTTTGATGGGTTGAGAGGGCTTTATTTATTATCGATTTTGTAGAGCCAACATCGAATACCGCTAATGGTTTGCTACTTGCACTGAGTATTCTTGATGTAATTGGCATTACTTGGTCAACTGGTGTTGCTATTGCAACAACATCTGCCATTTGGCAAATCTCTTCCAGTGTATTGGAAGTATCTATAATACCAGCGTTCATGCAAAATTCCTCGTTAAGGGGTTCAATATCAAAACCAATAATGGTTTTAACCTTACCCTTTAATCCTGCTGCCAGTGATGCCCCAATTTGGCCTAGCCCAATTACACCAAGCGTTAAGTTTTTAAAATTCATTGCTTTAATCATATTTGTCATACAGGTTAGTCATGGTTGTCAATAAAAAAAGCCCCGTTAATTGCGGGGCTTACTATTCCTTTGGCCATATTAGGCACAGGTATTCAAGTCCCGCCAGTTAGAGGATATAGTAATAGTAGTAGTAATATTGTGCCTTGACAGTAGGAATCATGTCCGATACTATGTATGTATTGCGTTCCATAATAAAAAAGCCCCGCTACTGCGGGGCTGGTTTATTGTTAACTTGGTTATACCTTTCTATAATATACAACAATTACCCAGCCCCCACTTGCTTGAGTAGAAGTAGTAGCTGTAATAGTAGTTGTTAGAGTGAGTTTGCATTGCTCAAATATTTATGCAAATATAAAATTTTTGTTTAGTTTGTAAGTAATAATAAAATTTTTATTTTTGTAAAAAAGTAACATTGGAATGATAGGAATAGGCAATATTCAACTTTGGTGGTGGCACGGTAACAAATGTTGTTGTGTTAAGCCATTATAGCCTATTTTCTAATAATAAACCATTTGTTTGGGGGCTTGCTTAACACAGCAAGCCCCCAAATTTTTTTAAAAGGCTTAAAGGATAAGAAAAATGATTGCAAAACCAAATGAGAATAATTCCGCATTCAATGTGGAATTTACAATTAAGGAAAAAGTTATCTCTGCCGACACCTTAACCCCTGTTGGGGTTTATTTGAGACTACGCGATGAATTTCCTCAATTGCTCATGTTTGAATGCGGCGATTATAGGCATCGGAGCGAAGCATTCACGTATATCTGCATAAACCCCATTGCAGGGATAAGTGTTAATGCGAATGAGGTGTCAACCTATATTTTAGATAGAAAAAACTACCAAAAAAATTGTAATTGTGAAATTGTATCTGTAGTCAGTGATTTCTTCGATAGATTTAAAGTTGAAAGGGGGAGTGAAAAAAGTAGTTATGCTCGTTTTTATGGTTATACCGCTTACGACGCTGTCAGTTTTTTTGAAACTATTAATATTGATAAAAAGATTGATTGTATACCTTTAATTAATTATGATTTGTATAAAGTGGTTATGACATTTGACCACTTTCATCATATTCTCACAGTTAGCGAGAATTATATAGATGGTTCCCAAGAGGTTACTATTAAGGTACTTGATATTTTGTCGAAGCGTTTTGTGCCAAACTATTATTTTAAACTTGTTGGGGATGAGATTGCTAATATGACCGACCAAGAATATTTGAACATTGTTAATAAAGGGAGAAAGCATTGTGCGCTAGGCGATACTTTTCAAGTTGTTTTGTCGAAACGTTTTGAGCAACCTTTTATAGGCGACGAATTTAATGTTTATCGTAAATTGCGGAGTATTAATCCATCGCCTTATCAGTATTATCTTGATTTTCTCGATTTTAAGATTTTTGGTTCTTCGCCTGAAACTCATTTGCGTATTGAAAATGGTGTTGCAATGGTTAGCCCCATTGCAGGAACAGTAAAAAGGCATGGTAATGCAAAAGAGGATAATGTTGAACTTCAAAAACTGCTTTCAAGCAAAAAGGAGAATGCAGAGCATTCCATGCTTGTCGATTTGGCAAGGAATGACCTGAGTAGAATGGCAAAAAATGTTAGGGTAGAGAGTTATCGCGAAGTTCATAGGTATTCTCATTTGATGCATCTGGTTTCCTCTGTTTTTGGAGATTTACCAAATGACTATAAACCTTACGAAGTACTTGCAAGTACCTTTCCAGCAGGGACTTTAAGTGGTGCGCCAAAGTTTCGTGCAATGGAAATTATCTCACAGCTTGAGCCAACTGCACGCGGTGTTTATGGTGGAGTAGTAGGATATGTTGGATTAAATGGCGATGTTAACCATGCTATAACCATAAGGTCGTTCTTTTCAAAAGGTGGACGATTGTACTATCAGGCAGGAGCAGGCGTTGTTATTGATTCTATTCCTGAACTTGAACTTCAGGAAGTGAACTCGAAGCTTCAAGCGCTTCGTTGTGCATTGAATCAAAGAGAGGGCATACTGTTTTAAACTTTTTAAAAAACCAACAATATGGCATCTATACTTTTACTCGACAATTACGATTCTTTTACTTATAATCTATACCATTATGTTGATGAGTTTGGGAAGCACACAGTTGAAGTGGTACGAAGCGATTGCATAGAAATCGAGCAAGTTTCAAAACACGATGGCATAATCCTGAGCCCGGGTCCTGGCTTGCCTAAGGATGCAGGACTGCTTCTACCAATTATTCGCGAGTTTTACAAAACTAAAAGGATATTTGGAGTTTGCCTTGGTTTACAAGCCATTGCCGAGAACTTTGGGGCTTCATTGTTGAATATTGAGACTGTTTTCCATGGAGTTGCTACCCCCATGAGGATTTTGGAGCCAAGGCATTATCTTTTTGATGATATTGACGACACATTTGTTGCTGGCCGTTACCATTCTTGGGTTGTTGACCCCGACACCGTTCCACAGTATTTGGCTGTTAATGCCGTTGATGAAAATAACCAGATTATGGCAATGTCTCACAATCGATTCGATATTTGTGGCGTTCAATTCCATCCCGAATCAATCCTTACGCTAAAAGGTAAAAAAATGATATTTAACTGGTTAAAAAGATTTTAACCTGTATCAACCCCTTAATCTGGCTTAATTTAGAGTATGTTCCACCAAAATGTAAAATAAACGTTTGATGAAAGCACTTATTGAGAAACCATTAGAATCCCAGCCGCTGAACTATAATGAGGCCAAAGCGATCATGGGTGCAATTATTAATGGTGATGTAAATGAAATGCAAACAGCAGCAGTACTTGCAGCATATCGGATTAGCATGCCTTTAATTGATGAACTTAAAGGTTTTAGGGATATACTCATAGAGATGGCAGTCAGCGTTAATTTAGGTGGTTTGAAATTCATTGACCTTTGTGGAACGGGTGGCGATGGAAAAATACATTCAACATCTCAACCATAGCCTCGTTTTTGGTTGCGGGGGCAGGAATACCTGTTGCTAAACATGGAAATTATGGAGTGTCGTCTAACACCGATTCATCAAATCTGCTGGATTTATAGGCTACAGATTCACAACCGATGAGGATAAGTTAAAAAGAGAAATGGATAAGGTTGGAATATGTTTCATGCATGCCCCTTTGTTTCATCCCGCTCTAAAAAAGGTTGGCCTAGTTCGAAAGGGACTCGGACTTAGAACTTTTTTCAACATTTTGGGTCCCCTAGTAAATCCTGCTAAACCATCACATCAACTTGTAGGGGTCTTCAATCTTGAGGTTGCAAGTCAGTATGCATACTTGGCACCTAATTTTTTGATGACTTTAGGGTTGTCCATAGCATTGATGGTTATGATGAGGTTGCTTTAACTGATGTTATTAAGGTGTTTTCTAAGAAATTGGAATATACGCTTTTGCCTTCGAGTTTTGGTTTTGAAAAGATAGATCCTATTAGCCTAGATGGGGTTTCTAGTGTCGAAAGTGCAGCAGAAATTTTCTTTGATGTACTAAAGGGTACAGCCAGTAAGGATAGGATTAATGTTGTTTTGGCAAACGCAGCACTTGCTATTTCCTGCTTCCTTAATGAGGAGTTAACTGTATCGGTTGAAAGAGCCAAAGATTCCCTTTTCTCAGGTAAGGCTCAAAATAGGTTTAATCTTTTAATGTCGTTTCAAAAATGAATATTTTAGAGCAGATTGTTCAGCACAAAAAAGGTGAGGTTGAGGAGCGAAAAGAACTTTATCCCATTAAACTCCTTGAGCGTTCGCCATACTTCAATACAAAACCTCTCTCCTTGTCAAAATATGTATTGAGACCCGATTTATCGGGTGTAATTGCCGAATTTAAAAGGCATTCGCCATCAAAAGGATACATTAACCAGTTTGCAATACCCGAAAAGGTAACTTTGGGTTACATGCAGGCCGGCGCATCTGCTATATCTGTTTTAACCGACGCTCTATTTTTTAAAGGGGGTTGCGACGATTTAAAAGCTGTACGCCGAGTTAACTATGCCCCAATTCTACGCAAGGATTTTATTATTGACGAATATCAGGTAATAGAAGCTAAAAGTATCGGAGCCGATGCAATACTTCTTATTGCTGAAATCCTAGACGAAATTAAACTTAAGTAATTGTTCAACTTGGCTGTAAGTTTTGGATTGGAAGTTCTTGTAGAACTTCACAATGCCAGTAATCTTTACTAGGTTCCCTGCGATACAAACTTAGTTGGTCTTAATAGTAGGAATCTTACTGATTTTAGAACAGACTTCGAATCGGCAATTAGCATAGCCGATAGGTTACCTGCTAATGTGGTTAAAGTGGCTGAAAGCGGAATAAGTTCGGCTACCGATGCAGTAAAATTATGGAATTATGGGTTTAATGGTTTTTTGATAGGCGAACTTTTTATGCGAGCAACCGACCCGGCTAAAAAGTGTCATCGGTTTGTAGAAACATTTATTGCGTTGATAACTAAAACGAGTTATCTTGTTAATGGCGATTAGATTTATGGTTAAAATTAAGATTTGTGGTATTACCCCAAACGATGATATTTCCAGGCTGGTTGAGTTAGAGCCCGATTTTCTTGGTTTTATCTTTTTCAGCAAATCACCCCGCGATATTTCTGATTGCGTCCATAAAATTAAATTCGAGTTAATTTCTCATCAGATAGAACGGGTTGCTGTTACGGTTAATAAACCAATAGACGAAGTGTGTAAACTAGTAGATGAATTTGGTTTTGAATATGTGCAGCTACATGGAGATGAAACTGTAGGGTATTGTAAGGAATTGTCCTCGTTTGTAAAGCCCATTAAGGTATTTCGTGTTACAAATGAGTTGCCGGGAAATGTCTCAGAATACCAGCAGGTTTGCGAATACATCCTGTTCGATGCTAAAGGTTTCAAATTAGGCGGGAATGGCCATGAGTTTAATCACTCAATTTTTTCTGATTATCATTGGAGTAAACCGTTTCTTGTAGGTGGTGGAATTGGTCCCGATTTCGGCGGGCTATTCAATTTAATCGGACTTCCAGGTTTTTTAGGCCTCTACCTCAATAGCCGCTTTGAGGTTAGACTAGGTTTAAAGAATATTGATAAGCTCAAATATTTCATTGGTAAAATAAGAAGTTATGACAAAGTTCCCTGATTCAGACGGGTATTATGGTGAGTTTGGAGGCGCATTTATTCCAGAACTGCTTTGGGCTAATGTGGCCGAACTTGCTGATAGTTACGAGGCTATTTTGAGTTCTGAAAGTTTTAAAGACGAGTTTACCAAGTTATTGCACGATTACGTTGGCCGCCCAACCCCTTTGTTTTTTGCACAGAACCTATCAAAACATTATGGAGCCAAAATATACCTTAAACGCGAAGATTTATGCCATACCGGTGCCCATAAGCTTAATAACGTGCTCGGACAAATTCTTTTGGCTAAAAGGCCTGGGAAGAGTAGGATTATTTCAGAGACAGGAGCAGGTCAACATGGAGTAGCCACCGCTACTGCCTGTGCTTTAATGGGGCTGAAGTGCACTGTCTTTATGGGGGAAAAGGATATGGCAAGGCAGAAATCTAACCTATTACGGATGAAAATGCTTACGGCCGAACTGTATGATGTGAGGTCGGGTAGCCAAACACTAAAAGATGCTACCAATGAAGCTATGCGATATTGAATTAGTAATCCCCATGACACCCACTATCTGATTGGATCTACTATTGGTTCGCATCCTTACCCCGATATGGTGGCTTGGTTACAGTCGGTAATGATCGAAGAGATTCAGAATCAACTGTTTTAAAAGGAGGGGGCCCGTTTCCCCGATTATGTAATTGCCTGTGTGGGAGGTGGAAGCAATGCTGCCGGGGTATTCTTTCATTTCATAGGTAATGATAGAGTTAAACTTAATAGTATTGAGGCTGGTGGAATAGAAGGCAATGCTTTAAAAAACCGCAGCTTCAATCCTAAAAGATGAAGTAGGGATTATTCATGGTTGCAAAACCTATTTGTTACAAAACCACGACGGTCAGATTGAAGCGCATTCGGCTTCGGCAGGGCTTGATTATCCCGGTATTGGACCACTCCACGCATTTCTACACCAAATCCAAATGGCTCTGTATATTGCTGTTTATGATGAGGAGGTTGTTAATGCGGCTCTTAAACTTACCAGGTTGGAGGGGATAATACCTGCATTGGAATCGGCTCATGCAATCGCAGCGCTTGAAAAATTGCACTTCAAGGAATCTGGTATTGTTGTTGTGAACCTATCGGGCAGAGGCGATAAGGATATGGAAACCTACAAAATACATTTAGAAAAAGATGAATAAAATTAAAAAGCAATTCGAAAAAAATGCCAAGCTGCTTTCGGTTTTTGTTACGGCAGGCTATCCTGAACTTGATTCATTGTATGAGTTGATCCCTGCACTTGAAAAAGCGGGTGTACAAATGATTGAGGTTGGCATTCTTTTTTCCGACCCTTTAGCCGACGGCCCAACCATTCAATACACAAGTAATGTTAATTAATGGGATAACCCTTTATATTATTTTTGAATAGCTAAATGAGATTATTCCATTAGTCAATATCCCAATAGTTCTTATGGGGTATTTTAATTCGGTACATCGCTTTGGGGTAGGAAATTTCTATATGAAATGCCAAGACGTCGGCATTAGTGGTGTTATTATATCGGATATCCCATTGATTGAATTGAAGGAGCGCTATCTAATGTACTCAAAACGCTATAATATTCCACATATACTAATGGTTACACCTAGTACTCCTATTCAAAGAATAAGAATGATAGATGATTTAAGTGATAGCTTTATATACGCAGTAAGCAATTCGTCTACAACGGGTAATGAAAACAATGAAATGAGTTTGGATGTAAGTTATTTGAAAATGCTACAATCGCTACATTTGAAAAATCCCATTATGGTGGGCTTTGGTATAAATAACAGTAAAACCTTTGAAATTGCATGCAAGCATGCAAATGGAGCAATAGTGGGAACTGCTTTTCTCAAGTATATTGCAAATTGTGAATCAAACCTCCATGAGGCTGTTAAATGGTTCGTTAGCTCAATTAAATCCTAATTAATCATAAGTGCGTATCTTATACAATTTGACAGCTCTACAGCTGATAAGGAAGGTCTGTTTGATATTTTTCTAAATAAGGGTTTTAAGTATAGATATATCCAAACAAGCCGTAATTCCTATGCAGTTTGCATGGGGCAAGAAAACTTTGATATGCAGGAACTTGGTGATTTACCAGGTGTTAAGGATGTTCATTTTATCGACAAAACCTATGTGTTGGTGTCGCGAATGTGGCGCAATAAAGACACCGTTATAGATTTTGGTGATGGACTTAAAATCTCCCGAACCAACTTAACCATAGTTGCTGGCCCTTGCTCAATAGAGTCGGAAGATCAAGTGGTTGAAACAGTTGGGGTGTTCAAAGAGAATGGCATAAAGTTCATGCGGGGTGGGGTTTTTAAACCTCGGAGTTCACCATATTCTTTCCGAGGACTTAGCCTTGAAGGCTTAAAATTCTTCTGGAAGCATTGTAGGGCTAATGGGATAAAGGTGGTTACCGAAGTAATGGACTGTTCGCAGATTGATAAGATGTACGATTACGTTGATGTGTTCCAGGTTGGTGCGGGGAATATGCAGAATTTTGATCTGCTTGATGCTTTGGGCAAGGTAAACAAACCTGTTCTCCTAAAACGCGGTTTGTCAGCTACTCTTGAAGAATTGCTTTCTTCTGCTGAGTATATTTTCTCGGGGGGCAATGAGGATATCATCCTCTGTGAACGCGGAATCAGAAGTTTCGATAAGACTTTCAGAAACACTCTAGATTTGAATGCAATACCATACCTTAAGGAGAAAAGCTATTTGCCTGTCTTCTGCGATCCTTCGCATGATGTAGGGGTCAGACAATTCATTGAGGTTAAGGCACTGGCTGCAATAATGGCTAGCGCTGATGGAATAATGCTTGAAATACATTCAACACCTGAAAAAGCATTTTCCAATAATTTTCAGACCCGATCGTTCAGAGAGTTTATAGATTCATTTGACCGGATAAGGAAAACTTACATCTTCCGAAAAACAATCTTTTAAATTGGGTCAGGCTTTCTTTATCATCTCAATAGCCGTTAACGGATTATCGGCTTTAAAAATGGCATTACCAGCAACCAGAACGTTAGCTCCAGCCTCATACACTTGCTTGGCATTGCTTGGCCCAACGCCACCATCTACCTCAATTCGCGTTGGAAGCCCTTTTATATCGATCATTTTCCTTAACCTTTCAATTCTGTTGATACTGTTGGGTATAAATTTTTGACCGCCAAATCCGGGGTTTACGGACATGATAAGAACCAAATCGGCATATTCCACAATATCGGTAAGCAGCTCAATGGGAGTGTGGGGATTAACTGAAACACCTGCTTTCATCCCTAACTCTCTTATTCTTGAAAGAGTTCGGTTTAGGTGAGTGCATGCTTCGTAGTGAACGGTTAGCCAGTTGGCGCCAGCCTCGCGGAAGCGTTCAAGGTATCGGTCGGGGTCAACAATCATCAGATGAACATCGAGCGGTTTGGTAGCCAATGCCTTGATACGTTCTACTACTGGAAATCCAAACGAAATGTTTGGAACAAACACGCCATCCATTATGTCCAGATGAAACCAGTCGGCCTGGCTCTTGTTAACCATTTCGATATCGCAGGCCAGGTTTACAAAATCGGCCGAAAGCATCGATGGGGCTACTAAACGTTCCATGGAGTTTACATTTTATGCAAAGGTAACAAAAAAAGGAAACGACCCGCTTAACGGGTCGTTGGGTATCAATTAGCCTAGGTAGCTTTTTAGTATTTTACTCCTTGTGGTTTGCTTCAGCCTCTTTAGCGCTTTTTCCTTGATTTGACGCACACGCTCACGGGTTAGATCAAACTCTTCGCCAATTTCCTCAAGGGTAAGCGGATGTTTGCCATTCAACCCATAGTATAGCCTTATAATGTTAGCTTCACGTGGAGTTAAGGTTGATAATGCTCGCTCAATCTCTCGACGTAGGCTTTCGTTAAGTAATCCCTTATCGGGCATAGGCGAATCGGGTGAGAGTAGTACGTCGTACATGCTGCTGTCCTCATCTTGTGTAAGGGGGGCATCCATTGATAGGTGCCTGTTATTACCTCTGAGAGCTTCCTTAATATCTTCGAGTGCCAGCTCAAGGAGTTCGGACAGTTCCTCAATGGTTGGTTCGCGCTCAAAGCGTTGTTCCAGCTCAGCTAACGCCCGGTTAACCTTGTTTATGGAACCAATTTTATTCAGCGGTAGTTTAACTATTCTGGCCTGTTCGGCTAAAGCTTGCAGTATTGATTGACGAATCCACCATACTGCGTACGATATGAATTTGAATCCTCTGGTCTCATCAAAGCGTTGGGCTGCCTTAATTAACCCAACGTTGCCCTCGTTTATCAGGTCGGGCAGGCTTAATCCCTGGTTCTGGTACTGCTTGGCAACCGATACCACAAATCTTAAATTGGCTTTTACCAATTTTGCCAGAGCCTCTTGGTCTCCTTCTTTTATTTTCCGGGCAAGTATAACTTCCTCTTCGGCGGTTAGCAAATTAACCTTCCCAATCTCGTGTAGGTACTTATCAAGCGAAACGGCTTCGCGGTTTGTAACCTGTTTAATTATCTTCAGTTGCCTCATGCCAAAGATTGATTTTTAAACATTCGAATATATTAACAAAATTTAAAAATTGTTCTTTTTGATAATTTTATTTTTGACTTTGATTAAACATTTGCGAAAAGTTATTGTCTAATTAAAGTTTTTTGTGGTGTAAGGCATATTTTTGTTGACGAATAAGAACTAAAATATTTGTATCTTCGTGAATGAAGTTAAAATCTATGCGTTTTTCTGTAATCATTCCGGTTTATAATCGCCCTGGAGAGGTTGAGGAATTGCTTCAAAGTCTTGCAAATCAGGATTATGGTGATTTTGAGGTAATAGTAGTTGAGGATGGCTCAAAGAAGCCTTGTAGGCATGTAGTAACCAAATTCGCCTCAGAGCTAAAGATTCAATACTTATTCAAGGAAAATACTGGACCCGGAATAACACGAAACCATGGTGCCGAAAGGGCAAAAGGGGAATTCCTAATCTTTTTCGACTCTGATTGCATTATTCCTGGCGATTACTTTACCCGTGTTGAGGAGGAGCTTGCTACTGAGTACGTCGATTTTTTTGGGGGCCCAGATGCTACCCACCCCTCATTTACCGATGTTCAAAAGGCCATTGGCTACTCCATGACCTCATTTTTTACCACAGGGGGCATTCGTGGGGGAAGGGTAAAGCTGGAGCGCTTTACTCCTCGTAGTTTTAACATGGGCATTAATGCTGAGGTATTCCATTCGGTTGGCGGTTTTTCGAATATGAGGTTCGGTGAGGATGTAGATTTAAGCCTTAGGCTTTTCGAGATGGGTTTCAGGAGTAGGCTTTTCCCTAAAGCCTTAGTTTACCATAAGCGTAGAACCGATTTCCGTAAGTTTTTCAAACAGGTATTTAACTCGGGTATGGCCCGCATAAATCTTAGTTTAAATCACAAGAGTTCACTTAAACTGGTACACCTATTACCCTCAGGGTTTGTTATGGTAATGAGCGCAGCAATTCTGCTGTTGTGGGCTTACCCTATTACTTCCCTATTGCCCTTGCTTTACTCATTTGTTATTTTGCTCGACTCCTTGCTTAAAAAGAATTCGATCAGGGTTGCAATATTAAGTGTAGTGGCAGCATGGGTTCAGCTATACGGCTACGGTTTAGGATTTATTTATGCTTTTTGGCTGTGGGTTGTTCATGGCAAAAGGCCCAATGGTGCTTTTGTTAAAAATTTTTACCGGTAGCTACTTTATTATTTCCAGCAGCTTGTTACGGTTAAGAATGGTTATTTCACGTCGGTTTATGTGAATTATTCCCTCGTCCTGCAATTGGGCAAAAACTCTGGCTAAGGCTGGGCGTGTAGCTCCGAAAAACTCTGCCAGTTCCTGATGCGATTTTGGTAGGATTAAGGTAGTTCTAACCTCGCTTTTTGAAAGATTTAGAAGGTAATGGGCTATTTTCTCCTTTATGGTTTTAAACGAAAGGAACCAAAGCTTGTTCGATAGAAATTGAGCCCGGTTTGATATGGAGTTAAGATAATTGGTTAGCACCTGTGCGTTTTTCTGCAACAGCCCAAGAAACTTCACTTTAGGGATAAACAGTAGCTTGCAGTCTTCCAAAGCTATAACATCAACCGGGTATCGATTATTTTCGCCAAAAAGAAACGCATGGGCAATGGGCATTGGAGCATGCATCTCCTCAATCTTAAGGATTTTACCGGAGAAGTCAACCATCTCGCCCTTTACGCTCCCCTCCACTACAATGCACAAATTTCGAACCTCCTCGGTTCGCTGGGCTATGGTTTGTCCTTTGCTGAATGAGCGAATGGAGTGGGGGGTTACATTTAGAAGATGGACTACTTCATCCTCAGTTAAACCCCGAAATATGGGCGATAAAGCTATAACCTTATTCATAATTTTCGTAATTTGCCACAAAGAAAACAAAACAATAGGTAGGTTGCTTAAAAATATGTGTGTTATATATCAAAACGGACAGGCGGTATGCGTGCAGGAGAAACCTATCGCTTTCAATCCTTGGAAGCACCATTGCGGCTTTGTATGCAACCAAATTCAGCAGATCAGAGGGGGCGGAGGATTCCAACCCGATCAGTTTTTAGGGTATATTGGGGGAACCCTGCTCGATTTTTACATTGGTGAACTTCCTGTTAAAGCGATAGTAGATGAGGTTAAAAGGTATTTCATGGGTATGGGTGTATCCTGTGTTGGCGATTTTAAGCATTGGCTTGGTTTACCTGAAACTTCATTCAAATGCATTTATCTCTCCGATGGTTCTCGTTGGGTTATGCGGTTGGGACATAGCGATGAGTTTTACATTCACATACATCCAGGTCGATACTCTACGCCAACAGTCCGTTGTAGGCCATCAACCCTAAAAACAGCCATAGCGTACAGATATCTTTTTGGATTTGATGAGGAGGGTTTTGAAATTGGTAAAGTAAATCATGCCCGTAAAATTGCAGGGTTACCTCCTGTTGAGTCATTAAATTCAGCTTCAGCTATACAAAATTTTATATCCAAGTTAAGGGTTAATAATCGTTAAAAATCCACTTGTGTTTTATAACATATCCTGCTGAATGTCAGTATAAATAAGCCATCCAAAAAAGGTGTTTTATATCATCGTTTTTGGCCTGAATTTTGTGAAACTATGGTTGTATTTTTGCGTTATAAAAGTAGTTTTTCTAGTATAGGTTTTAGGGTTAATAGTTGGTTAGGTTTAGTTGATTTAGGTTAGTTAGGTGTAAAGACGGAGCCGTATTTACGGTTCCGTCTTTATTTTTTATCGCTTTATGCCATCAAATGCCCTTCTATGTCCTAAAAATTTGTAGGTTTGAGTGAAAATTTTCAGGCATGTTGCAATTCTGTAACAGGATATATTTTCTTTTGTTAATCTTGATGGTTGTATCGTGCACCCAGGTTCATAACAACCAGTCAGCCAATGTGTTCAGGTATAACGAAAGTAAGGGAATAACGTCACTTGATCCTGCCTATGCTCGTAACCTTGCATTGATTTGGCCAGTTAGCCAACTTTTCAATGGCCTGGTTCAGTTTTCCGATTCGCTTACTATTGAACCCGCCATTGCTAAGCGGTGGTCTATTTCCCCCGATGGCTTAACCTATACATTTTACCTCCGCAACGATGTATATTTTCATGATTCGCCTGTTTTCCCATCGGGCAAGGGACGACGCACTACAGCCCAGGACTTTGTTTACTCCTTTGGCCGGATACTAAACCCCGCTACAGCCTCGCCCGGCATGTGGGTGTTAAGTGTGCTTGATAGAGAAAACCCTAATTACGACAATGGCTGCTTTTCCCCCAACGATAGCACTCTGGTGTTGAAGCTAAAAAAGCCTTTCCCTCCCTTTCTTGGTTTGTTGTGCATGCCCTACTGCTATGTTGTACCTCACGAAGCGGTTTCGTACTATGGTAAGGATTTTGGCCACAACCCGGTTGGCACTGGCCCTTTTTACTTAAAGTTTTGGCGCGATGGGGAAAAACTTGTATTACGCAGAAACTCAAATTACTTTGAGGTTGATGAGTTTGGCTGCCGCTTACCCTACCTCGAAGCTGTTTCCATTTCATTTATTCCCGATAAACAATCGGAATTTCTAGAATTTCTGAATGGTAAAATCGATTTTCTTTCGGGGATAAATGCCGCTTCAAAGGATGAACTTCTTACCCGTTCGGGTAGGTTAAACCCCAAGTATTCCGCTAATGTAAAAATGATTACAGGCCCATACCTAAATACAGAGTATATTGGAATACTTGTTGATTCCTCAAAACTCCCCAACAACCAAAGGTTTTTACTCGACGAAAGGGTACGTAAAGCTATTGCTATGAGTTTTGATAAAGAGAAAATGATGCTTTACCTCCGAAGCAACCTTGGCATTCCGGCTTACAGTGGATTTGTTCCTTCCGGCATGCCCGGTTTTACAGATGTAAACTACGGTTTGGCCTACAACTCATTACAGGCAAAGCAATTGCTAGAGCAAGCGGGTTACAATAGTACGAATGTTTTACCTGAGATAACCGTTTCAACCACCGACGATTACCTCGATTTGTTTGAATACATTCAGAACCAGCTTGGAACAGTGGGTATTAAGCTTATTATTGATGTGCTGCCCGGCGCTGCATATCGCGAAATGCTTGCAAATGGGAAACTGCCCGTTTTCAGGGGGTCATGGATAGCTGACTATCCCGATCCGGAAAACTACCTGGCTTGTTTCCTGACTGATAATTTTGCTCCTAATGGCCCAAACTATACCCATTTCAGCAGCGTGCTGTTCGATAGGCTTTACCGGAAAGCAATGTTGTTTAATAGATATGACCAACGATTACCATACTACCATAGCCTCGATTCTATTGTTATTTCAAAGGCCATAGTTATACCTTTGTACTACGATAAAGTGGTTAGGTTTACATCGGCACGGATTGATGGCATTGGTGTAAATCCAATGAATTTTTTAGTTTTAAAAAAAGTAAAAGTAAAAGCGAAAAATGATAATAATTGCCGATAGCGGAGCTACAAAAACCGATTGGAGAATTTTAGAGATCAGCAAGCCCATTGCAAGTTTCGAGACCATTGGGTTAAGTCCATACTTTAACAGGCAGGAAGATTTTTTAAGCGCATTAAATCAAAATTACCCCAAGCAGATTAATCCAGAACATGTAAAGGAGATTTTCTTTTACGGTTCGGGGTGTGGCGTGCATGAAAGGGGGCAGGATGTAGCAAGGTATCTTGGTATCTTTTTTAGCAATGCCAAAATCCATGCAGTTTCCGATGCCTTAGGGGCTGCTCGTGCCCTATTTAAGTGCCAATCTGGTATTGTGGTAATACTTGGAACTGGTTCAAATATAGCTTACTACGATGGTGAACGATTAACCAACCGAACCCCCTCGCTTGGGTTTGTCCTGGGCGACGAGGGTAGCGGAGCTTACATGGGACGGCTTTTGCTGCGTACATACCTCTACAAAACTCTCGATGCCGATATTGCCCACAGGCTGGAACAGCAGTATAACGTTGAGCTAAGCCATGTGCTCAATATGGTTTACAGCGCACCCCGCCCGTCGGCATACCTTGCATCGTTTGTGCCTTTTATTCTGGAGAATATCAACAACCAACATGTTTACTCTATTGTAAAGGAGGCGTTTGTGGCTCTATACAGGTACCACTTTGCTGTATTTGAGAATCTAACGGAATTACCAATTGGTGTAACCGGCTCAGTAGGATGTCTTTTTAGTCAGGTTCTTGATTCGGTTGGAGAGGAGCATGGATTTAAAATATCGCAATACTTGCGCTACCCAATAGTTGAGCTAATCAACTACCATACACAAAATACTCGGAGTAAATTTTAACACCCGACTTTTCCGAAAGGGTATCGGTATACGAAACAAATGATTGTCCATGGTCGGTTTCTCCTAATCGCATTAGGGTTTGACCAAGTATGTTCATCAACACCATTTCCTGCAAACGATAACCCGATATTCCACAAAGTTCAATGGCGTTCCTTATACAGGTATGCGCATCGTTCAGGTTACTCTCGTAGAAGTATGATATTGAGCGAGCTAGTTCGCCGAGTATTATCACAAAATGGCTCCTGCTGGCATTTAGTTGGCTGTAGTTTTGCATTAGTTGGTGGTGCTTTTCCGGCGAAAAAGGGTTACGATTCTTTGTTAGGTTTGTGAATTCATAAATGATGGAATCCATCGCTTTTTGGTGTGCCGAGAGATTTAAGGGTTCTACCAAAATATCTTGTAGTGGGGAAAAGCGCTTGTCAATAAAAACAAATGGTAAAACCGATTCCCTGAACTCATGCCTTGCATTGGTGGAGCTTATACTTTTATAGTATTCCAAGGCTTTCTTCACTATTGATTCGGTTTTAAAGCTAGTTGAGAAGAAGATATTAAGGCAGAACCACATTCCAGCAATTCTTGCTGATTTTTGCTCAGCCATTACAAAATTGTTATGCCACTCATTGCTATTATTGATATGTGAGATTTCCAAACCCATTAGGTTACAGTAATCCTTAGCCACTTTTGAATCCATGTAGTATGGGCTTTCAGGTTGCACCTGTTCCAGTATTTTACTATAGGTTGATGAAATGCCATTTAAATCGGGATTTACAAGCAATAGTTCCCTTTCCACTTCACTATTTATGAGTAGGTGGGGTAGTAGTTCCTTGAACAGCGATTCATCTCGCTTAAAGCATAGCGTAAGCGTATTGGTGAGTTCGGTTATGTTGTTGGGTAAAAAAAGATGGAACAAGTCCTTAAGAAATGCAACTTTACGTTCATTAAAACCAATGCTAAAGATGTATCCAATCAATTTCGGGTAAATCTCATTCTGAGAAAAAAGTTTTTTTGTTGCATTGATTAACTTCTCGCTTAAACCGTATTCCTTAATTAGTTTTTGGGCAATTAGCGATGTTAAAATATTGTCATTGCCTAAGGAAACAAGCGTCGAGTAGCCTAGTGAATCGGTATATACTTTCTCTTCGGAGATAATTCCAAACGAAAGTAAATCGTGGTAGGCATCAAAGTAATTGCCAGCAGTTTTTAGGTTTATGGGGTAGAGCTTTTTCAGCTGTTGCTTGTTTACTGGAGTAGAATTTTCTAAGTATTCCTTGGCCAAGGCATTCAATATGTCGGCCTTCTCTTCAGGGTAAATGGACTCAAACACCTTTTGTTTGATAAACTCGTTGATAATATTCAGCGGGTCGGAAAGGTTTCGGTAGTTCGTTTTACCGTAGCTGCTAATAAAAAGTTGTAGGTAAAAAGGGTACGAAATAGTTTGGCGTAGCAATGGAGGCAGTTCGAATATAAGCAAGCGTTCCTTTTTTTCTTCATTCACTGTGTTATCAAGAATTGTTTGCATTTCGTCGTACGAAAGGGGTGGAATGTTAGCATTATCAGAGTTAAAGTTGGATTGATCAATGTTTTGCCAAACCTCAGGATTTATAAGGTAACCCTGCAGCGATTTCCAGGTGGCATACCTTGATGTAATAATCAGCTTGGTGTTGGCCGATTCCGAAAATTCTCTGGACAGTTCGTGTATTCCTTTAAGTGTTCTTTCAAGTTTAATACCTGTAAGGGTAAGTTCATCAAGGGCATCAATTATGAATACAACCGTACCGGGCAACTTTTTGAGTTCATCTTTTAAATTGGGGATTGAAAATGCGTTGATACCAACTTGGCTCCATAACCATTCATCGATATTTAACTCTGAAAAAGCATAATTTTCTAGCTTTGATGCCGAAATGATGATGGGGATTACTTGCTGTTGCTTTACTTTAGGGTTATTTAGGTACCAGTGGGCAATGAATGTTGATTTTCCATAACCGCCAGGGGCCACAATTGCCAATGCGAAACGGTTTGAGCTCACAAAGTGATTGAGTAGCGATTCCAGATATGTTCGCCTTACGGTTTTTTCAAATGGAATCCCTGATTTTATTTGTATTGATCGAATGTTGTGATGGTTAATCTCCTGGCTATTTGTGATAATTAAATTCCAAAGCTCAGGGGTATCCGATTTTGAGGTAGTGCTTGCCTTTATCTGATTTTCAACAAAGTCTTGCCAATGGCTAAAACCGCAATAGCGAGCAAGAATATCGAGCGTGGCACGTGTTGGTTTAGAATTTGTTTTCAGGAACCCAAAAAGTCGGCGGAGAGTAGCCGGACTTATATACTCGTGGGTTTGATCAAATACTTTTTCCGACAAGATTTTACAGTCGCGTTGGTACGATATCTTATTCCCAAAGCGTTTTTCAACGGCTTCAATAAGCTGTTTATGTAAATCCATTGCCGAACTGCATTTGATGTCTCAAATGTAAGGATTTTAAAGAAATCTATTAATCGGGTTGTAAAGGGTTTTCTTAAAAATTTATTGACACGTTTGACACGTCACCCTCCAACGATAACTACCGTATATTTGGCAAGGAGTAAAACATTAATACTATGTTCAAGCTAGTGAAAAAGAATAAAATTGACATTGGGGTGTTTATCATATTCTTCATTATCACCCTAATTTTTGTGATAACGCTAGTAAAACTTTAACATTATAAAATTGTAAAACCATGTATAGTCAGGTTTGGGAAAAATGTTCAGCATCGGTATGTTGCCTGAACTTTTACAATGAGCATGGTGTGCTCGTTGACACGTTGAGCGGATTTAAGATTAACAAATCACTTGTTACTTGTGAGCAGGCCTTTTATATAAAAGGCGCTCAAAAGGTAGAAATTCGTTTTGTTGAAGCTGACGCTAATACCACAAAGGCATCAATGCGTATTGATTACAAGGAATTCCTGGATGACCTGAGGATCGGATTTATCCACAACCAAGCCGACTACGCTGTTTTTAATATTGATTTTGCCGAATTTCAGGATATTCCAAGCCTGTCGATCTGTGAACGCTGGAATTACCCTATTGGAATGCCTGTGGCTGTACTTGGGTTTAATGGCGTGGTGCAAAATCTTTCCATAAAGACCGGAATAGTTTCATCCGCTTTCTCTAACAAGCTGGGTGTTCGGTACCTACAAATTGATGCCTTGACATGCTACGGTAACAGTGGTGCTCCGGTTATCGATCCCCAAACCATGCAGGTTGTTGCCATTGTTTCACGCCGAAATACGCCCGCCACTAAATCGTACAACGATTTGATGGGTTACATCAGAACAAACCTTGAGGAGCTCCGAAAGATTGAAGGGAAGTTCAAGCTGGGCGAACTCGATCCTGTTCAAGTTCTGATTGCTAACCAGAATCAAATTAAACTCCTAGCATCAAACATTTACAAGCACTCTGCATCGGGAGTTTCGGAGGCGGTTATGCTTGATCATATTATCACCTACTTTAACGAGCAAGCAATTATTGAAAATCATTCATTAAAAAGCACCGAAGTTGAGTTTGATGTAAAAGTCATCAAAAAGTAGTGTTTTTGCTTTCATGGGTTGGTAGGGCACTGCAAAATGCAGTGCTTTTTTTGTTAAACAATTATAAAAAGAAAAATGTTTGTATTTTACATGTACAAAAAGAATCAAGCATGCTTAGTTTTGTGTTAGATTTTTACGGTGAAACCTAAATAATTAAGGAGATGAGTCGAAAGAGTTATGTTGATTTTCTCAGCAAAATAGAACTTTTTAGGGGTTTAAGCGAGCTGGAGCTAAATACACTTGTCAAAGGGATAATTGAAAGAGAATTCCCTGCCGGAAGTATGTTGTTCGTTGAGAACAATCAACGCGAGGGCATACTGGTGATATATGAAGGGCAGGTTGAGCTTTTTAAAAGCAATCCATACGGAGTAGAGCTTAAACTAACACAGTTCTCAAAGGGTGATTTCCTTGGCGAAGGGGTACTGGCCTCAGAGTCAACTCATTCAACATCGGCAAGGGCTATAGTTCCAACCAAGGCTTTACTCCTAAGGGTTGAGGATTTGAATGCAAATCCTGCAATTGCCCTTAAGGTGCTCACCAATATTACAAGGGTTATTCAGCGGCGAATGAGGTATGACAGCAATCGTATGATAAACCCCGCTAGCCAGTATGAATCTGGTGCTACACGCCTTGAGCATGACTTACTTGGAGAGAGGGAAGTGCCTGCCGAGTATTACTACGGTGTTCAAACCTTAAGAGCTCTGGAGAACTTCAACATTTCTGGGGTAACACTAAATTTCTACCCCGATTTAATTGATGCTCTTGCAATGGTGAAACAAGCTGCCGCCGAGGCTAACTGTGAGCTAGGCTTACTTGATTCCAAGGTTAAGGATGCTATCGTAAAGGCTTGCACAGAAATAACCAACGGCAAGTTCCATAACCAGTTTGTGGTTGACATGATACAGGGTGGGGCGGGTACCTCCACAAATATGAATGCCAATGAAGTTATTGCTAACCGCGCATTAGAGCATTTGGGGTATTCAAAGGGTCAGTACCAGTACTGCCATCCGCTGAACCATGTAAATATGTCGCAGTCAACCAACGATGCGTACCCCACTGCTGTTAAAATTGCCCTTATCAATTCAAACAAAAAACTAGTACGAGTTCTTGAATCTCTTGTTGAATCGTTTAGAGCAAAGGCAAAAGAGTTTGCCCATGTTATAAAAATGGGCAGAACGCAACTTCAGGATGCAGTTCCCATGACCCTTGGTCAGGAGTTTGAGGCCTATGCGGTTACCCTTTCCGAGGAGGTGGAGCGCTTGAATCAGAATGTACGGCTATTCCTAGAGATTAACATGGGAGCCACCGCAATAGGGACTGGCATAAACTCCGACCCCGATTACCCGGAGAAGGTGATAAAGCATTTGCGTAAAATATCGGGCTTAGATTTGGTGTTAGCCTCAAATCTGGTTGAGGCAACCCAGGATACCGGTGCTTTTGTAATGTACTCATCGGCAGTAAAGAGGCTAGCCGTTAAGCTTTCAAAGATATCCAATGATTTACGTTTGCTGTCCTCTGGCCCTCGAACAGGGTTAAATGAAATAAATTTACCGCCCATGCAGCCCGGGTCGTCTATTATGCCTGGGAAAGTGAATCCTGTTATTCCAGAGGTGGTAAACCAGATTGCTTTCAAGGTAATTGGAAACGACTTAACCGTAACCCTTGCTGCCGAGGGTGGGCAGCTTGAGCTTAATGTTTTTGAACCCGTGATTGTTCAGAGCCTTTTTGAGTCAATTGAAATGCTCAAGAATGGCATGAATACGTTAAAATATCGTTGTAATGATGGAATTACTGCCAATGAGGAGCGCTGCCGGAATATGGTGCACAACTCCATTGCCCTGGTAACAGCCTTAAATCCTTACATTGGATACGAGGCATCTACCCAACTTGCCAAGGAGGCTTTGGTAAGCAATAAAAGTGTGTACGACTTGGTACTGCAAAAGGGCTTGCTATCCAAGCAGCAACTCGATACCATCCTTGCACCTGAAAACATGGTTAAACCAAGAAAATTAAATCTGTAAGTACGATTTTGTCTAAAAATCCTTACATTTGATGCACTCCCATTCTTTGATTGGGAGTGCATTAAAAACCTTTGGCAATGCTAACAATTGATTATACTGAGTTTCACGACACCCATCAGTTGCAGGATTGGGAAAAGAATCTAATTGAACAGGCCAAAATGGCATTGGCCGGAAGTTATTCGCCCTATTCACATTTCAAAGTGGGTGCTGCTGTTTTATTGGAAAACGGCGCAATTATTACCGGAAGTAATCAGGAGAATGGTGCATACCCCTCAGGTCTTTGCGCAGAGCGAGTAGCCCTTTTCTACGCAGGAGCCCAATACCCTAACGTTCCAATTAAAGCATTAGCTGTTGTTGGATCGAACGAGAAAGGGATTACTGTTAATCCGGTCTCGCCTTGCGGTGCCTGTAGGCAGGTAATGCTGGAATATCAGATGATATCAAATAAACCCTATACCATTTATATGGTAGGAGCAGGAAAGATTATCAAAATTGATGATGTAAAACAGCTACTTCCCTTCAGCTTTACCAATGTAAGCGAAATGGATCAGGATTAAAGGTTTATAGCGAGGAGACTATCTTTCGTAAGGCACTGTTGGGAATAAAGCCATCGGCATCCTCGGAGAATTCCGGTTTTATCCGTTCCACAAAGAACATCTCGATTTCACCGATATTCTTGGCTGGAATTTTGCCTCGAGGGGTGCAAATAAAGTAATCCTTGATGTATGAGTATGTGGTCTCGGAAATATTTATTTTCCCTGGCTCGCATGCCGTTTCCATTCGGCTAGCCACGTTAACCGTGTCGCCCCAGATATCGTAGGCAAATTTGTGCTTACCGATAACCCCAGCTATTACACTGCCGGAGTGAATACCAATGCGTATTGACCAGGTAGGTTTGTTGGCCTGCGCATCCTCAATGTTTCTTAGTTTGGTATAGCGTTGTAGCTCAAGTGCAGCAAGCACCGTGTCGAATGGGTGACTGTGGTTGGTTCTTGGCAATCCTCCCACGCACATGTATGCATCACCTATGGTTTTAATCTTCTCAATATAGCGCTGGGTTACAATTTCGTCGAATGCTTCAAAGTAGCTGCTCAGGACATTTAGGAACTCATCAATATTTTCGTATGCCACGCTTATTTTCGAGAATCCTACAAAGTCGGCAAACATTACCGAAACTTCCTTGAATTTTTTGGGCTTGTATATTCCTTTCTTTTGGAGGGCATTGGCAACCTCAAGCGGTAAAATATTTAGCAGTAACGCCTCGGTTTTTTGTTTTTCCTCAGCAAGCAATTCGGACTGCTTCTGAATTTGGTTTTGTTGTTCCTCCAGTATCTTGTTGGCATTCTCAAGGTTCTCCATTATGCTTTGGAGATGCTCGTTCTTCTCGGCTAGGTCTTTCTCAATTAGTTTGAGGTCAGTAATATCCATCTCAATTGCCACAATGTAGCTCAGGTTCTGCAAGTCATCAAAAACGGGGGTTAGGCTGGTTTGAATATATTTTTCCTTGCCCAAGAGAGTAATCCACTTGCTTTCGTAAACCACGTATTCACCAGCCATACATCTCCTAATAGCTTGAGCAGTAGTTTTATTTATGGATTCTGAGAAAAGGTTTTGGCCAAAGGCTGCCTTGAACTCCTCAACACTGCACTCGTAAAGGCGTTTAAAACCTTCGTTAACCCAAGTAATTTCACCCGTATTGCTAATAATAATTACGGAGTTGCCGGCTTGGCTTATGGCGGTAGTAATGCTATCGAACTGCTCCGATAGGGTTTTGAGTTTTTTCAGCATATGTCCGCGCTGAATCCCTACCATGGTTCGCTGGATAAGTTCAGGGGTGTTTATTGGTAAGCCAATAAAGTCGTCAGCTCCGGCGTGGAATAACGATTGGATATGTTCCGGTTGTAAGAAATCGGCAATGGCTAGTATGGGTATGTTTGATGTAGCCATATCGGCCTTTATGATTAATAGAACATCGGCGGCAGCCTTGTTGGCAAAATGGATATCGTATAGGATGATGTCTGGGTTGGTGCTGGTGATAGTTGATATAATACGCTCGGAATCAAGAATATAACTTACCGAAAAGTCATCGTTGGCAAGGCTGAATATTCGTTGAATATCTTCTAAGAGTTGGGTGTTTCCACAAGCAGCTAAAACTTTGTAAGGCATTTTTCGATTCCGATATTAAAACAAAAAAACGAAAAATTATGGATTAATGGAAACGTTTGCGGAAATTATTTTTTGCCTGCATTTCTGTTTTTGCGCATTTTTTACTCTTCATCTTCCTGCATCTGGTCAATAATTTTTTGAATTTCCTCTTCGGTAAAGTGAAGTTTTTGCTTGCAGAATTTTAGTAATTCCGAGGCGCGTCGGATTTTCTCCGTTAATTCATCAATGTCAAGTTCGTTCGATTCGATTTGGTCAATGATTTTTTCAACTTCCTCGATTGCTTCGCTATACTTGATCGTTTTCTTGGTCATGGTTAACTTTTTTAGATGGAATGGTTATAGTGAATGTTGTTCCTTTGCCTAAAGTGCTGGTTACGCTGATGCTTCCCCCGTTTGCTTCGGCAAATTCTTTACACAGCATCAAGCCAAGCCCTGTACCACTTTCGGAGTTTGTTCCCTTGGTAGTAAATCCATCCAACTTGAATAGATTCTTCAGATTTTCTGGTGCAATTCCAACGCCTGTGTCAGTTACATGTATTGTTACTATTTGATTGTCTGAAGTAGCACTAACCGATACTTTCCCACCGTTGGGGGTGAATTTTATAGCATTGCTAAGCAAATTTCTAATAGTTGTTAGCATGGTATCGTAGTCGGCATATGCGGTAAGGGATTTGTTGCAATTGGTTTCAATGGTTATTCCTTTCTCACTGGCGGGTAACGATGCCACTTCAACAGCCTTAGCATTTAACTCGCTAATGTTTATGTAAGCAGGATTTAACGTTAGCTTACCGGTTTGGCTTCGTGCCCAGCTAAGCAGGTTCTCGGTAAGGGCAAGTACATTCGATGCCGATTGGTAAATATGGTTACTGAACTCTTTTACCTCGCTGGGCGAGAGCTCATCGGCTTTTGTGGCCAAAATCTCCGATAGCCCTACAAGGGCAGTAAAGGGATTTCGTAAGTCATGGGCTATGATGGAAAACAGTTTGTCCTTAGTTTTAATAGTTTGTTCCAGCTCTGCCTGGTACTGCTTTAATTTTTGGTTTATCCTTTCCTCCTCCTCGTATTTCTCCCGTTGGAGTCGGGCTAAATTCCTTTTCTGATAAAAAAGGTAGAAGACCCCTAAAGCTATAGAAAGCAGAAATATTACAACTGTAACTAGGAAATTGCGTTGGGCCTTTTGCTTGTTTATTCGTTCTCTGTCAAGTTCAACCTTAGTTCGTAAAGCATCTACCTCCGCTTCTATCAGTTTTATTTCTGTCTTTGTTTTATCCAGTTCCAGGTTGATATGTGCATCAATGTTAGCCTCATTACGTTTGGCATTTTCAATACTATCCTTAAGGTAAACATACCTTTGGTAAAGGGTTAAGGCGTTTTGGAATCTTCCCTGTGCTTTTTCAACT
>DSBV01000042.1 GCA_011045955.1 Bacteroidales bacterium | reverse complement strand
TGTTTAACCCTTATTGATAATAGTGATATGATTCTTTCATCACTTGAGAGTGAAACAAACCTGTTTTTTTCGGTGCAAGGACATCGAATGAACCAGGTGATGAAAACCTTAACAATTGTTGCTACCATTTTTATTCCGTTGACCTTCATTGCGGGTATTTACGGAATGAATTTTACAAATATGCCTGAACTTGAATGGAAGTATGGCTATTTTGGAATATGGATGATTTTCATTCTCATATTTTTGGGGATGGTGACATATTTTAGAAGGAAAAGATGGTTTTGATAAAATCTAATACAGAAATAATCAACTGCTGCCAACAAGGGGTGTAACCAATATGGGCTGAATGGGTTAGGCAAGCGGGTCGGCACGCAAGGAGCTTCTTAACGTGGGATAAATCCCAAGCCCCGCGCCCCCAAACTGGTCACACCCTCAGCCGTTACCTACAATTCAAAACCAAGTCCCTACTTAAACCTTATCCCCAGCACGGTGATATCGTCCCGTTGGGGTTCGTCTACCTTGAAGTTCAGGAAATCGTCCAGAATGATGCTTTGCATCTGGGGCATTGGTTCCCCCAGTGCCGAAACAATGGATGTATGCAAGCGGCAGGTGGTGTACTTTTTACGCAGGGTGTTATTCTGATCGGTTATACCATCGGTGGCCATGACTAGCATGTCGCCTGCATGCATGGATATTCGCCAGTTTGAAAATTCCTGCTCCACGTCGGGCAGCACGCTGCCAATGGATTTGCGGTTACCCTTTAGGGTTTGCATGTTATTGTCGCCCTTAAGGCAGTAGTATAGGGGGCGGTTTGCCCCGGCAAAGGTTACCACGTAGGCATTATCAGATTTACATTCAATTAGGCATAAAGCCACATCCATACCATCGAAGCTCTCGCTCACATCCTGGCGTAGGGCCTTATTTACCTCATCGTTTAGTTCGGTAAGGATAGCGGCAGGGTTATGGTTTTTGCGCTCAACAACTATCTCACTGAGCAACCGGCTACCGATTAACGACATGAATGCTCCGGGCACTCCATGACCAGTGCAATCCACAACGGCAATAAAAAGTTTATCGTTTGGCCTGCCCTTGGGTCCAACCTGAGCAACCCAGTAAAAGTCGCCGGAGACCATCTCTTTAGGAAGGTATATGAGAAAGTGCTCAAAGTCGTGGGCAAATAGGGAGTTAAGGTCAGGAAGTATGGCTTGCTGGATGGTTTTAGCATACTGAATACTATCGTTGATGTGACGGTTGCGCTCCTCAAGCTCATCGCGTTGCGAGAGGATTTCTTCCTTTTGGTGTTGTAGCAGTAAGTTCTTTTCGGTAAGCGCTCGCTCCGATTCCTTCAGCTCCTTGGTTCGCTCATCGACCAGATGCTGCAGCTTAATGTTTGAAACCCTCAATATTCGGGTGTTAATCCTAACAATTGCAAAAATTATCAACCCAGCCAAAGCAAGGTATAGGATAAAAGCGTACCACTTCAGGTAAAAGGGATGGTCAATTACAAAGGGAAAATACTCAACAGGGCTTTCGATATCCTGTAGAGTTTTGGATTTTACCATGAACCGGTAGTTGCCGGGTTTAAGGTTAGTGTACTCCTTGAATCTACTAGTATTCCAGGGGCTCCAGTCATCATCGTAACCTTCAAGTTTATAGGAATAATGTAGCTGATGGTTGGGCTGGTAGTAGGGTGAAGAGAAATAGATAATTAAATCGTTAACCCTGGCAGGCAGTACAATGGGTTGCTGAACCTGAACGGATATGGTCTCAGCAAACGGGCGGGTGGCAAGGCTGTCAAAGGTGAACCCACCGTAAACCGTTCCCTTTTTCTTGGAGTGTACTTGCCTGATATAAACACGTGGTATTTGATCAGCAGGGAAATGCTCGTTGGCATCAAAGCGGAACAGCCCGTCGGTTGATGAAATCCACGATACATTATCGGAATCAGTATAAACATCAAAAAAGATGGTCTCCGGAATCAGATTAAACTGGGCTGGAGATCGCCTGTAGGTTTTATCGGCATATTTTGTTACTCTTTCCAACTTACGATTTGCTTGAAATTTATAGGTTTCAAACCAAATGTCGTTATTTCTATCGCATGCCAGAATTCTTAACCCAATAGTTCCAGTAGCATACTGAGTACCCAGAATATTTTCAGGTATAAATGAGTCAGTGTTAATATCGTAGCTGGAAAGCCCCCCTTCAGTGCTTGCCAGTATAAGCCCATCGATGCAGTTAACGGCAATATCATCGCATTTTGGGTGAAATGGCAAGGTATACTCTTTATACTTTTCTGCTACAAGTTCAAAAGGGTTGACGATATCCAAAAATCCAATGCCCTTATAGCGTTGAGTAAACCAGATGTCTCCGTTTTTATCCTCGGCTACCTTGTAAACCTCAAAAGGTGAGCTATACAAGTATCCCAGAAACTTGAATATTCCCTTGTTCTCCTGTATAACCCCCACCCCATCGTAAAGGCCAACGTACAGAATACCCGGGTAAATCTTGGACTTGATGAATGAGTATGCATTTACCCTAGTATTTGTTACAGGGATTGCCTTCGCTCCTTCAATCCTATAAATGCCACTTGCGGTTCCCGACAGCAAATACTCCTGTCCGTTTTCATCGGTGTAAATAAATAAACCCCACGACAAATCGTTAATGCCGATAACCTTTTCAAAATGAAAGTTTTTCTTGTAATGTACACCGGTATTGGAAGAGTAGTAAATGGTTCCCTTGAAATTTACTGCCGACTGTATAACTCCGCTTATACCGTCCTGCTCAGTCCAACTTGTCAGCTGCGAGTGAAATGGCGAATACGATATCCCATTATTTAATGCCATCCAGATGTTTTTGGAGTTGTCGGCATACAAATACCAGGCAGTATTGTCCTGTAGACCTGTTTCCTTGCTGATGGTTCTAACAATGTTCCCGCTGCGATTGATAATAGCAACACCTCCGGAATAAGTTCCAATAGCCCACAGCCCATCATCAAGCATTATTCCGGAGTAGATTCGATTTGTGATAAAAAAATTATCGTTTGATGTTCTGAACGGGATGAGGGTTTTAAAATCGGGGGGTAAGGTACGAGTGGTTAGCGCCTGCTTATCAAGAAGGTAAAATCCATTTGTTTGAGTTCCAACCAGTAAGTACTGGTAATTAAAAGGCAGTATGGTGTAAACCATTTGTGTACCAAGAATTTCGGTTCCAGGTACTTTAACCAGCGAATCGTTAAAAAGGTAGGTTAGGCCATAATCGCGCTGGTTAATAAAGATGTATTTATCCACATGGTATGAGCGATGGAACTGGGTTTTAGGTTCCCAATAGTTAACGGTTAAATCGCCATTAATTCGAAATAAAGCTTTGAAAGTGGAAAAGTAAACCGCCTGACCGGTGTGATAGATTTGCCTTAGAAGACCGGGCTTGGCAAAACGCTCGGGTAGCAGTTTATTAAGGGAGTAGTATTTAAGTGTGTTAGCCGAGTCTGCTGCGAGGTATCCCACCTCATCCTGACCTCCTACCCAAACCCGGCCAGTGGGGTCGGTGTCCAGGCATCGGGCAAGGGCATTGTTAATTGAAATGTGCTTCCACTCGGACCCATCGTACTCAATTACGCCAATGTTATTGGCCACGTAAATCATGCCCCTGTTGTCCTGGGTGATTGCCCAGCTCTGCGAATGGCCATTATACTGGCGATGATGGAAGTTGACCAGCGGATAGCGACCAATTTCCTGAGAATAAAGTCTAATACTTGTAATTGCTAGTGCAAAAAACAGAAACAGCTTTGAATAATGCCTCACAGCCCCTATGGTTTAAAAAACACCAGCAAGTTATTAATTTATTGATATTGAAGCAAGCAAAAAAGGGTCTTTTTAAGACCCTTTCCTTACAAATCAGCTAACAATTATATTACTTGATGAATTTATAGGTGTACCTGTAAACAACGCGGTACTTGTAATCGGAGTAGTAGGCATCAACCTCGTTTATATTGCCCTGGTTATCAACCCTGTAGTTGCGGCGCGAATAATCCGAAGCGCCATCCTCGTACCATTTTTCCTCCAGCAGGTTGCCGTTTTTGTCGTACTTGTATGAGCTGTAAAGTATCTTGCTAGCGCCGGGTTTGGTCAGGTAAACCTCAATCATTTGCTTTTTTTCATCGTAAACATAGTCGTAGGTAGCACGTAGTTCACCTCCGTAGTATTCAGCCTTAGTTAGCAGCATATCGCCATCGCCATACCTTAGGGCGGTCCGGCCTAATTCCTTGCCGGCAGGGGTAAGATTTTTTTCCTCAATTACCCGCCCCTGCGAGTCGATGGTCCGCTCAATGATCTTGTATAAAGTTGTGGAAGGCTTGTAAATTGAAATATTTACCTTGTTGGTTGAATTTTCAAAAATCCATTTCTCCTCAACGGCATTACTTGCCGAGTATTTGGTAATATCCTTTTGCTTGCCATCGGGAAAATAGGAGTAAGCCACACGGTAGGTTTTTTGTCCATCGTAACCAATTTCGGTAAGCTTATTGCCTTTGGAATCGTAGGTAAAAGCTTGACGGAAAGCCAATGCAAACCCTTTACTTGGAAGATCCTGGAACTGCTGGTACTCAATTTTTCGCCCGCTAGCATTGTACTTATACAAATGCCGTGAAGCAACCACTCCGTTGGGTTTGTAGTTTACAACTTCCACAATATTCCCATACTTATCGTATGTGGTTTCAACCGATTTATAACCTTTACTATCAACCTTATTGCCCTGTAAACGGTGAGTGAACTGGGTAATGGTTTCTATTCTGTTCTGAGCAATTTTTTCCTTACTCATAAGTTCGGTGATAGTTTGGGCTGTTAAATTCCCAAACAAAACAACCGAAACAAACAAAAGAATACTTAAAGCTTTCATGTAAAAATGTTTACTTGGTAAACTGTTATGACAAAGTTAGAATAAATCAAATGATTTTATACAAATTCCATACCTTTTAAGTATAAGTATGGTGAAATAATTAAAAATCGTCCTCTTCGGCCGAGATAGGGATAGTAACGGCTAGGATGAAAAAGTGGCGATTATTCTCGTAAGGAACAAAATGGTAATATAGCTTGCGTTTCGATTTGCGTGCAATATCAATTAACCCTAGACCGGCTCCACCCTTCTCATTAAGTTCACCTTCAACCATCTGCTGCATGAACATCTCCTTTAGCTGGGTAGGGCTGGCATTGTTAAGCCTTTCGAGTCGTTGCTCCAGAATGGGAACCTTATTGTTGCTAATCAGGTTGCCGGTTACAATGTAAAAGCTATCGCGCTCCTTGCCCACCACAAACAAACCATTGCCAATCTGTTTATCTTTTTCATCGTAATCGTCGGAGTGTTTGGTGATGTTCTGCAAGCATTCAATCATGATGTGAAAAACCCTTTTGCGGGTCGCGGTGGGTACATTCATTTCAGCAATCTTCCTGTTTGCCATAAAGGCAAATGAACGCATGATTTGGTGGTTCATTTCGCCCTTATATATAAGGGGGAAACCACTTGCTGCAATCTCATTTGCCAGGGTCGATTTTATGAAATAAATGACGCTATCCATCCGTATAAATATCAGTTGAAGATACGTAAATAATTTTTATCCCGCAAAGTTTTAGTTCATGAACTTGTTTCCTTTTTTTACGAAACAATGCAATTTAATGATAAAATGATTTTTTTAATGCACGAACTAAATGAATTTTTAACGGTTCAAGTACTGCACGATAAAAACTCATGTCGGATTTACATACACCTCGAGCAAGGAGCATTTCCCTTGCGGTCGCAAAATGACATCCTTCAAATCGGCAGGCAAAAGTACTGTTTCGCCTTTTGTTAGGCGTTCGCTGGCGCCCGATGCGTAAACAACGCTACCCTCACCCTCAAGGCAAAGGTAAATAACAAAGGAGTCGAGCATATTATAGTCGCGCTGCATTGCGCTAGTAAAGGTAATCCTATTAACAGTAAAGTACTTACAAGCGGAAAGCTCACTTGTTCTATTCACCTCATACTCAGGATGTGTTTTGGGGTTGTGGACCTTGGAGAAATCAATTGCATCCACAGCTAGTTCAGTGTGAAGTTCACGGGATTTACCTGAACCATCAACCCTATTCCAATCAAAAATTCTGTAGGTGATATCGGAGGTTTGCTGAATCTCAGCCAGCAGCACCCCTTTCCCAATGGCATGTACCCTACCTGCTGGGATAAAGAACACGTCGCCGGCAATGGCTTGCTCCTGGTGCAAGTAACGCTCCAGGTTTCCATCTTTTACTGCCTGAATGTACTCTTCCCGGGTGATATCCTTTTCAAATCCAGTGTATATGAGAGCATCCCTATCGGCATCAATAATGTACCACATTTCGGTTTTGCCGTAGGCATGATGACGCTCCCTGGCAATTTCATCGCTGGGGTGAACCTGGATTGAAAGGGTTTCGGAAGCATCGATTAGTTTTATGAGCAAGGGGAACTCCTCGCCAAACCTCTCGTAAAGGCTTTCGCCCACAAGGTCGCCCATGTAAACCTCAATCAGCTCATTCAGGGTGTTTCCAGCCAGAAAACCGTTCTGCACAACCGAAACATCACCTTCAACTCCCGACACTTCCCAACTCTCACCATACTTCTCCTTGGAATCTGGGAATTGCTTACCCATTTTATCGCGCAACTTGGCACCTCCCCAAATGCGCTCTTTAAGAATAGGCTTAAACTTTAAAGGGTATAATGCGTTGCCCATTACTTAGAGTTTATTTTTGCTGAAATCTATTTAAATAATTAACTTGCATTACTACTTTTGCAAAGGTAACACAAAAAGTTGACAGGATGCTAATAATTGGTATAGCTGGGGGTACCGGCTCAGGTAAAACTACGGTTGTAAACAAGATCATTAATTTGCTTCCCAAGGGTGAGGTGGTTGTTATCCCTCAGGATTCCTACTACCGCGACAACTCACACTTACCCCTAGAGCAACGTCAGGAGATGAACTTTGACCATCCCGATTCAATAGAATTTGAACTGCTGATTCAACATGTAAAGGATTTGAAAGCCGGGAAGCCCATTGAACAACCCATTTACTCCTACCTCACATGCGCCAGGGCACCTGAAACCATAAGGATAGAGCCCTGCCATGTGGTAATTATTGAGGGTATTCTGATTTTTACATGCGAAGAACTTCGGAAGTTAACGGACATCAAGGTTTTTGTTGACGCCGATGCCGACGATAGGCTGTCGCGTGTAATAGCCCGCGATATTGTGGAGCGAGGCCGCTCAGTTAACAAGGTGCTGGAACGCTACGAAAAAACCGTGAAACCCATGCACCTGCAGTTCATTGAGCCTACAAAACGGTATGCCGATATCATTGTGCCTCAGGGCGGAAATAACTCGGTTGCCATAAATATTCTAACATCAATAATTGAAAAGACACTCCGTTCACATAATTTGCTGTAGCCATGCTCACCGATGTTAAACTCGATGAAATTCTTTTCCTGGACATTGAGACAGTTCCTCAATACCCTGAGTACAACCAAATGCCCGAGGAGCTCAAGAAACTATGGGATAGAAAGGCGAAAACGTTGGCAAAGCCCGATGAAACACCCGAAGCAATATATGAGCGAGCCGGAATTTATGCCGAGTTTGGAAAGATTATTTGTATTTCCGTGGGCATCATTGCAGCATCCAATGGCAATTACTCATTCAGAGTAAAATCATATTATGGTGACAGTGAGGTTGATATATTAAAAAGCTTTGCCGAAATGGTAAACGGATTTTCAGCCCGAAAACCAAACCTTAACCTTTGCGCCCATAACGGCAAGGAATTTGACTTCCCATACATTGCCCGCCGAATGCTGGTTAATGGAATTAAGATACCCGATATACTTAACGTAGCTGGCAAAAAACCCTGGGAGGTAAAATTCCTCGACACCATGGAACTATGGAAGTTTGGCGATTTCAAGCACTATACTTCGTTGAACCTGCTATCGTACATCTTTGGAATTCCCTCGCCTAAGGACGATATAGACGGTAGCGAAGTGGCAAAGTGTTACTATGAACTGAACGATTTGAACCGAATTGTAATTTACTGCGAAAAGGATGTGCTAACAGTAGCGCAGCTTTTTCTGAGGTATAATGGATTCCCTAGTATTTCGCCTGAAAACGTAAGCCGCTCAGAGGTTTAACCCAAAAAGCTCATAACTGCTGAGACAAACATTTGTGGCTTTTCGGCATGCACCCAATGACCAGCATCGGGAATACTAACAACCTGGCACTTGGGGTAAACTTCCTTTAATCTATCTACCTGATAGGTAGGTATATAGTTTGAATTTTCGCCTCGTATAAACAGCACATCAGCCACCGACGCCGAGGAACTGTTAACCTCAACACCAAATAAAATATGTTCCAAATTATTCTCCAAGGCATTGAGGTTTATTTGCCACTCAAACCCACCGGACTTTCTTTTAAGGTTTTTAAGCAGAAAGTTTCGCAACCTCTCGTCGAGGTTGTTTTGCTGCAATACCCTATCGGCATCAATACGTGAGGCTATTTCTTCAGGCTTCAAAGCCTTCAAGGCCTCAATAATTCGCATGTGCTCTGCGTACGCTGAACGGAACCACTCATCCTCGGAGCTATAGTTCCATGGGGCAACATCAACCACAACCAGTTTTTCCACTTTCATTGGGAACTGCGACTGGAAAAGCATTGCCACGCGCCCACCCATTGAGTGCCCCAACAGGTAGAAACTATTCAGTTTCAACTTATTGGTTATCTCAAACAAATCATTTACCATATGCTGGTAGGTATGGTCAGGTGAATGAGGGCTTTGCCCGTGGTTTCGCTGATCGAGGATAATGAGAGTGTAATTACTCTCCAGTTTTTTTGCAATGGTAAGCCAGTTATCGGACAAGCCGTATAGGCCATGTAGAATGACTAATGGCTTACCCTGTCCAATTATCCAGTAAAAAAGGTCCATTTTAAAAGCGAAGCTGGCGGAGGTACATCTGTATGGTATTCTCCAGCCCGTAATATAGGGCATCACTAATTAGTGCATGCCCAATGGACACTTCGAGTAGGTTGGGAATATTTCGGGCAAAATAGTTTAAGTTGTCAAGGTTAAGGTCGTGACCTGCATTCAGTCCAAGTTCAACCTGAACGGCGGCTTCAGCAGCCTTTACAAAAGGCTCAATTGCCTTTTGGGGGTTTTCAGGGAAGTGTGTAGCGTAAGGCTCAGTGTACAGTTCAATCCGGTTTGTTCCGGTGTCGGCAGCATGCTTAACCATCAGGGGATCCGCATTCACAAATATTGAAGTTCTGATACCATGCTCCTGAAAACGAGCAATAACTTTTTTAAGAAAGTCCTTGTTGGCAATAGTATCCCATCCGGTATTGGAGGTAAGGGCATTGGGTGGATCCGGTACTAACGTAACTTGATGTGGAGTAACGCTAAGTACTAGCTCAATAAACGATTCCGAGGGGTACCCCTCAATATTAAACTCGGTGGTGATTACAGGGCGAATATCACGCACATCCTGATACCGGATGTGGCGCTCATCTGGGCGAGGATGAACAGTAATGCCTTCGGCTCCAAAGCGTTCGCAATCAATGGCGGCTTTTAGCACATTGGGAATATTTCCACCGCGGGCATTGCGTAAGGTGGCAATTTTGTTTATATTTACACTTAAACGTGTCATTGCATTCAAATTAGTTTAACTTTGCACAAAAGTAATCGATTTTTACAAGAAATATGGTAGCCAAGGACATGATTTCCGATGTTATTCCTCCGCTCAAGACTTCCGATACGGGGATAACGGCGCTGAACTGGATGGATATATTCAAGGTGTCCCATTTACCTATTGTAAACGATAAAGAATTCCTTGGCCTGATATCGGAAAGCGACATCTATGACCTCAATATGCCCGAAGAACCCCTTGGCAATCATCAACTATCATTGTTGCGCCCCTATGTAATAGAAGACCAACATGTTTTTGAGGTAATGGAGGTCCTATCGCGTCTAAAACTATCGTTAGTGCCAGTACTCGATAGCTCAAAAAACTATTTGGGCGTTATTACGCTAATGGAACTTCTGCACTACTTTACGGAACTCTCAGCGCTCCGACATAAAGGAAGCGTTCTGGTTATTGAGATGAACGTTAACGATTATAGCTTATCGCAAATCAGTCAAATTGTGGAGGGAAACGATGCAAAAATTCTTGCTGCCTATATTACCTCGCATCCAAACTCCACCCAAATGGAATTAACTCTCAAACTTAACGTTACCGATGTTACCTCAATAAAGCAAACCTTTCTGCGCTATAACTACAACGTACTAGGAGCCTACATGAAGCAGGATGATGAAAGCGATATGCTAAACGACAGGTTAAACTATCTTTTTAAATTTTTGGACATTTAAGCAAATGACCATAGCAGTTTACGGAAAAAGAATAGATGCAGAATTTGCCGAGGCAACCCGAAATCTTTTTGCAGCACTCGAGAAATACCGGGTTAATGTTTTGATTTATCTTCCCTTACTCGATTACATTAAATCAAACCTATTGTACACTCCAAATATTAGCGGCACATTTAGTACCACTCAAGATTTAAAGGAAACCGATATAATTATTAGCCTGGGGGGCGACGGCACCTTTCTTGATTCTATAGCCCTAGTGCAAGATTTAGGCATACCCATAATGGGGATAAATTTAGGACGGTTAGGCTTTCTAGCCACAACATCAATCCCAGAGATAGGCAACTCCATTGATTTACTGATGGCCTCAAAGTACACCATTGAAAAACGAAGTATGCTCCAGTTTATTAGCGACAGTAGGCTTTTCGACCCATTCCCTTATGCCCTTAACGATATGGTTGTCCGCAACTCCATTTCTGGGCTACTCCATGTTAAAACATACATAAACGGCGATTACCTCAGCACATACTGGGCCGACGGGTTAATAATTGCCACACCTACTGGCTCAACAGCATACTCGCTCAGCGTTGGAGGCCCTATACTTACTCCAAACCTTTCGGCGTTTGTGCTTTCGGCAATTGCCCCTCACCATTTAACCGTCCGTCCCCTCGTAATTCCCGACGACAGCCTGATAGAACTTGAAGTCTCAGGAAGAGACGAAGAGTTGATAGTTTCGCTTGATTCCAGAAACATTAGAATACCACAGCCAGTAAAGTTAATGCTCAAAAAAGCACCCTTCAATGCCAATGTCGTCTGCTTAAAAGGGACAACCTTTTACAGAACCATTCGTAACAAGTTACTTTGGGGTATGGACAAAAGAAACTGATAAGTGGTTGAAACAAAATTGTATTCAACTCGTTTAAAAAAGATACAGTAAACACTTACTATATTATTATTTGAGGCTGATGATAAATTTTTTTTCCACGCGCAAGGTAATTTATTTGATGGTGGGGTTATTGTCAGGCTCGGTTTTACATGCCCAAACCTGGAAGCAAAACCGCTTAGAGGTTTATATTGGTGTGCCCGTTAACCACTATTTTGGCGATATTGGCAACTCACCAAACTCCAATTTTATTACCAGTATTAAGGATATTAGAATTAGAGCCTTACGCGGGGGCGTTGGCGGAGGGATTGGTTTTAAGGTTAATCCATTCATATCGGCTCAAGCAAGCCTCAATACAGGTTTTCTTGGAAATACCGACAATGGTTCATACTACAGCTCCAGGGATTATAGGTTTTCCACTTTTTATTCCGAGTTAACCCTTAAAGGTATTTACTACATAATTCCCGAGAGCCAACAGAATTACTACTACCGCATTATGGACCTTAGGGGCGGCTTGCGCCATATCAATAAGCCATTTAGCCTTTACGTATTTGCAGGTGCCGGTGGTTTGTTTTTCAGCGCAACACCTAATGAGAAACTGCTATCCAGAACTTCACCACTGGAATCCCCTAAACCCGAGGTTGACGATTCAAAGTATTTTACGCTGGTAATACCTGTTGGTGTAGGAGCAAAGTATGAGTTTTATCCTCGTTTTCAGATAGGGGTTGAACTTGGAGCCCGTTACGTGGCCACCGATTACCTCGACGCTTTTTCTTCAGTTAACTCAAACTATAACGACATGTACTACACCATAAACTTTAACGTTTACTACAAAATTCCTTACCAAAAATTACTTAAACGATCATTTTTGCAGTTTTAATGAATACAACACGTCGAATCTTGCTCTTAGTTATCCTGATTGGCATGAATCAATTTATTGTAAACGCTCAGGATAAACGTGATTTTGGCATACAGGCAGGAACTACATATTACTACGGTGAGTTTAACGAGGCAAGGCCACTCTATAGCCCTTCGTTTGCAATGGGAGTAATTTTCCGGTATAATATTAATCACAACTACTCCATTAGGGCATCAGCTATTTACGCCACAGTAAGCGGAACATCCTCTTCAGCCAGCATAATTCCTGACCCAAGCATTAACTTTTCAAAAAACATAATTGGAGCCGAAGCGATGGGTGAGTTTAACTTCTACTCCATAAACCCAACCAACACCCGTAAAGCAAACCTCTCGCCATATGTAAATGCTGGTGTTGGTATAGCACAAATGGGCACCTCGCTTATTATTCACATCCCTTTTGGCGTAGGTTTAAAATTTACACCCGGCCTAAGGCACACCTTTGCTATGGAATGGAGGTTTCATAAAACCTTTACCGATAAAATAGACGATTACAGCAGCCCCGACGATGGACGCAAACCTTTTCTACATAACAACGATTGGTTCTCATTTATTGGATTGATTTATACCTATCGTATCCCAAATAACAGCTATATTTGCCCCGCATACAGATAGGATCATGTCGCTAATTGATAAAATTGACAGGAGCAGAGTCCCTGAACACGTTGCCATTATTATGGACGGGAATGGCCGATGGGCAAAGCAACGTGGTAACCAGCGTATTTTTGGACATAAAAACGGTGTGAAAGCGGTTAAGGCTGCCACCGAGGCCGCAAGCAAAATCGGGGTCAAGTATCTCACCCTTTATGCCTTCTCCACTGAGAACTGGAACCGCCCCAAATCGGAGGTAGATGCCCTTATGGGCTTGCTGATGGATACCATAAACTCCGAAATGGAAACGCTGCTTAAAAATGGGATTCGCGTATTGACCATTGGCGACCGCTCCATGTTACCCCCGAGTGTTCAGCGTAAACTCAACGATGTTATTGCACGCACGGCCGACTGCAAAACTATCACAACCATACTCGCGCTTAACTATGGCTCACGCCATGAGATTACTGAAACTGTGAAAAAAATTGCTGCTGACGCCCAACAAGGTAAAATGTCAGCCGAGCAAATTACACCCGAAACCATATCGAACTATCTATACACAGCCAATATTCCTGACCCGGCCTTGCTCATACGGACTAGCGGAGAGTTAAGGCTCAGCAATTTCCTGCTATGGCAATTGGCCTATACCGAACTTTACTTTACCCCGGTTCTTTGGCCCGATTTTACCAAAGAGGATTTCTTTGAAGCAATAGTTGACTACCAGAAACGCGAACGCCGGTTTGGTAAAACCAGTGAGCAGATATAACGTTCGTAATTTTTAACAGTAGTTATTGGAGATTGGCTACATAAAATCATATTTTTGATGCCGAAGGTTACAATACTTTCGGCATTTAACTTTATAACATAGGAAATTATACTAATTTTACGCGTCAAAATTTAAGAGTAACTGATTTGATATGATGAGATTTAGGCTTCTGGCACTTGCCATGTTCTTTATAGGGGTATCAGCATTTGCCCAGGAAAAACCGTGTAGCTACGAACTTCCAAAAAGATATTGTGTTAAGGAGATAACTGTATCGGGTGTAAAGTTTCTAAATCCTGATGTATTAATCTCCATGACCGCCATTAGTATTGGCGACACCATTCAGGTTCCGGGTGAGGCTATTACCAAAGCAGTTAAAAAGCTATGGGGCCAAGGACTTTTTTCTAAAGTAGATATTAAAGCCTCCCGTATTGATGGCGACAATATTTACTTGGAAATCTGCCTTACGGAGCAACCCCGCCTTACCACGGTGAACTTTACGGGTATCCGTAAAGGTGAGGCCGACGATTTGAAAGATAAGCTTAAACTCCGAAGCGGCTCCCAGTTAACTCAAGCCACACTGGAAAATAGCATTCATATTATTAAGAAGCATTACAGAGCAAAAGGGTTCCTGAACGTTGAGGTAAATCCAGTGCAGGAAAACGACACCTTAATAAGCAACGGAACAAGGCTAACCTTCAATATCCAAAAGAACGACAGGGTGAAAATTGGTGAAATAAGTTTTGAAGGGAATAAGGCATATAGCCAAGCCCGCTTGCGCAGAGCACTTAAAAAGATTCATCGTCGCGACCTGAATATCTTCAAATCGGCTAAGTTCATTGAAGCCGACTACGATGAAAGTATAGATAACCTGGTAGCTTTCTACAATGAACATGGATACCGCGATTTCAAGATACTAAGCGATTCCATCTATACCATCAACCCCAAAAGAATTGGCATCCACTTTAAAATATATGAAGGGGCGCAGTACCACATCCGCAATATTGAGTGGGTAGGCAACACCAAATTGCCTGCCGAGGCACTTACTGCCGTTCTGGGGATGAAAAAGGGCGATGTGTACGATAAAAGTTTACTTGAAAAACGCCTTTTTACCGATGAAAACTCAATCTCAACCATCTACATGGACGATGGATACCTATTCTTCCATCTTGAGCCTGTTGAGGTTCGGATTCAAAACGATTCTGTTGACTTAGAAATGCGAATCTACGAAGGAGATCAGGCAACTGTGAACAGGGTGATAATTACCGGCAATACCAAAACCAACGAGCATGTAATTCGACGTGAAATATGGTCGAAGCCGGGCTACCTTTTCAGCAAATCCGAAATCACCCGTACCCTAAGAGAACTTGGCCAGATGGGCCATTTTGATCCCGAGAAGTTAGGAATCGATCCCATACCCAATCAGGCCGATGGTACTGTTGACCTAAAATATTCTGTTGAAGAAAAGGCTAACGACCAGCTCGAAGTTTCCGGGGGATGGGGAAACAAGATGTTTGTGGGAACCCTGGGTATTCGTTTTTCAAACTTCTCGGTTCGGAGAATTTTTGATAAAGACGCCTGGCGTCCTGTACCATCGGGCGATAGCCAGTCGTTAGCAATCAGAGCTTCGACCAACGGAACATACTATAAAGCGTTTAGCCTCTCATTTACCGAACCCTGGCTGGGTGGACATAAACCAACCAACTTCTCATTTTCGCTTTACAGAACTATCCAGTCGGGTGGTGTTAGTTACTTCTACCAGTCGAGCGATAAATACTTTAGGGTAAGCGGAGCTTCAGTTGGCATAGGTACCCGTTTGAAATGGCCCGACGACTACTTCACCCTTTACAATGAAGTGGGAATCCAAAACTACAAGCTGAGCAACTGGTCCGGATACTTTATCTTTAAAGATGGGCAATCGAACAACCTAAGCTACAAGGTAACCTTGGGTCGTAACTCCACCGACCAAATGATATACCCCCGTACCGGCTCAAACTTTTCGCTATCGCTTCAAATTACCCCGCCCTACTCCCTTTTTGACGGCAAGGACTACAGTAAACCCATGTCGGACTCGGAAAAGTACAAATGGATTGAGTACCACAAGTGGACAGGAAGAATACAGTGGTACATCCCACTGATTGAAAATCTGGTTCTTTACACCAATTTCCAAATGGGAGTAATGGGATACTTTAACAGCAAACTTGGACATTCCCCATTCGAAGGTTTTGACCTAGGCGGCGATGGCATGTCGGGGTATAACCTCTATGGAAAAGAAACCATTGGTTTAAGGGGTTACCAAAATAGCTCACTTACTCCATACGTTCGCGTAGGGGAAAGTCTGGTTGGCAATGCACACCTTTACGATAAGTATACCGTTGAGTTGCGTTACCCCATTTCACTAAAGCCACAGGCAGCTATTTACCTGCTTACATTCCTTGAGGCCGGTAATGCATGGCAAAATGCAGGCGATTTTAATCCTTTCAATGTTCACCGCTCAGCCGGGGTAGGAGCACGCTTTTTCCTCCCCATGCTGGGTATGTTAGGTGTTGACTGGGGTTATGGATTCGATAAAGTGCCCGGGCGACCCGACGCACACAAGGGACAATTCCACTTTATTATTGGTATGCCGTTTTAATTGCTATGCTTAAAAACGTGAACCTGGCATATAAATTGTGTAACTTTAACTCGAACCAAATATCTAATAGCCATGAAAAGAACCATTCTGATAATTGCTGCACTAACAATTGTACTTGGATCGTGGGCTCAAAAATTTGCCTACGTCGATACTGAGTACATACTTAAAAAAATACCATCGTATAAAGCCGCTCAGGAACAACTCGATAAACTTTCGGAACAATACCAGAAAGAAATTGAGGAAAAGTATGCCGAGGTTGACAAGATGTACAAGGATTACCAAACCGAAAAAGTCCTTTTGACCGAAGAAATGAAAAAGAAACGTGAGGATGAAATAATAGCCCGAGAGCGTCAAGTTAAGGAACTACAAATGAAGTACTTTGGCCGCGACGGGTTGCTTTTCAAAAAACGGGAGGAACTGGTTAAGCCCATACAGGATCAGGTTTTTAATGCAATCAAAGAGATTGCAGTTGAAGGGGGTTACGCTGTTATTTTTGACGCTGCCGCCTCGCCTAACATGATTTACACCAACCCACGATTCGATAAGAGCGAAGAAGTTCTCCAACGCTTAGGTTTTAAATAATTTTTATATATTTGCTTAAACTAAAAACGATAAACAATGAGAAAAATTCTTGGATTAGCAATAGTTGCTCTACTAACATTTAGTTTTTCAGGAGTAAACGCCCAGAACTATAAATTTGGTCATATTAACAGCCAGGAACTACTTAAAGCCATGCCCGACAGGGATAGCGCCGAAGTTAAAATTAGAAAATATGCCGAATCGCTTCAGGAGCAGATTGAGCAACTTCAGGTAGAGTTCAATAAGAAGTATCAGGATTACCTGCAAAAGCGTGCTACCTTCACCGATGCAATACGTGAGATGAAAGAAAAGGAACTCACCGATATGCAGCAGAGGGCTCAGGAATACCAGCAGGTTGCCGAGCAGGATTACCAGCGCTACCAAGCTGAAACCATGAAACCCGTAATTGATAAAGCCGACGAAGCCATAAAGAAAGTTGCCAAAGCAAATGGATTTACTTACATTTTCGATACCAGTTCAGGGGTTCTCCTTTACTTCTCGGAACAGAGTATCGATATTACTCCGTTGGTTAAGAAAGAGTTAGGTATTACCAAGTAAACCTACAATAACTTTAAATTTAGGGGGTAAACTGAACTTTGTTCGTTTAACCCCTATTTTATTTAGAGAACAAATGAGCGGCAATTGTAATCCAATAGGAATCTTCGACTCAGGTGCAGGCGGGCTAACCGTACTCTCTGAACTGATTAAGATTATGCCCAACGAGAAATACATCTACTTTGCCGATTCAGCAAATTGCCCTTACGGTTCCAAACCTGCCGAAGAAATTATCGGCTTATCGGATAAGATAACACGCTTCCTAATAACAAAAGGTTGCAAGGCTATAGTTGTGGCATGCAATACCGCAACGGCCGCTGCAATAGATTACCTGCGAGGTGCATACAGCATACCTTTTATTGGAATGGAACCTGCCGTTAAACCCGCATCGCAGAATACTAAAACCAAAAGCATTGGGGTCTTGGCTACGGCTGGCACTTTTAAAGGTCGGTTATACATCGAAACCAGCCGAAAGTACGCCACCGATGTAAACGTATGCTACCAGGTGGGCGAAGGGTTAGTTGAGTTTGTTGAATCCGGAAAAGCCAATTCCCCCGAGGCAGAGCAACTCCTGCACAGATACATCGACCCAATGGTTGATTGTAACATCGACCATCTGGTTTTGGGCTGCACCCATTACCCTTTCCTTAAACCAGTGCTGGAAAGAATGCTGCCCGGACACATCACCATTGTGGACCCTGCTCCCGCAGTTGCTTTGCAAACCAAAAGGGTAGCCGAAAATCATGGGTTACTTTGTAATGAGCCATTTGTTCATAGCATCAACATTGAGTTTTACTCGAGCAGCAATACCAGTACGCTAAAATTCCTTGTTGTTTCAAACCTTAAACAAAATCATAAAGTTGAAGACGTTTACTTTGCCAACATCAAACTGTAAGTTTTACATCTTTTGAGAAAAATTTAATGCCTATGCGTAAGGAAGTAGAAATAGTTATTGAGAATACCAGGCAAAAGGTTAGAGTAACTCCCGGACACTCACTTCTGGAAATCTCAAAAATATTCGAAATAAAATCCGATTACCAGATCCTGGGGGCAATGGTTAACAACCAGCTCAAAGAGTTGGAGTACGAAATTTACACCCCAAAAACAATCCGGTACATCGATATTACACACCCGGCGGGTATGCGAATGTATCAACGGTCGCTTTTCTTTCTCCTTCAAAAGGCAGTTCGCGAGATTGTCCCCGGGGCAAAAGTCCGAATTGAGCACTCGGTATCAAAAGGGTTTTACTGCGAAATTGATGGATGCGGCCTACCGTTAGAACTTCCGCTAATATTTAATATTTGCGATAGAATGCGCGAGATTGTGGCGGCAGACCTGCCGTTCAGGCGCGATAAGGTGTTAACATCCGATGCCATAAAACTTTTCAGAGAATTGGGTTACGAAGACAAAGCTAGGTTATTCGAGACCCGCCCTACCCTTTACACATCGGTTTACTACCTGGGCGACATGGCCGATTATTTTTTCGGGAGTCTTGTCCCTTCAACGGGCTACCTAAAGGTATTTGACCTTACCAAGTATTACGACGGAATGCTGCTGAGGGTACCCAAGCGTTTCAAACCCGATGAAGTGGAGGACGTAGTTATTCAGAACAAAATGTTCGAAATCTTCCAGGAATATAAGGATTGGCTTGAGATTTTGGGCATTGAGAATGTAGGGGCTATTAACCAAGAAGTTGCCAAGGGCAATGCCAGTGAACTAATCAAAATTTCAGAGGCTCTGCACGAAAAAAAGGTAGCCGACATAGCCGATAGAATACACCAGCAACCTGAACCCGTGAGGCTAGTTCTCATATCCGGACCATCATCATCAGGCAAAACCACATTTGCCAAGCGTTTAGCAATTCAGCTAAAAGTAAATGGATTAAAACCATACACCATTTCACTCGATAACTATTTTGTAGACAGGGAGAAAACCCCTAAAGATGAGTTTGGGAACTACGACTTTGAGGCTTTGGACGCTCTTGATGTTGAGTACTTTAACAACGACCTCGTCAGGCTGCTTAAGGGCCAAGAGGTGGAAATACCCAAGTTCTCATTTGAGGAGGGTAAACGCTTTTTTGATGGAACCAAACTTAAGATTGAACCAAATGGTGTAATAATAATTGAGGGCATTCATGCCCTAAACCCAGCATTAACCCACCTAATCCCAAACAACCAAAAGTTTAAGGTTTACGTTTCGGCATTAACCTCAATTTCTATCGATGGAATAAACCGAATACCAACCACCGATAACCGGTTAATCCGCCGAATAGTAAGAGATTACCGTTACCGTGGATACAGTGCACTCGACACCATTGGCCGCTGGGAAAGCGTTCGACGCGGTGAGGATAGAAACATATTCCCTTTCCAAGAGGAAGCCAACGTCATGTTTAACTCAGCCCTGCTTTACGAGTTTAGCGTTCTCAAACGCTTTGCTGAGCCAATAATCCAAGAGGTACCACCAACCCGACCGGAATACGATGAGGCCCAAAGGTTGCTCAAGTTTTTAAGCTACTTCACTCCAATATCGGAACACGAAGTTCCTCCCACCTCAATCATACGTGAGTTTCTGGGAGGTAGCACTTTCTCCTATAAATAGCGCAAAGTTTTCAACAACGTATTAAGTTGATTTATTGTTGTTTACACAATTATTGTTAGTAACAATTACTCGTTTAAAAGCTCAAAAGATTAGATTTTTGGGCTTTTTTATTACAAATTAAACAATTATTTCTTAATATTGTAACTAATTAACCTTATTGTGAACCTAAACCTTAGCCTAATAAACGATGCCTAGTATCGTTGCAGTGTTATATAACCTGATTGGCATTACCTTACTGAGTTTCCTTATTGGAAACAATGTTGCATTAAATGTAAACGTTCCTAAAGCAGTAAAAGCCGGTAGCGAGTTTGACGTTGAGGTTATTCTGAAAAAGGGAAACCTTAGCGGTTTTGCCCGTCTACAACAGGATTTACCCATGGGTTTAACCGCCCAGCTGGTGGAGTCATCGCTAGGCGACTTTTCATTTGACGAACAAAAGCTCCGATTCGTCTGGCTTCGTTTACCTGAAGGCAAGGAGATGCGTTTGGTTTACCGGATAAAGGTGGATGAACGGCTTAAAGGCTCGTTCGCGCTTAAAGGAACATTTGCCTACATTGACAACAATGAGCGAAAAACTGCCAATTTTCAAACCGAAACCATCAGAATAAACCCATCAACCAGGATTGACCCCAATTTAATAGTTGATATTAACGAGTTTCAAACCATCATCCCCCCACAGGCGCCAGTTGGGTTTATGGCTAGCAATGTTAGATGCATAAGGCAAACCCCCATCCCTTCAGGTGCGGAAAACGACTATCTGGTTAAACTGCTGGTTAACAAGGGTAATGCCCTAAAGTTTGCCAAAATTGAAGAAGACGTTCCAGAGGGATTTACAGCCGAAGCAGTTGAAACCAAGGATGCCGTTTTCACCTTTAAGGACCAAAAGGTTAAATTCCTTTGGATGAACCTTCCGGCCGAGCCCCGGTTTGTTGTGTCGTACAAACTCATTGCCCCCGATGGGAAAGGAAATATTACCGTTAGCTTAAAAGGGACCTTCTCGTACCTTGTGGGTGAGGCTACCAGGGTAGTTGACATTATCCAAAAAGATATAGACCTAACCAACATTGACCCTGCAACGCTTGACGGGCTAATTTCCTCAACTTTTTCAACCGAAGGAGCCAACATCATCTCAGGCTTTACCCCATACTCCGAAGGAGGGATTGATATTCCAATTGAGTATAAAAAAATTGAAGACAAGCCAAAACGTAAAGCTAAGCCGGAATTTGATATGACACCCTTTATGCTTATGCCCGAAAAAGGGGTTTACTACAGGGTTCAAATTGCAGCCGGACACAAACCCATTGACATGAAACGATACTTTACCCGCTATAACATCAAATATGATGTTAGAACCGAAAAACACGAGGGATGGTATAAGTATTCTATCGGTTCTTTCAAGGAGTACAAGGGGGCTCGCGATTTTAGAATACTCATTTGGAATTCCACAAGAATTAACGATGCCTTTGTTACTGCATACAACAACGGGACTCGAATTACCGTGCAGGAAGCGTTAATGATTACTAGTCAAAAGTGGTACAGGTAGTTTTTATGAGAAAACTAATTAAATTACACTTAGGGAGGTTAGTAACCGTATTGGCACTTTTAGTGGTGCTTCCAAATGCGCTTCATGCCCAAATTGATGAAGAGGAATACTACAAAGGAATACTGGATACCATAGTTGAGGTTCAAAATCCGGTTTACAAACCGGTAATTTCAATGGGTGCTGGTTACCTAAGTTTCTGGGGTGATATACGAAATCCTATCAGCTCTCCTCTTTACGGGAATGTAGCAGGGAAACTTAACGTTTCCAACCTAATTGGCCACAAGCACTACTTTAAGGGGAATATATTTGCCATATATGGCGATATTTTTGCCCACGATCCCAAACTCTCCTACCTTATGCAACAGCAGCCATTACCCCTCGACGATTTAAACAATCCGATTTTTGTTAACTCAGCCTTTAAGACCAATATTTTCCAGCTAGGTTTATCGTTAGAGTACAACTTTGGCCATGTTTTGGGACCAGCAAAACGTTTTAAGCCCTACCTATCAATAGGTTTCTCAACCATTTTCTTTAGCCCGAAGGGCAATTTCCTCAACAACGGCTCGGGCAACTTTTACTACTTTTGGTCCGATGGGACCATGCGAGATTTCGCTGAGAATGGGCCAGATGCATACCGTGCAAGAATAGTAAGATTTGACAGCGATTTTGAGACTGATTTGTCCGGTAAAGATCTTTATAAACAAGGCAGTATCTCGCAACAAACCTTTTCAATTCCGATTGATCTTGGGTTCGACTTTTACCTCTCCGATAGGGTAAACCTAAGGGTGGGAGTCACTTTAAATTACTGTTTTACCGATAAAATTGACAACTACGACAGTAAAATTGCCAAGGCCCAAGGATATCCTGTCAAGAATAATATCAATGATATATTTAGTTTTACCTACTTTACCATGAATTTCGACCTGTTCTCCGATCCAAAAACAATTCTTGTGGAGAGGGTTTTTGCTATGCTGGGAGAAGATTACGATTACGAGATTTTCTTTAGCGATTCTGATGGAGATGGTGTATTCGATAGGTTTGATGAGTGCCCCGACACTCCACCAGGGGTTGCCGTTGATTCAGTTGGGTGCCCCTTTGATTCCGATTTAGATGGTGTATACGATTACATGGACAAGGAGCCCAATACCCCCAAGGGTGCTATAGTTGATGAATATGGAGTTCAGATTACAGCCGATGTTCTTGCAGCCATGTTTAACCGTAAAAGTGAGGCCGTTTCGCGCAAGCAGGTGCGCTTAATCCCTGTAACCCATGTTTGGTCCCGTAGTCTTACCTATACTCCTGGTAAAATCCCTGACAGACTTAGGATTGTTGACACCGATGCCGATGGATACATCTCGTTCCAGGAATTGATGCGGGCGGTAAATGAGTTTTTTGACGGTACAAACAACCTTACCCTACAGGATTTGTACGACCTGAACGAATACTTCTTTGCCCAGTAAGTAACCCAAACCTAACCAATATATATAATCCTAAAACCTGTGGGTTTTAAAGCAAAGAGGCTGTTGTAAGAACAGCCTCCTTTTTTACTTTGCAATATGAATTAGATTCTTACTTCTTATCGCTCCCTAATCCAATTACCTGATAATCGGTTACGCTAAGTGTTCTGGAAGAGTTAGGATTAAACTCCTTAACCCAGAAATCGGCACGGGCATTGGAGTTAGCATCCTTAAAGTGCATTTCTAGTACTGTACCCAAAAGGTAAGCAATACCTCCAGTTGCCATGTACTGAAAACCGTTCATGTGTCCGAAAGCCTCGGAGTAGTTATATTTTATATCGTTTGTGGCCCAAAGCTCTACTTTCCCCTCGGGGTTTTCATAAACGTATTCCTTACATTTATAGCCCAGAACATTTTTTGTACGCCCTGTGGCCTTGTAGTACATATTATAGACCGATAAATCTTCTTGAGGAACTGACTCGGCAAGCTCATCCTTCCCTTTTTCCTGTTGGATTGAGTCGGGCTCAAAGTTCATGGCTATGCCGCTTTTCTCTCCATCTTTATCAGTCAAAAATAAGCATCGCCTTGTTCTTATAGTCAAAAATCATCAACGATTTTTCCTTCTTTCCCTTTTCACGATTTAACGCCTCAAACTCCATGGCAAAGTTTTGAGAGTTCTTATCGAAGTAAAAGGCTTAAGCACCTTTATTAACCTCAGTAAAGGCAGAATCGACAGTTTCAATATCCATTTTCATGCTCAATGAAAAACTATAGGCAGGGTCAAATTTTACGTTTTTGAAGCCCATTAGGCCCATCATCTTTTGCTGCATGTATCGGTCGGCAGCACTCGGCTGTTTCTTTTCTTGTTTTTCGGGCTGCTCCTGCTGCTCTTCAACCTTTTTTTCATCTTCGCCACGTTTCAAACTTTTAACAACGGCTTTTTGGGCCTTATCCTTCAGAAAACCGCCTAATTGAGCCTCAGTTACCATGGTTACTCCCATTAGGGCAATAATCAAGGCAAATGCAAATGTTTTTCGTACCATTTTTTTCAGTTTATGTGTTTAAAGTAATGCAAGTTAACCAAATGATTTGAACATTGCGTTGACTGTCAGGTTATTTTTGGAAAATATTTCAATACTTTTGTAAAATAACAACATTGTTTATGCAAAAAGGGAAAGAAACAAAGCCGCATATTGGTATTTATGGACGTAGAAACAATGGCAAAAGCTCGTTAATTAATCTGCTTGCCGGTCAAAACGTAGCCATAGTATCGGACTTTGCAGGTACAACAACCGACCCGGTAAAAAAGTCGTTCGAGATAACCGGTTTTGGGCCTGTAATACTAGTCGATACTGCTGGTATTGATGATGCAGGTGAACTTGGGCAGAAAAGGATTGAAAAAACCCTACAATCCATTAACCATATCGACCTTGCCCTGTTGGTTGTTACCTCAAATACGTGGGGCGATTACGAGGAGATGCTGGTAAACGAGTTTTTTAGGACCGATACGCCTTTTATAGTAGTGCATAACAAGAGCGATATAGAACCAGCCACCCAAACTTTCAGGGAAAAACTAAATAGCAAAAGGCATTCGGGCTTTATCGATATCAGCTGCAAATCCCAAGCGCAACCCGACGAACTAATCAATCTTATCAAGAAAGCCATCCCCGAATTGTCGTATAGAACACCCACGCTACTTGGCGACCTTATATCGTACGGTGATATAGTTCTGCTAATTACCCCTATTGATGTTGAAGCACCAGCCGGAAGGCTAATCCTGCCACAGGTTCAAACCATCCGTGATGTTTTGGACAACGATGCAGTGGCAGTTGTTCTTAAGGAGCGTGAGGTTAATGCCTTCCTGCGTAAAACGCAGATTAAACCAGCATTAGCCATTACCGATAGCCAGATTTTTACGAAGGCTGATGTATCAATCCCTCGCGACATTCCCCTCACCAGCTTTAGCATTTTACTTGCTCGCCTTAAAGGCGACTTTGATAACTACCTCAAGGGAACTCCAACAATCTCGGAACTTAAGGATGGCGATAGAGTGCTTCTGTTGGAGAGTTGTAACCACCATGTTTCATGCGATGATATTGGCAGAGTGAAGATTCCCAAGTGGATTTCGAGTTTTACCGGGAAACAGCTAGAGTACGATGTAGTTGCTGGCCTCGATGCGCTACCTTGCAAAATTACAGAATACTCACTTGTTATTCAGTGTGGTGGCTGTATGATTACCCGCAAACAGCTTATTAACCGCTTGCGTCCGGCCGTTGAGGCGGGTATACCCGTTACCAACTACGGTATGGCTATTGCTTACATTCAGGGTATTTACCAGCGTGCCATTGCTCCTTTTTCAGCAAATAAAGAATCAAAAGCCGATTAACTCTAGGGTTTAGTATGGGTCAACATCAATGGCGATAACCACTGAGCTTGTTTCCCTTTTTTGTTTTAACATCGTAATACTATACCCAATAAATTTCTTGATTCGCTGCAAGGGCTGCTCACGTTTAATCTTTACTAGAATCTCGAGTATATATAGCCCTTGCACTCGCGAAATTATAGGCGGCTCAGGCCCCAAAACGTTCTCACCCAGCGAATGCCCTAAGGTTTTTGCCAAATTCTCAGCTGTTTTTTCCAGATGGTTTTTATCCTTGTGCTTGAGGGTGATTCGAATAAGTCGGTAGAAAGGCGGATAGTGGTATCGGTTACGCTCTGTTAGCTGCCATTCCCAGAAAGTAAAAAAGTTGTTTCCAATAACGCTTTTAATAACGGGGTGATCGGGCTGCGCCGTTTGAATGATAACTAAACCCTGCTTCCCTTTTCGGCCGGCTCTACCGCTAACCTGAGTTATTAGCTGAAAACTCCGCTCAAATGCACGGAAATCGGGGAAGTTAAGCATATTATCGGCATTTAGGATACCCACAAGGCTAACCCGGTCGAAATCGAGACCCTTGGAAACCATTTGGGTTCCTACCAGAATATCAATTTTACCTTGCTCAAAGCCCGAAATAATTCGTTCATACGATGAGCGTGAGCGAGTAGAATCCAAATCGATACGCTCAATGACGGCATCGGGAAAGAAAACTGCAAGTTCATCTTCAACCTTTTCGGTCCCAAAGCCCTTAGGCTGCAGGTTTGAACTCCCGCAAGCCAAACACGACCCAAGCCGATCCATACCATAACCGCAGTAGTGGCAGGAAAGCTGATTGGTATGTTTATGGTATGTTAGGGTAACATCGCAATGCTCGCAGTGGGGTACCCAGCCGCAATCGGCGCACTCAATAAATGGCGCATACCCTCGCCTGTTCTGGAAAAGTATTACCTGCTCCTTTTGGGAAAGAGCGTTCTCAATAGCATTCAGGAGCGTATCGGAGAAGTGCGACTTCATTCGCTTGCGCTTACGGGCATCGCGGGTATCAACAATAATTGTACTGGGCAATTCCAATCCGCTATAGCGTTCCAACATTTTAACCAAACCGTACTTCCCGCCTTTGGCGTTATAGTATGTTTCTACGGCCGGTGTAGCCGTTCCAAGTAAAACTTTAGCGCCAACCTGCTTGGCCAAAACAATTGCCGTATCGCGGGCATGGTAGCGGGGTGCAGGATTATACTGCTTAAAGGTATTCTCATGTTCCTCATCAACAATTATTAGTCCTAAATTTGAATAAGGAAGGAAGATTGACGATCGAACTCCAAGAATGATATAGTAAGGCTCCCTACTATGCATTTTTAGGTAAACCTCAACTCGTTCGGCATCGGAAAACTTGGAGTGGTAAACACCAACCTTATTCCCAAATACCTTACGCAATCGGTTAATTATTTGGGTGGTCAATGCAATTTCGGGTAGCAGGTAAAGAACCTGTTCCCCATTTTGTAGTGCCTGGTTAATAAGGTGAATGTAAAGCTCAGTTTTACCGCTTGAGGTAACTCCGTGCAGCAGCACAACATCGTGTGAACTAAATTGGCTTTGTATCGCATTGAGGGCATCAATCTGAAAATCTTCAAGGGTAAGGGGATTGCGGGTAGCATGCTCGCTTTTGTCATTATCAATTCTTGAGGTTGTAACCTCTTCCTGGATTAAATAATCTTTGTCAATCAATGACTTTAAAACGGATGCCGAAACATCAACCTTTTCCAAGAGGGCCTTTCTTAAAACCCTTGCAGTAGTTAAGTCGTTGGGTGTTGTTGCTTGCGCAGCAATGGCAAGTATTAGCCTTTGCTGCGCCGGTGCACGTTTAAGTGAATCAATTAACTCACAAAGTTTTTTCTCATCGGAGTATTCCGGCGATAAAGCAATATAATTTTCGGTTTTAGGGCGAAAAGCGGATTCAATATCCTCAGTAATAAAAAGTAATTTGCGCTCAAGCATCGATTTTATTAAACTCATGGGATGCCTGAGACCCGATTTTTGGGTAAGCTGCCGGATAGTAAGTTTACGTTTTTGCCCAAGCAGATGTATGAGGTTCATCTCCTCATCGGTCAAATCCATTTCGTCCATATCTCCACCCGATGCAACATAAGTATCGCTCTCCATTTTTAATCCCGATGGAAGGGCTGCCTTCATGACCTCGCCAAGGGAACACATGTAGTATTCGGCAATCCATTCCCATAGCTTAAACTGGCTGGGTAGTACAATTGGTGACGTATCAATTACCTGTATGATATCCTTTATCTGATTCAATTGCGGCTTATTTGAATGCACCCAGTAAACCAGCGCTGAGTAAAGCCTGCGTTGGCCAAACGATACAACAACCCGAACCCCGGGTTGAATCAATGTTTCCATCTCTAAGGGTACGGAGTATGTATATGTTGCCTGCAGTGCTAAAGGCAGAATAACATCAACATATAGTTGGCTAGCCATCTCAAAACTTTTTTACTTTGGAAAGTTATGCAAAATAGTTGATCATACTAAAGTTTAAAACTAACTGTTAATATCTTTATATGGTAAATTGTAGCAATAAAAAGCTTGCCAACAATGTCTTGCGCTTTTGTCAATGAAATGGTAATGTAAATCATCAAATACCTTAGATTTGTCAAAATAATTTTATTAACTTGCGAAAAAATTATTCCTTACGCAAGTTTATAAACAGGTTAGATTGATTGAAGTTTAAAAAGCAATGAGGGGAATGTTTAAACTTAAAGGTAAACTTTTAGTCCTAATAGTTATTAGTGTTATTATATCCGTAGGGTTAAGTTCATGCCATAATAATGTTCCATGTCCTGCCTACGCAAGTATAGTTAAGTAAAGTATGTTTGTGTAAAATTTTGGCCTATGAAAATTAGAAGAATCGTAACTGGATTATTGCTACTTGCTTTTGTAGCAGTATTAGCAAGTTCATGCTCAAAAAAAACTTGCCCAGCCTACAATAAGATTTACCGTAGTACAGCAGTTAACAGCTAGATTATTTTATATTTTGTACTGCCCGAAAAGGATTAATTAATCCATTGGTATTCTAAATATTACAAGGTTTCTCAGGTTGAGAAACCTTTTATTTTTTTGATTGTCAGGCATTAGCACCCTGCGGTTGATACCCTTAATCTTTAGTTAAACCGAGGTATCATGAATAAACAAATTCATGAAACTTGGATTAAACATAAAAAATCTAACAGAACCAAACTGAACCAACAACAAAAATACTTAAATTGCATAGCCAAATAAACCAAAAACGCTATGCTTGAAATTTTCAACTCATCAATTGGGAAAAAATTGATAATGAGCATTACAGGGTTATTCCTAATGCTTTTCCTAGTGGTTCATCTAACCGTAAATCTGATGCTGCTTGTGGGCGATGGCGAGGTTTTTAACCGTGCTGCCCACTTTATGGGCACTAACCCTGCAGTTAGAGTAATTGAGCCTATACTTGCAATAGGGTTTATCTTCCATATTTTCTATGCTACATACATCACGCTTCAAAATCGCAAGAAGAGGCCTATTGGCTATACCACCTCTGCGTCGAACGGATTATCAACCTGGTCATCGAAAAACATATACATTCTGGGTGCAACCATTTTTATCTTTTTGGTAATCCACCTCGCCAATTTCTTCTGGAAGTTAAAGTTTGAAAGTGTTGAAACCATTACATACGGAGATGAAACCATGCCCAATGCATACGCATTGGTTGCAGGACTTTTCACAAATTACTGGTGGTACGACTTGCTTTATGTGATTGGTGCTATATCCCTAGGTTTACATCTGAGCCATGGTTTTTGGGCTGCTTTCCAAACCCTTGGATGGAACGGAACCAAATGGTTGAAACGCCTTGAGGTGGTGGCCTATGTTTATGCCATTGTCATAGGAACCGGGTTTAGCATCATCCCAATCTATTTTTTTCTGTTTAAGTAGATATTAAACCTATAATAAATATTCTACAGCTATGAATAAGCTAAATGCCAAGATACCCGACGGCCCACTGCCCGACAAGTGGACTACTCATAAAACCAAATTAAGATTGGTTAATCCAGCCAACAGGCGTAAACTCGATATCATTGTGGTTGGAACAGGGCTTGCAGGATCGTCGGCTGCCTCTACGCTTGGGGAGTTAGGGTATAATGTGAAAGTATTCTGCTATCAGGATAGTCCGCGTAGAGCGCACTCAGTTGCTGCGCAAGGCGGAATAAACGCTGCCAAAAACTATAAGAACGACAACGATAGCATTTACAGGCTATTCTACGATATGATTAAGGGTGGTGATTTCAGGGCACGGGAGGCAAATGTTTACCGTGCTGCTGAGGTTAGCAACCTTGTAATTGACCACTACACAGCACTGGGTGTCCCTTTTGCCCGTGACTATGGCGGATTAATTGAGAACCGTTCGTTTGGAGGCGTTCAGGTATCGCGAACCTTTTACGCCAAGGGGCAAACCGGCCAGCAATGCCTTATTGGCGCTTACTCAGCCCTATCGCGTCAAATCGATAAGGGAACGGTTACCATGTATCCCCGCAGGGAGATGATGGATCTTGTGGTAATTGATGGAAAGGCGCGTGGTATTATTGTCCGCAATTTAATAACCGGTGAAATTGAGCGACACTCAGCTCATGCCGTAGTTTTAGCTACCGGGGGCTATGGTACAATCTATTACCTTTCAACACTCGCCTTAAACTCAAATGGATCAGCGGCATGGCGTGCTTATAAACGTGGCGCCCTTTTTGCAAATCCAAGTTTTGTACAAATTCACCCCACCAGTATCCCTGTGCTAAACGACCACCAGTGTAAGCTTACCCTCATGTCGGAATCGCTTAGAAACGACGGCCGAGTGTGGGTTCCCAAAACAAAGGGCGACCCACGTAAACCCAATGAGATACCTGAAGAGGAACGCGATTACTACCTGGAGCGTCGTTACCCTGCTTTCGGTAATCTTGTTCCACGCGACGTAGCCTCGCGGGCCGCCAAGGAACGCTGCGATGCCGGCTACGGAGTTGGCCCAACAGGCCTATCGGTTTACCTCGACTTCCGCGATGCCATTCAGAAAAAAGGCCGTAAGTACATTGAGGACAACTATGGTAACCTCTTTGAAATGTACGAAAAAATTACCGGCGAATCGCCCTATGAGGTTCCCATGCGCATATACCCCGCAGGCCATTACACCATGGGTGGGCTATGGGTTAACTACAACCTGATGACTACCATCCCTGGTCTGTACGCCATTGGCGAAGCCAACTTTAGCGATCACGGAGCGAACCGCTTAGGAGCCAGTTCGCTGATGCAAACATCAGGCGACGGCTACTTTATCCTACCCTACACCATAGCCGATTACTTAGCCGATGAAATAAAAACACCTAAGATACCTACCAATACGCCCGAATTCGATGCTGCCGAAAAAGAGGTTAAGGATAGAATTGAAAGATTGATGTCGATAAACGGAACCGAAACGGCAACCAGCTTCCACAAGCGACTTGGAAAAATCATGTGGGATTACTGCGGAATGGTTCGTAACAAGGAAGGCCTCGAAAAAGCGCTAACCCTGCTCGATGAGCTAAAAGAAGAGTTTTGGAAAAACCTTAAGGTTCCTGATACTGCCAATGAGCTGAACCAGGAGCTAGAAAAGGCAAACCGGGTAGCCGATTTCCTTGAGCTGGGCAAGTTGATGGTTTACGATGCCCTGAACCGCCGCGAAAGCTGTGGCGCACACTTTAGGGAGGAGAGCCAAACCAAAAATGGCGAAGCTAAACGCGATGATGAGAACTACTCGTACGTGGCTGCATGGGAGTACGCCGGCGATGGCAAAGAACCAATACTTCACAAGGAAGAGCTAAAATTTGAATACGTAAAACTTCAAGAACGTAGCTATAAGTAATGGCTTTTCATCAACTTCAAAAATCATAAGACAATGACAGTGAAACTCAAAATATGGCGACAGAAGGATTCCAGTAGTAAAGGGAAATTCGAGGTTTACGAGCTCGACAACGTTGCCCCTGATATGTCGTTCCTTGAAATGCTTGACTCGCTTAACCAAAGGCTGGTAAAGGAAGGGAAAAGCCCTGTGGCATTCGATCACGATTGCCGCGAGGGAATTTGCGGCTCATGCGGTATCTACATTAACGGTCGCCCGCATGGCAACGATCACCGAACAACCACCTGCGAGTTACGTATGCGAGGGTTTAAGGATGGTGAGACCATCACCATTGAACCTTGGCGTGCAGCGGCTTTCCCGGTAGTAAAAGACCTGGTTGTTGATCGTTCAGCCTTTGACAAGATAATCCAAGCTGGAGGCTATATTAGCGTGAACGCAGGGGCAGCACAGGACGCCAATGCTATTCCTGTACCCAAACACAATGCCGACGTTGCCTTCGATACGGCATCGTGCATAGGTTGTGGTGCTTGCGTGGCTGCTTGTAAAAACGCATCCGCAATGCTGTTTGTGGCTGCCAAAATTACACACCTGGCCCAGTTCCCTCAAGGGCGGGTTGAAGCCCCAGAGCGGGTTAAGCGAATGGTAGCCAAAATGGATGAGTTAGGCTTTGGCAGTTGTACCAACACTCGTGCATGCGAAGCCGAATGCCCTAAAGGAATTTCGATAAGCACAATTGCGAAACTAAACCGCGAATACTTAACCGCTAAACTAAAGGACTAATAAATGCCTACAAAAAAAGTTAAACCGTCCGACATCCTTCTAGTTCCGGTTGATTTTGGAGATTACTACGAAAAGGCCATTGAGTTCGCACAAAAGTTAATCCCAATCACAAAATCACAGATTCACTTGCTTCATGTTCTTGATTTAAAGGATTGGTGGCTCAACGAGGTTAAAGAGGAACGGCTTATCAATGAGGCATTCAATAAATTGCTTAAAATATCGCAACAGTTTGGGTTACCTGAGGACACAAAACTGATAGTGCTAACCGGGAAACGATACCACAAGATAGTGGAATACGCCGATCAAGAAAATGTCCGCTTTATCCTTATGGTCGATAACTATCCTTTTGCACAGGGAGGGAAACGAATAGGATCAACACTTGAAAACGTGATTATGAAGGCAACCAAGCCCGTAATAACCGTAAAAACAGTTCCTAAAACTATCTTTAAAAACTTGCTTACCCCCTTGGATCTAACTAAAAATTGCCGTATAAAACTTTTTAATTCTGTTGCCATTGCTCTAAAATTCGACTCTACCCTAAATATTGTATCGGTAATTTTTGGCGATATCGACCCGGAAAAAAGCCGAATAAATGAAAAAATTGACAAGTATGCTGCTGTTTATGCTGAGAATCACATACCACATACCAAGAAATTAATCAGGAAGGATGACGACTTAGCGTACCAGGAAATTTTAGAATACGCCGATGAAATTAAGTGCGACTCCATTATAATTATGACCCACAAAGAGAGTGCAAGTTTCGATAACTACATTGGTGCATTTGCACACCACATTATAAACGAAGCAAAGATTCCGGTTATCAGCCTAAACAATGCATCATCATCACAAACCACAAGGGATTTGCTGACGTCAATTATTGATCCCTTAAATATTTTTTAGCGTATAGGTTCACAAACTTGCTTAAATATATTATAAATTTGCAAGGCAAACAGGCGGGAGTAGTTCAGCTGGTAGAACATCAGCTTCCCAAGCTGAGGGTCGCGGGTTCGAGTCCCGTTTCCCGCTCTAACGTAAAGGGGGTAAAACCTCTTTACGTTTTTTTATAGCTTTTTGTATAGCTTTATTTAGCTACAATAAACCCATTAAACACATCCTCCTAAAACATTTAAACAGGCTGATGTTCATTTTTTTGCTTAACTTTGCAGTTTAGTAAAAACGAATTAAATGGGAGTAAAAAGAGTAAAAGATACATCGAACACCGATGATTTACTAACGTGCATAGTTGCTGCAATACAAGAAAAAAAAGGGAAAAACATTGTTTCGCTCGAAATTGGTGCTTTACCTAATGCCGTTTGTAAGTACTTCGTTTTCTGTAATGCCGATTCCACCACACAGGTAGATGCCATAGCAAACAATATCGAAGATAAAGTGTTAGAGAAATTAGGCGAAAGGGTTTACCGTTCCGATGGTTACCAAAACGCCATATGGATTGTACTTGACTACATCGACATTGTTATACATGTATTCCAAACCGAATGGCGCGATTACTATCGCGTTGAAGCCCTGTGGGCCGATGCCAAAACTATACAGTACGGAGAAACCTAACAGTATTACCTAATTAAAGAAACTTTCATATATGGCCGAAAACAATAACAACCCTATGATGAACGATGAAAAGGGCAAACCCAAAATGCCACGATTCAACGTTTATTGGGTCTACATCATTATAATACTTGGATTTTTTTTACTTCAGCATTTCTATTCCGGCAAATCAGCCCAGTTAACATCATGGCAAGAGGTTAAAAACCAAATGCTTACCAACCATGAGGTAAGTAAGTTGGTAGTTGTTAGGAATGCTGGAAAGGTAGAGGTTTACATCAAAGAAGATAAACTAGAGAAATACAAGGACCGTTTGGGGCAAGGGTTTGGTGCAGTTCCAAAAGCTGGCCCACACTTTTACTTTACCATTGGGTCCCTTGAAACCTTTGAACGACAGCTTGCCGATGCGCAAGACAATGTTGAGGAGACCCAAAAAATTTACCCTGAATACGTTGACCGGCCAAACTACTGGGCCGATATACTCTCGTGGGTACTGCCATTTGCTATTCTTGCAGCCATTTGGATTTACATTTTCCGCAGAATTTCCAGAGGCGGTGGCGGCGGGCCAGGAGGTGGAAACATTTTCTCGGTAGGCAAATCCAAAGCACAGCTTTTTGATAAGGAAACCCGCCCAAAGGTCGATTTCAAAGATGTTGCAGGGCTTGAAGAAGCCAAGATTGAGGTAATGGAAATTGTTGATTTCCTCAAAAACCCCAAGAAGTATACCGAACTGGGTGGAAAGATTCCCAAGGGCGCATTGCTGGTTGGCCCTCCGGGAACTGGAAAAACACTGCTCGCCAAGGCTGTTGCTGGCGAGGCTAATGTTCCCTTCTTCAGCATGTCGGGTTCGGAGTTTGTGGAGATGTTTGTGGGCGTGGGAGCATCGCGCGTGCGCGACCTGTTCCGTCAGGCCAAGGAAAAGGCACCATGCATTGTGTTTATCGATGAGATTGATGCCATTGGCCGAGCTCGGGGTAAGAACCCAAGCTTCACAGGTAACGATGAACGTGAGAACACCCTTAACCAACTTCTTACCGAAATGGATGGATTTGCCTCCAACCAGGGCGTTATCATTCTGGCGGCAACCAACCGTGCCGATATTCTTGATCGTGCACTATTGCGTGCTGGCCGATTCGACAGGCAAATTCATGTTGAGCTACCCGACCTCAAAGAACGCCTCGACATCTTTAGGGTTCATCTTCGCCCTATTAAACTTGAGGAAAATCTCGATATCAGATTCCTGGCAAAGCAAACCCCGGGCTTCTCGGGTGCCGATATTGCCAATGTTTGCAACGAAGCTGCTCTTATTGCCGCCCGGAAGAATAAAAAGTATGTTGAGAAACAGGATTTCCTTGATGCCATCGATCGCATCATTGGAGGTCTTGAAAAGAAAAACAAAATTATATCCAAGGAGGAGCGTCGCACCATTGCATACCATGAGGCAGGACATGCCACCGTTAGCTGGCTACTTGAGCATGCTAATCCTTTGCTCAAGGTATCAATCATACCTCGTGGCAGGTCGTTAGGCGCGGCATGGTATACACCCGAGGAACGACAGATTACCACAACCGAGCAACTATTCGACGAGATGTGCTCTACCCTTGGAGGACGTGCAGCCGAGGAGATAAACTTCAATAAAATATCCACTGGCGCTCTGAACGACCTGGAAAGGGTAACCAAGCAGGCCTACGCCATGATTGCTTACTTTGGTATGGGCAAAAATCTTCGAAATATAAGCTACTACGATTCCACTGGTCAGGCTGAGTTCACCTTTTCCAAACCCTACAGCGAGAAAACCGCTGAACAAATTGATGAGGAGGTTAAAGAAATTATCGATAAGGCCTACGAAAGGGCTAAGCAAATTCTTACGGAGAACCACGAAGGTCATGTTAAACTAGCCGAGTTACTGCTTGAACGCGAGGTTATCTTCAGCGAGGATTTGGAAAAGATCTTTGGCCAACGGAAAACCCTAAGCCGTGAGCAAGAACTGGTAAAAGAACTTGACGAGGAAGCTCACAAGTCCAATTCAGAAAGCAAAGAAAAACAAACCGAATAAACCATGGACGAAAACTGGCAAGAGGTTTTTACCACCTCAAACTCATGGCAGGCCGAAATGGCTAAGCAAATCCTCGAGGAAAACGAGATTCCTGCTGTAGTAATTAACCGTAAGGATTCGAGTTATCTATTTGGTGAGGTTGCAGTATATGCTGAAATTAAAAATGCTGAAAGAGCTAAACAACTTTTAAAAGATCTACAGGGTTGAGCGAGTTTTTAAAACGTACCATAAGCGGATCACTTTTTGTAATCGTACTGGTTGGGGCAATTTATATTAACCACATCACCTTCTTCATCCTTTTTTTTGCCATAACCACTGCGTCCATGCTTGAGTTCTACCATTTAGGACTTAAAGCCAAGTTACGGCCACAGTCATTGCTAGGAGTATTCATTGGGATGGCCTTCTTTATTTGGTCATATTTCTACAGCTCCGGCCGAATTGAACAACTAACGCTTTACGGCTTTGTGCCTTTGCTCGTTTCAATTTTTGTAGTTGAACTATACAGGCATAAGCAAAAACCTATGCAAAACATAGCTTTTACCATGCTTGGCATTTTTTACATTGCGTTACCTTTTTCGTTAATGAACTTTATCACCATCAATGGCTCTTCATACAGCATGGTTTACAACCCCAACATTTTGCTTGGCATACTCTTTCTGGTTTGGGCAAACGATACTGGAGCTTACGTTGTTGGTGTTAGTATGGGTAAGCATAAAATGATTCCCCGCATATCGCCCAAAAAAAGCTGGGAAGGTTTTGTTGGGGGGATAGCCATCACGCTTCTAGCAGCATGGGTTATTGCAATGTTTTTTGAAGAGGTAACTCTAAAACACTGGCTTGCCATAGGATTAATCTCAAGTTTTATGGCAGTGCTGGGCGATTTAGTGGAATCGATGTTCAAACGCAGTATAGGGGTTAAGGATTCTGGAAAATTTCTTCCAGGACACGGGGGGCTGCTCGACCGTTTTGATGCCTTGCTAATGGTGCTCCCCATGGTTTATGTTTACCTTGAAGTAATGATGATCATCTAAATTTATTAGCATATATGAAGATTCACAAGGAGGGATACTCAATTCTTTTAGTAACATTGGCAGTTGTGTCGGTTTTATGTGCCGTTTCGTGGTTAATCCTGCCAAAAACTATTTCAATAGTTGCTACAGCAGCGTCAGTGCTGCTCATGGCTTTTTTAACCCGATTTTTCAGAGTTCCCTCAAGGCAAATTGAAACCCACCAGAATGTGATTTTATCGCCTGCCGATGGCACAGTAGTAACAATTGAAGAGGTTGAGGAAAACGAATACCTAAACACCCAATGCATTCAGGTCTCCATTTTTATGTCAATTTGGAATGTTCATATTAATTGGTTCCCTGTAAGTGGCGTGGTAAGGTATTTCAAGTATCACCCCGGCGATTACCTTGTGGCCTGGCGCCCTAAATCGTCGTTGCATAACGAGCGAACCACAGTTGTGGTTGAGCGTCCCGATGGGGTAAAAGTATTACTCCGTCAGATTGCTGGCGCAGTAGCCCGAAGAATTGTATGCTACGCCGAGGTAGGAAAGCCTGTAAATCAGTGCTCAGAGCTAGGCTTTATCAAGTTTGGCTCAAGGGTTGATGTATTCCTCCCACTTGATGCCGATATAAAAGTAACCATCGGACAAAAGGTAACCGGAAACCGTACGGTTATTGCAGCCCTTTAGTCAATCCTTACACCAGCACTACCTCTATTCCCTTTTCTTCGAGCTGTTTTACAAACAACTCGCTAACTCCTTTATTGGTAATAATCAGGTCAACCTGGTCGAACTGGCATATGCGGCTGAAGCCCCTACGGCCGAATTTTGAGCCATCGGCCAAAACAATTACCTTTTCAGCGCTGGCTATCATTTGCCTGTTCAGTGAGGCCTCAAGGGCGTTGGTAGTGGTAAGTCCAAATTCAGGATCAATGCCATCGACACCCATAAAGAGCTTGCTGCACCGGAAACCCTCGAGAATTTTCTCAGCAAAAGGCCCTACAACCGATGTGGCAGTTTGCCTTACCAAACCTCCTAGCTGTAAAACCTCAGCCACACCCTTTACGGCAAGCTCACGGGCAGCAACCAACGATGCGCAAATTGCAGTAATATTTCGCCTTTCGCCTATCTGGCGCGATAACTCATTTATGGTACTACCCGATGCCAGAATTATACTCTCCCCATCGTTAATCAAACTAGCCGCATAGCGCGATATGCGCTGCTTTTCCTCAACATATAACTGTTCCTTTTCCATGACATGCCTATCGGCTATGTAGGGGTTACTTATGGATGCACTCCCATGCGACCGGAAAAGCAGGCTTCTACTTTCAAGAAGTTTCAGATCCTTTCGAATGGTAACCGCTGAAACTCCCAGCTGCTCGCTAAGCTCAACTACCGATACGGAGCCTGTCTCTTTGAGTTTCTCAAGAATTTTTCTATGTCGCTCTGCTATGCTCAATGTCATACCTGCTAAATTTATCTCAAATATAGTGAATTTTTAAATCCGATGTCTTAATTAGGTGCTTTAAAATTATTTCGATTTATTTCGTTTTATTTATTATTTTTACCAAAAATGTTTCGTTGTATTACTAATTCTTACGATATGAACAGGGAACAAATGCTAAACCAAGCCGTTTCAAATAACCAAACATTCAACTTTGTAATTATTGGAGGCGGCGCAACGGGTATTGGAATTGCTCTTGAAGCAGCAACCAGGGGTTATAAAACGCTCCTGCTGGAAAAACACGATTTTACTAAATCAACTTCGAGCAAAAGCACCAAGCTGGTGCATGGCGGGGTACGATACTTAACCCAAGGCGATATTGCTTTAGTCCGTGAGGCTTGTATTGAGCGCGGAAGGCTGCTAAAAAATGCACCACATCTTGTAAAAAACCAAAGCTTTGTGATTCCCACCTTTGGATGGTTCGACGAGCTTATGTACACCGTTGGGCTAACCTTTTACGATTTACTTGCAGGTCGTTACAGTTTGGGGCGTTCACTCAGGGTATCGAAAAAACGGGTTTTGGAATACATTTCTACAATCGAACCCAAAAGGATTACGGCAGGGGTGGTTTACCACGATGGCCAGTTCGACGATTCACGCTTGGCCATAAATGTCCTTCAAACAGCAACCGAGCACGGTGCCTTAGTGCTAAACTACATGAACGTGGTTACGCTCACCAAGAACGATTACGGTATTGTCGACGGGGTTGTGGCTGAGGATTTGGAAACAGGCAAGGTCTATACTTTCCATGGCAAAGCAGTTATAAACGCAACCGGCGTTTTTGCCGACGATGTGCTGCAAATGGACACCCCCGGCCAGGCAAAAACTATTTCGCCAAGCCAGGGTGTTCACGTTGTGCTCGATAAAAACTTTTTGCCTGGCAGCCATGCCATGATGATACCTAAAACCGACGATGGACGGGTACTGTTTGCCGTTCCGTGGCACAACCGCATTGTGGTTGGCACTACCGACACGCCTATTCCTAACGCCTCGCTCGAACCTGTTGCATTGGTAGAGGAAATTGAATTTATACTGAACACTGCAGGGCGATACCTGACTAAAGCTCCCAAACGAAGCGATGTTCTCAGCGTATTTGCCGGATTACGACCGCTTGCCGCTCCCAAGAGGGAATCGAAAAAGACCAAAGAGATTTCACGCAACCATAAGATAATTGTTACCCAGTCGGAGCTATTTACTATGGTTGGCGGCAAATGGACAACCTTTCGCAGAATGGCTGAGGATATGGTGAATAAGGTGGAAGCGGTAAAGGGTTGGGAAAAAATCAAATCAAAAACCCGTGATCTGAAAATTCACGGGTACAACAAAAATGTTGATTACAGCGACCCCCTCTATGTGTATGGAACCGACAAAGAAAAGATCCTTGAACTGGCAAAGGTAGAGCCTGAGCTTGGCGAAACTTTAAGCCAGAGCCTTGGCATCATTAAAGCCCAAGTGGTGTGGGCTGTTCGCCACGAAATGGCCCGCAATGTGGAAGATTTTCTGGCTCGCCGCACCCGTAGTTTGCTGCTCGATGCACGAGAGAGCATGCGCATAGCACCAGCAGTGGCTTCAACAATGGCAAGGGAACTACATAAGGATAAAAATTGGGAGCGTAATCAGGTAGAAAATTACCTTGCTATTGCACAAAATTACATTCTTAGCTAACTTGCTAAACCCTAATAAACCTAAAATCGACCTAAATCTATGGAAAAGTACATAATGGCACTCGACCAGGGCACAACCAGCTCCCGCGCCTTGATTTTTGACCAAAAGGGGAACATTCGCTCCTTGGCCCAAAAGGAATTTCAACAGATTTTCCCTCAACCCGGATGGGTGGAGCACGACCCCAATGAGATTTGGTCGTCGCAGGTGGCCGTGGCAGCCGAAGCCATGTCGAAAATTGGAATTAACGGGCAAAACTTGCAAGCCATTGGAATAACCAACCAGCGCGAGACCACAATTGTTTGGGATAGGAACAGCGGCGAACCCATTTACAATGCAATAGTTTGGCAGGATCGTAGAACCTCATCGCTTTGCGATGAGCTCAGGGCAAAGGGTTACACCGACACGATACAACAAAAAACCGGTCTTGTTATCGATGCCTACTTTAGCGGAACTAAAGTGAAATGGATTTTGGATAACGTTCCCGGCGCCCGTGAAAAAGCTAACCGGGGTGAATTAGCTTTTGGAACTGTTGACACTTGGCTGGTGTGGAAGTTAACCCGCGGCCGAACCCACGTAACTGATGTTTCAAACGCCAGCCGAACCATGCTTTTCAACATCAACTCCCTAACATGGGATAAAGAACTACTCGACCTTTTGCAAATCCCTGAGAGTATTCTGCCGCGCGTGGGCTCATCGAGCGAGGTTTACGATCATACCAACACTACATTTTTTGCAACAAAAGTACCCATAGCAGGCATTGCCGGCGACCAGCAGGCAGCCCTTTTTGGACAAATGTGTACCAGCCAGGGCATGGTTAAAAACACCTACGGTACCGGTTGCTTTATACTCATGAACACCGGGAAAAAGCCTTTTCAATCAAAAAATAATCTGGTTACCACTATTGCCTGGCAGGTAAATGGCGATACCTATTATGCCCTTGAAGGTAGCATTTTTATTGGTGGCGCTGTGGTACAATGGCTACGCGATGGGTTGGGTATTATTAAAAGCAGTGCTGAGGTTGAGGAATTAGCCCGGCAGGTTGCCGATAATGGCGATCTTTACCTTGTACCAAGCTTTACCGGCATGGGAGCACCGCATTGGGACCAGTACGCACGGGGGTTGATGATTGGTATCTCTCGCGGAACTACACGTGCACACATTGCCCGAGCTGCACTGGAAAGCATCGCCTTTCAAACCATGGATGTGCTTGATGTTATGGTTAAGGACACTGGTATTAACCTAACCGAATTAAGGGTCGATGGGGGAGCATCGGCCAATAACCTGCTCATGCAGTTCCAGTCCGATGTGCTTGGTATCAATGTAGTTCGCCCTAAAACAGTCGAAACTACAGCCATGGGCGCTGCCTACCTTGCCGGGCTAGCAACAGGTTACTGGAATAATATTGAAGAAATTGCCAACCTTTGGCAACTCGATAGAACTTTCACTCCCGGTATGCCAGCCGAAACCCTGCAAAAAATGAAAGATAAATGGGCCGATGCCGTTGAACGAGCAAAATCGTGGCATAGGTAAACCCTAAGTCAAATAATTAAAAACGGCGAATGCAATTTTGTAATTCGCCTTTTTCACGACAATCCCAAATTAGTCAATTGAAATATAACCAATAGATATATCTCGAATATTGCGTTCCAAACAACTTGCTCACGAAAATTTTTCATAATATTGCAATAAATTTTAATGCCATGAAAAAGTATATCAAACTATTATCCATTGCCGTAATTTTCACAACTATTGCGTTCCCTTTAAAATCAAAAGCATGGTCGGAACACCCGCTACTGGCATACCCTGTTCTGAGCAGCATTCCGGACCTCACAAACCGTAATGCGGTGGAAGTGCAGAGCCTTAAATCGTTTTTGATTAAGGAGGAAAAAGGGTTGGTTGATTTTCTGAAAAAATATGAGGAGTGGGCAAAAATCAACCTTCCCAACTATGCCCCACTACCCCAGGGATTAGAATTTAGTAATACTGGAAATGAAAGCGATATTGTTTTTCGATTTTTAAGAGCCCTACGATTAAACCCAAACATCAAACTTAAGCTATACCTACATTTGCTCCCCAACCAGCAAGTAGATGGCCGTAATACAATTGCACCTTCGGAATTAACCACCCTAGCCGATGCTAGCTCCCTTTCTCAAATCAACTACGTTGAGCTTAAGGAAGGCGAAATGGTTACTCCGCTCGATGTGCTTTGCACCGCCAACGACGAGCCCGATTACGGTTTTGACCTAGGCCTTTTTGAGGATAATGGAACCGAATACGGAAAAACCTATGGATTAGGCGTTCAACCCTTTGGCGACCCCAAACTCGATTACGGCAGCCAAGCGCCATTCCACATGGGCTTTTACCACGAGTCTAAGCTGGTATACGCGTTTGGACCATTCCTGAAGAAAACCTACCCCGAGTATCGCATAAGCCTTTTCAAGGCATTGTCTGAGTACGCATTTGCAACCGGGAACGACTACTGGGGTTGGCGCTTCATGGGCTGGGGAATGCACTACCTTGGCGATCTTTCCATGCCCTACCACACCGCTCCCCTACCCGGAATGAGTACTGCTCGTATGATCTGGATTAACCTTAAAGCCATGCTTGGCTTTCCCAAAAGTAAGAACGATGCCATTCAGCTAGTATCGAATAAGCACTATGTACTTGAGCATTACCAATGGCTTGTCATGCGCGAGGCATACAATAACTACAATACAAACCCTCTAATTGAAGCACTTAGAGCTGAAACCCTCATTATACCCTACTCCGACAATTTTGCCCGCAATGTGATAAGTAAAATATCAGTTGACCGGAGCCGAAAAGTTGATAAAGCCCTAAAAACATACTGCCCACCGCTTCTGGTAAAAGACCCATCGTTTGAAGCTAGCAACTCTAAAGAACTTGACAATCTGATGGAACAGATCAACAGTTACTCAGGGGCAGCCGGTGTTGAACGGCTTAATGCATTACTTATTGAAATGCTCCAAACATACAGCATGTCGTTGCGAAGCTACTACAACACAATTATCAAGTAAAGCATAACCGATAATTTGCTATTTTTACGCCGAAAAATCGCAAACAATGGTAAAGTACAAACGAATACTACTAAAACTTAGCGGCGAAGCCCTTATGGGTGACGACAAGTACGGCATCAACACCCAGGTACTTACCAACTATGCCAAACAGATAAAGGAAGTTGCTGAACTTGGCGTTGAAATTGGAATTGTTATTGGCGGTGGAAATATTTTCCGTGGTTTGAGTGGCGTTTCCAAAGGGTTCGACCGGGTAAAAGGCGACCAAATGGGAATGTTGGCCACTGTTATCAACAGCTTAGCCCTACAATCGGCCATTGAGGGAGTAGGCGGAAAAGTTAAGGTTTTTACTGCCACCAAGATGGAACCCGTTGGTGAGCTCTACACCAAAGCCAAGGTTCTTGATGGTTTCAAACAGGATTATGTGGCAATTATAGCTGGCGGAACGGGTAACCCATTCTTCACAACCGATACCGCCTCGGCATTACGGGGCGTGGAAATTGAGGCAGAGGTTCTCCTCAAGGGGACCCGTGTTGATGGCGTTTACACCGCCGATCCCAAAAAGGACAAAACAGCCATAAAGTTCGATGAAATCACCTTTACTGAGGCTTATGAAAAAAAGTTAAAGGTAATGGACCTAACCGCCTTTACCATGTGCAGCGAGAACAATCTGCCCATCCTGGTATTCGACATGAATACTACAGGAAACCTGAAAAAGGTCATTACCGGCGAAAGAATTGGTACATTGGTAAAAAATTAATACTTTTAGTGTTCGAAACAATAAAAAACATAAAGCCATGAACCTTGACGATGCCAAAAAAGTTTTAGATATTGCCGAAAGCAAAATGCAAAAGGCCATTGAGCATTTGGATAACGAGTTACGTGTAATCAGAGCCGGGAGGGCTAACCCGGCCATGCTTTCGGGTGTTATGGTTGACTACTACGGAACAATGACCCCGCTCTCACAGGTGGCAAACGTTGGCAGCCCCGATGCCCGCACTATTGTAGTACAACCCTGGGAGAAAAAAATGATTGATCCCATTGAGAAAGCCATCATGGCTGCCAACCTGGGATTTAACCCCCAGAACAATGGCGAGTCGATTCGAATAATGGTACCACCCCTAACCGAGGAACGTCGCAAGGATTTGGTTAAGCAGGTGAAGCATGAGGGCGAAAATGCCCGCGTGAGCATTCGCAACGCCCGCCGCGATGCCCTTGAGGAAATCAAAAAGATGCAGAAAAATGGCCTCCCCGAGGATGCTGCCAAGGATACCGAAACCAAAATCCAGAAAATTACCAACAACTACAACAAGAAGGTAGATGAGGTGCTCCACAAAAAGGAGCAGGAGATACTTACCGTGTAAGGTTTGAAAGATTCAGTATGCAAAGGTGTTGCTTAATCGGTAACACCTTTTTTAATTGTATTGATTTCTCTTTTCATTGAGCAAAATCTCAAGCCCTCCAACATCAACAAGCAACCTTTACCTTTCATATTAACATATCATTCCAGGCTCCGATATATAGGGATAAACTTTGCCGAGGAATCTCATTAAGGATAAGGGATAAAGGATAAAGGATAAAGATTCAAAATTCAAGATTTAAGATTCTCGAGCCATCAATCAACCGTCAACAATCAAACATCAACTTAACAGGCCCCTCTAAATCTCCCCTGAGAGGGGAGTCTTTGGCTACGTAATAAAACGAACCGAACTAAATCCCCTCTTCTATCAGAAAAGGGGCAAGGGTGAGGATTTTTTTACGAACAACCACCAACGAACAACCATCAACGTTTCCAGCCCCGTAGGGGCTAAACCATTTGTAGTATACAGGGTACCAACACAAGTAGCGATGCACGCCATGCATAGGCCAAAGAGCAAAGGGAAAGCGTTGCATCGCAACCGAAAAGCATGGCTAAGGGCCATTTCAACACCCTTTCTTGTCTTGATACAGGAAAGGACCAAAGAAAATCGAGGCCGAAAAGCCTAACCAGATGGGTGCCACGGGGGCAGAACTGCCACGCGACACTATTCGCCCCGCCTGCGGAAAGGCTCATGTGGTATCACTTACCAGGCCCACCGTCACGTTCCACCCCTGACCCATTGGCGGGTTAGGCTTTTATGCCCCTTTTGGCTTTTTCCCTTCCATACCCTCTTAGGGGAAAGGGCTGGGGTGAAGTCGTTTACCACGACCAACTTTATTCGATAGTCAAAATAGTTTGCAAAAAAAATTAAAAGTTCATTTGATAATTTGTAAAATTTCTTTAGTTTAGCAATTGGTATGATTAAAATCATACATATCCACCCAATTTGGAATGTATTGTATGGTTTTGTCATACATATAAACGAGTTGTG
>DSBV01000043.1 GCA_011045955.1 Bacteroidales bacterium | reverse complement strand
GAAAAACATTTTCCATTTCACATAATTTTTAATCTACCTTAAGGTGTAAAATTTTTTGTTGATAGGTAAAAGGGTTGCTGAACCCCCAAAGAGGAGTAGGCTTTTGAACTTTGAAACCTACATTGCAGCCCAGTTACTTGAATCTTGAATTTTGAATTTTGAATCTCATCCCCCTTCAGTACAATGAACACTGTAAATTAACTACTTTTGTGGTAAATTTTTGTATCGGAATGTCAAACTATTTGGATGAGTTAAGCGAGGTTCAGCGTGAGGCAGTTACAAGCATTGAAGGACCAAGTTTAGTGATTGCGTCGGCAGGCTCAGGCAAAACAAGGGTTTTAACATATCGGATTGCTCATTTGCTTACTTTGGGGGTTAAGCCCTGGTCGGTTCTTGCTCTTACCTTTACCAATAAGGCTGCCCGTGAGATGAAGGATCGTATTGCCCGTATTGTAGGGCATGAGACAGCCGCTAAGCTCTGGATGGGAACCTTTCACTCTATTTTTGCTAAAATACTTCGCAACGAGGCCGAAAAGCTGGGGTACGATAAAAACTTTACCATTTACGATACCACCGATTCCAAAAACCTGATTGCTCAAATCATTAAGGAGCTTAAACTCGATACACAGGTTTACAAGCCCGGCGAGATTCTGTCGCGCATTTCCATTGCCAAGAATAATTTAATAACGCCGCAGGCTTACGCCCAAAACGCCAGCATCATTTTCCAGGATGTTCATGCCCGCAAGGGAGAATTTCATCGTATCTACACCCTTTACTCCCAGCGTTGCCAAAAGGCATCGGCCATGGATTTCGACGACCTCCTGCTCAACACCAACATCCTTTTCCGCGATTTTCCCGATGTGCTGCTTAAGTATCAAAATAAATTCCGATACATTCTGGTTGATGAGTACCAGGACACTAACTTTTCGCAGTATCTGATTGTAAAAAAGCTTTCGGAGAGCCATCGTAACCTTTGTGTGGTGGGCGACGATGCCCAAAGTATTTACTCGTTCCGGGGCGCTAAGATTGAGAATATCCTAAATTTTCAGAACGATTATAAGGAATACAAACTATTCAAACTTGAACAGAACTACCGATCCACACAAACCATAGTAAACGCTGCAAACAGCGTAATTGCCAAAAATCAACGTCAAATTCCAAAGGTGGCCTACTCCAGCAATGAGGTGGGAGAGAGGATCAAACTGATCCAAGCATTTACTGATCAGGAGGAGGGCTTCCTTGTGGCTTCGGAAATTGTGAGCCTGGTGCATCAGGCACATTGCAGCTACAGTGACATCGCAATCCTTTACCGAACTAATGCCCAATCGCGTATTTTTGAGGAAACCCTGCGCAAGCGCAATATCCCTTACCGCATTTACGGTAGCCTTTCGTTTTACCAGCGCAAGGAGATTAAGAACCTGTTAGCTTACATCCGCTTAACGGTAAACCCAAACGATGATGAAGCCTTTAATAGGGTGGTGAATTACCCTGCCCGTGGAATAGGCGATACAACCATGGAGCACCTTCAGGCTCTTGCCAACCAGTTGGGTCTTAGCCTTTGGCAAACCGTTGGGGAACTGGGTAAGCACAGCGGAGGCGTTAAGCAGCCTGCTGCCAAAAAACTTGAGGAGTTCCGGAACCTAATAGTATCGTTCCAGCAAAAGGTTTACACAATGGATGCCTACGAGGCTGTGTATGCCATAGTTAATGCTTCAGGTTTACTCACCGACCTAAAAGCCGATAGGAGCCAGGAAGGAATATCGCGCCTGCAAAATATTGATGAGATGCTTAACAGTATTCGCGAGTTTATTGAAAGTCGCAAGGAGGAGGGCATGGAGGAAACCGTAACCCTGGTCGATTACCTCGAGAACGTTGCCTTGCTTACCGACCAGGATACCGACAAGGATGGCGATACCAACCGCGTTAGCGTAATGACCGTTCACTCCGCCAAGGGACTGGAGTTCGATTACGTTTTCCTTACAGGACTTGAGGAGAACCTTTTCCCTTCAACCTTAAATGTTAAATCGCCTGAGGATTTGGAGGAGGAGCGTCGTCTGTTCTACGTTGCGCTTACCCGCGCGGCCAAAAGGGCATATATCACCTATGCCCAAACCCGCTATAGGTGGGGATCACCAACGCATTGCACCCCAAGCCGATTTATTAAGGAGATTGATTCGGAATATATTGACGTGCCCTTTAACGAGGGCGACCATGGTAATATAGCCGAAAGGTCATTCTTAAAGAGGCAAAACTTCAGTGGGATTACCCGCCAGTCTTCCGCATCAACTGTTTCCTCATACACCAAACCTAACCAGCAGGTGCCAACAACCCCTAAAAACACCAGGGATATTTCGCCCGAGGCCATTACAGTGGGAATGGCTGTTTACCATGCAAAGTTTGGCGAAGGTGTTGTAGAGTCGATTGAAGGTGCAGGGCCTAACCGAAAGGCCTTGGTAAACTTCAATTTGGTGGGCTCAAAGAATTTATTACTTAAATTTGCTAACCTTAAACAACTTGTGTGAAACAATTTAGTTAAGGCGGTGTAGCGCCGAAACCTTAAAATTGTTAACTTTGAAGAAAAACAACTAAAACTAACACATATACCCAATTATACGTTCATTTAGTTTTTTCGCCAAAAAACAGAGATGCTTTAATAAAAAGATCGTGGAAAAAAATTTGGGAAAATATATAACGGGAATTGTTCACAACAACGGGCATAAAATGCTTGCAATAAACCGCATTCCCCTCCATATCAATAATTTTATTGGGTACAATGTAAACCAGTTAATACCCGACTTGGTGGAGCACATTTAAACCTTGAGCAATGTATGGGCAAAAAAAGAGAATCTATCAAAATTTAGATTTGAAGGCACAGGGGTTATGGGGCATTCTCACATTCGCGTTCACAACTCGATGCTGTTGTGAAATACATCCTAAACCAAAAGCAGCATCATCAAAAGAAATCGTTTAGGGAGATATATCTGGTGATTTTGCAAAAGAATGATATCAAGGTATCAGGACGAGTATCTGTTTGAATTCTTTGAAAATGGAAGGGTGTGGGATTAAAGGAAATTTCAACTTGCTTTTTGGGGTTTCGCTGTTCAGCAATTAAACGAGGCTATTCCCACCGTAACCTTTGTTGGGCGTTTACCATTAGGTTCAATTCATAAAAATGGCTTGGTTGCTATTTTTTCCCAACATTGCTTAAAATGAATTTTTTAGTGTAACTTTGTGATAAGTTAATGTGTTGTGTATTTCTAATATTTACTTATATTTCTTTTTAAAATTCTGTCGATGGATTACAATACCCAACGAAAAAGGCTGCGATTACCGGAATACGGAAGACATATCCAGCAAATGGTCGATCACATAGCAAGCATTGAGGATAGGGAGGAACGTAACCGACTTGCCAAATCGCTTATTGCCATTATGGGCAACCTTAATCCTCAGCTAAGAGCGGTTAACAATTTTCGCCACAAGCTTTGGGACCACCTCTTTGTCATGTCCGACTTTAATCTCGATATTGATTCGCCCTATCCAAGGCCCGATATGGAAAAATACAATGAGAAACCGCGTAGAGTTCCATACCCAAGCCATCCCATTAATTTCAAGTATTACGGACGTATCATTGAACTGATGATCGAGAAAGCTATTGAGATGGATGAGGGTCCTGAAAAGGAAGCCTTCAAGCATCTTATTGCCAACCAGATGAAAAAGGCCAATATCTCATGGAATAAGGAATCGGTTACCGATGATGATATATTTCGCGATATGGAGCATCTGAGCAAAGGCAGGCTGGTTATGGCTCCCGGCTCAAAGTTGATTGATAAGCGCGAGGTTAAACCGGTTAACAGCGGTAAACGTTCCAGGCATCATCGTAAGCGCTAAAAAATAATCTACATGGCAACATTCGAGGTGTATGGCGGTAAGCCACTAAAAGGCGATTTGCACCCACAGGGGGCAAAGAATGAGGCACTGCAAGTCATTTGCGCCACGCTGCTAACTCCCGAACCTATAACAATCAAGAATATACCAAACATCCGCGATGTTAATAGGCTTATTGAACTGCTTCATGGGATGGGGGTTGAGGTGCAGAGGCACAGCTCCTCGGAGTGCACCTTTACAGCCAAAAATGTTGATGTAGAGTATCTCACCACAACCGATTTTAAGGTTAAGGCCGCGGCTATCCGCGGTTCAATCATGGTGGTTGGACCACTCTTGGCTCGTTATGGCAGGGCATACGCCCCTAAACCCGGTGGCGATAAAATTGGCCGCCGACGATTGGATACTCACTTCCTTGGATTTCAGAAATTAGGCGCATCGTTTAACTTCGATACCCGTGAGAATTTCTTTACCCTTGAGGGTAAAAATATGCGCGGGGCATATATGTTGCTCGATGAGGCTTCGGTTACCGGTACGGCAAATATCCTTATGGCTGCCGTGCTTACGCCGGGTACTACAACCATTTACAACGCTGCCTGCGAGCCATACCTTCAGCAACTGAGCATGATGCTTGTTAGTATGGGTGCAAAAATATCGGGCATCGGCTCAAACCTTTTAACCATTGAGGGCGTGGAGAGCCTGGGCGGTTGCACCCACACCATTTTGCCCGATATGATTGAAATCGGCTCTTTCATAGGCCTTGCGGCCTTGACGGCCAGCGATATCACCATACGCAATGTATCGTACCCAAACCTTGGGATTGTACCCGATTCGTTCCGCCGTATGGGAATTGAGTTTGAGGTAATCGACGATGACATTCACATCCCACCTCAGGAACACTACGAGATAGATACGTTTATCGACGGATCAATACTGACCATTGCCGATGCACCTTGGCCCGGTCTAACGCCCGACCTGCTCAGCGTTTTTCTTGTGGTTGCCACACAGGCAAAAGGTTCGGTGCTAATTCACCAAAAGATGTTTGAGAGCCGACTATTCTTTGTGGATAAGCTTATCGACATGGGTGCACAAATTATCCTTTGCGACCCTCATCGTGCAACCGTAATAGGGCACGACCGGAAGATGAAGTTACGCCCCACCGTTATGACCTCACCCGATATAAGGGCGGGAGTTGCTTTGCTTATCGCTGCCCTTTCGGCCGAAGGTAAGAGCGTTATCCATAACATCGAGCAGATTGACCGCGGATACGAGAATATTGATGGCCGACTTAATGCTATTGGTGCCAATGTTCGCAGGACTGATTAGGTGCTTTCCCTGTAAAATTAAATTAACTTATCGCATAAATTTGCACCTTTAACGTTTAAATAACTAACAGCGCTTAGTTGCCTATAACTGCTAATGAGATTTTGGAGTAAAATATCAGTTTTAATTATTTTTTTTGCGGGCGTGGGTTTTACATCACGGGCTCAACTTAACGCCCCGGGAAGAGCTATGACCCTGCCTACCCAGTATAGCAATACACTTAACCAGGATTCAATATTTGTATTTTATGGCGATTTTGGCACGCTTAGAGCCCGGCATACTACTGGGAATATTGCCAGTTTTAAATGGTATAGGTATAACGCTTTAGTACCAAACCCTGTCTTGCGGTTTGAGCTGTTTTCCGAGGAAGTTAGCGTTGCTCAAAGCAATCAATTTAACCTAACTGAGGGCGGCTACAGAGTGGTAATTACCGATATTGCCGATTCTACCGAAACCTTCACCTGTTGGCTTTTTACTGATAATGTTACCCTCGATCAGATTGCCATATTCAATAGTTGCCAGTATCTTGAGCTTAACCCAATTACAACCCCCTCATCGTACCACGTTGCCTACGACCGCTTTGCCTACTACGACCTTTCACGCTCTAATCAACCGGAACGGAATACTTACGGGCAGCAGTACTTTGCAAATGTTTCCTGGCAGGCCTCGGAGAGCCGCATTGATTTGCCATCGCCTTCTACTTTAAAGTTGGTTATTGAAAATCCTGCACCTCTTTATAATTCCACTTATACCGTTACTATCCAAAATCCTTTTGGGAGAACCCTAACCCTAACAACGCCTGAAGTTGATGCCATTGCTACAAAGGCTGATAATCTAATCCAGGTTGACGAAGAGGGAGTATGGAACGATTTTGATGACAATGCCAATTATGAGGCTCTGCTCGGTCTGAGGCTTGAAAGCAAAAGTCTGAATTGCGATTCCATTTACTGGCGTATAACAACCCGAAAGATTACTCCCGAAAGCATTTTCGATATTACCGTTTGGCGCGATAGCTCTTTAATTGCACAGCGCCACGAGGCATTCCCCGATAAAAAGGTAATGGTTCCCGGATTCTATAAGGTTTACCATTACTCGGTTAATACCATCTCGGGGTGTATCGATTCGGTTATTACTGATATTAAGGTAGATTCATCGCGCTTAAGCGCCGATGCCATACCCAATGTTTTTTCGCCTAACGGCGACGGTAAGAACGATTTTTTCCGTTTTTCCGACACCGATGAGAGCATTCGCTCAATCCGTTCGTTTACCATACGGATTTACAGTCGGAGTGGTAAGTTGGTCTATACCTATAGCGGCAATCCCCACGAATGGGAAGGCTGGGATGGTCGAACCAGTTCTGGCTCAGATGCTGCCGAGGGTGTTTACTACTACATTATCGAAGCCCGAGGCTGGGACGATCGCCGTTTTGCCCGTGGCCCCTACAAGGGGTTCCTGCATCTGTTCAGGGGGAAGTAGGGCAGGATATAGTGTTTGGTTTTTATGTTTAGTGATTATTTTAAATAGTTTATAACACTCTTGCTCGAGCGCGTCGCCCAGACGCGCTCGCATTTTTAACCTCACCTTAACCCATATCCCTAAGAAGGCATGGAGCGTAAGAAGCAGGCAGTGGCAGAAAAGTCTGACACGGCAATGGGGCGGGGGTGGAATGTGGCGGTGGGTCTAGTTAGCGATACTACATGAGTAACGCCGGAGGCGTGGCGAATAGTATCGCGTGGCAGTTCCCCCCCCACGGGACACTCATCGGGTCGGGCTTTTCAGCCTTAATCTTCTTTGGTTCTTTCGTGTATCAAGACAAGAAAGAACGTGTAAATAGCTCTTTGCAATGCTTTACATTTGCGATGCAACGTTTCAGGGTTGTTCTTTGGAAAAGGTATTGCGTGCATCGCAATACATTATGGGTAGCCATTGGGTTACAACTATTACGCCCTTACGGGGCTAGTGACGTTGTCCGTTGTTCGTAAATCATTGTTTGTGGAAAGCAACCTCACTCAAGCCCTTTCTCGTGAAAGGAGAGTGAAGTGCAATGGGGAAACATTATGGCAGAGCCTAAGCCTTACCTATCAGAAAAGACTCAGAATTGTTGGGCTGCGATTTCACGGAGTGAGAAACCCCAAACACTAAACACACCCTTTATTCCTCAACAATCACAATCTTTTCAATCCTATCGCCAACACGGATAGCATCAATTACCTCAAGGCCCTCGTAAACCTTGCCAAAGCAGGTATGCTGGCGGTCGAGGTGCTTGGTGTTTTGTCTGTTATGGCAAATAAAGAACTGTGACCCGCCTGTATTACGCCCAGCATGTGCCATGGAAAGTACGCCACGGTCGTGGTACTGGTTGTTGCCGGTTAGCTCACAGTTGATTTTGTAGCCAGGTCCACCTGTGCCAACCCTTGGGTCGCTCATATCCTTGGAGTAGGGGCATCCACCCTGTATCACAAAGTTTGGAATTACCCGGTGAAAGGCTAACCCATCGTAAAAGCCTTCATTGGACAGCTTAACAAAGTTAGCAACGGTATTGGGGGCATCTTCCTCGTAGAACTGAACCTTCATTACCCCTTTCGATGTGTGAATTTCTGCTGTTCTCATGGTATTATTTGTTTGCCACAAAGGTATAAATAAAGAGGGCTAACCCCAATAGGTTGCCCTCTTTTGCTGAATAAGGTATGACTATTCTTCCTCTTCCTGTTCCTGGTATGCCTTTAGGAGTTTTTCCTGAACATCGGAAGGGACTTGCTCGTACGAGGCAAACTTCATGGTGTAGGTGGCTCTACCGCTGGTTAACGACGATAGGGCGGTGGAGTATCGGTTTAGTTCGGCCAGGGGAACCTTGGCGTTAATCACCTCAAATCCCTTAACGCTTCCCATGCCCATGATAATGGCGCGGCGGTTCTGCAGGTCGCTCATCACATCGCCCATTCGGTCGGCTGGTACAAGAACCTCTACGTCGTAAATGGGTTCCATGATCTTTGGGCCTGCTTCCTTAAATGCGTTTTTGAAGGCATTACGTCCGGCAAGCTTAAACGAGATTTCGTTGGAGTCAACCGGGTGCATCTTGCCATCGTACACGGCAACGCGTATATCGCGGGCGTACGAACCGGTAAGTGGCCCTTCCTCCATCTTCTCCATGATACCCTTGAGGATAGCAGGCATAAAGCGAGCGTCAATTGCTCCACCTACTATGCAGTTATAGAACACCAATTTTCCACCCCATTCCAGATCAATTTCTTCCTTGGCCCTAATTGAGAGGTTGATTTCTTTACCGTTAACCTTGTACTTAACGGGATCGGGGGCATCCTCAACGTAGGGCTCAATAACCAGGTGAACCTCACCAAACTGACCAGCACCACCCGACTGTTTTTTATGGCGGTAATCGGCCTGGGCAACCTTGGTAATGGTTTCGCGATAAGGGATACGGGGTGCAATGTATTCAATTTCAAGTTTATGAAGGTTAGTTAGCTGCCATTTTAGAATATTCAAATGGAACTCTCCTTGACCCGATAGGATAATCTGCTTTAACTCTTTGGAATGCTCAACCAGAATGGTTGGGTCTTCCTGGTGTGCACGGTTTAGCACTTCACCCAGCTTCTCAACCTCGGCCTCTTTCTTTGGCTTAACAGCGGTGCGGAACTTGGGATCGGGGAATTCCATGGGGTCGAAGGTGAAGTCCAAACCTGGTCCGCAAAGGGTATGGTTGGTCTTGCTACTCTTCAGCTTAACGGTAGCGCCTATATCGCCTGCAACCAGCTCGGTAACCTTGTTACGGTTCTTGCCAGCTACAACAAATAGCTGCGTTGGGCGTTCCTTGGTGGCGTTGTTGGCGTTGGTTAGGTCCATACCCTCAGTTACCTTACCGGACATCACGCGGAAGTAGCTGATTTCGCCAATGTGCGGCTCAACGGTCGATTTGAAAATAAAAAGCGAGGTTGGAGCGCTGGCGTTGCAGGTAATGGGTTTATCGCTATTGTTTTTAAGAACCGGAGAGAGGGTAGGATTGGGCCCAACATTTATGATGAAATCCATAAGGCGCTTGGTGCCAATGTTCTTAGCTGCTGATAGGCAGAAAACTGGCATAATGCTTCGACTGGTAATGCCCTTCGAAAGACCTGAACGCATCTCGTCCTCAGTGAGCGAGCCCTGCTCAAAGAACTTTTCCATGAGCGACTCGTCGTTCTCGGCTGCAGCCTCAATTAGCGCATTGCGGAGTTCAGTGGCTTTATCAATCTCGCTGTCGGGAATGGGGAGTTCCTCGCGGATACCGGTATCACCCTTAAACTTATATAGTTTCATGGTGATTACATCGATAAAACCATCGAAAGCAGCACCAGTATCAACGGGGTACTGGGTTAAGATAACCTTGTTCCCGAAAGTTTGCTTCAGCGAGTCGAGCGTGGCATCAAAGTTAGCCTTATCGTGGTCGAGCTGGTTAACGGCCAGTATCATGGGTTTGTGAAGACGCTTGGCGTGACGGTTGAAAATTTCGGTACCAACCTCTACCCCGTACTGGGCATTAATGACCATTACCAGCAAGTCGGTTGGGTACATCGATGAAATAACAGCACCAACAAAGTCGTCGGATCCCGGAGTGTCAATAATGTTTAGCTTGCTGTTGTTGAATTCGGTGTATAGCAAGGTGGAAAAAATTGACCTTTGGTTCTGCTGTTCAATTTCAGTGTAATCGGAAATAGTGTTTTTCCCATCAATTGTTCCCTTGCGTTCAATTACCTTACCTTCAAACATCATCGACTCGGCCAGTGAAGTTTTGCCCGAGCCGGTATTACCCAGTAAGGCGATATTCCTAATTTGTTCGGTTTGGTAGGTTTTCATGCGGTTTACGCTTATTTTTGGTTTAACATCAGGTTAGTTCATTTTCCCAGTCGCGGGTATTCATATAAAATAAGGTATATCCCTTTACAACCAATTCCCTTGACTGGTTACCCATTTTTTGGGTAGCCCCAAAAATAGTAAAATTTTGTTTCCAACTAATAAAATTTGCCAAATCCTTATGTTGTAAAACATTTTAGGGTATAGCATCGGTGTTTTTTTACAAGTTGCTAAGAATCAGGCTTGTTTTTTTAGTTAAAAGTTATACCTTTGCGCCCGCAAAAATTCAAACCGGTTAAAAAAGCTGATGTACAGCAAAAAAGTTTAATTGCATTATTGTAATTGTAAAAAAATCAATACCTTTGCAGTCCATTTTTTAAATTTAAACTATAACAATAAATTGGATTTATGCCAACAATTCAGCAACTAGTAAGAAAAGGAAGGTCTAAACTGGTGGACAAGAGCAAGGCTCCAGCCTTGGATGCTTGCCCCCAGAGACGAGGTGTATGTGTACGTGTGTACACCACTACGCCTAAGAAGCCGAATTCGGCTATGCGTAAGGTTGCCAGGGTTAGGCTTACTAACGGTAAGGAGGTTAACGCCTACATTCCTGGTGAAGGTCACAACTTGCAGGAGCACTCCATAGTGCTAATCCGCGGGGGTAGGGTAAAGGATTTGCCCGGTGTACGTTATCACCTCATTCGCGGAACACTCGATGCTTCCGGAGTTGAAGGTCGTAAACAGGGCCGTTCCAAGTACGGCGCCAAGAGGCCTAAAGATAAGGCTGCTAAAAAGTAAAAAGTTAACCTCAGAATTGGTTGAACAATGAGAAAAGCAAAACCAAAAAAACGAATCATCTTACCCGACCCAAAATTTGGGGATGTCATGGTAACAAAGTTTGTTAATAATCTGATGCTTGAGGGTAAGAAAAGTATCGCTTTCGATATCTTTTACGATGCGCTCGATATTGTAGGTAAAAGAATGAAGGACAGCGAAAAATCGCCCCTTGAAATCTGGAAGATTGCCCTTGAAAACGTAACTCCGCAGGTTGAGGTTAAGAGCCGCAGGGTGGGTGGTGCTACTTTCCAGGTTCCCACCGAGGTTCGGCCTGAGCGCAAGCAGTCGCTATCCATGAAAAACCTTATTCTTTATGCCCGTAAACGCGCAGGAAAGGGTATGAGCGAAAAACTTGCTGCTGAGATTATAGCCGCTTACAACCAGGAAGGTGGAGCTTACAAGCGCAAGGAGGATATGCATAAGATGGCTGAAGCCAACAAAGCTTTTGCACATTTCCGTTTTTAAAACCTAATAGTACGAGGAAGGTAGAAGATAGATGAGCAGAGATTTAAAATATACTCGGAATATTGGGATTATGGCCCACATCGACGCCGGTAAAACAACAACTACCGAGCGTATTCTGTTTTATACAGGTAAAACTCACAGGATTGGTGAGGTACACGATGGGGCTGCAACGATGGACTGGATGGCGCAGGAGCAGGAGCGTGGTATCACTATCACTTCAGCCGCTACTACAACTTTTTGGAACTACGAGAACAAGCAGTATCAAATAAACATTACCGACACCCCAGGACACGTGGACTTTACCGTTGAGGTGGAGCGATCGCTCCGCGTACTCGATGGCGCTATTGCCACTTTCTGTGCTGTGGGTGGTGTTGAACCCCAAAGCGAAACCGTTTGGCGTCAGGCCGATAAGTACAGGGTTCCCCGCATTGCCTATGTTAACAAGATGGACCGTGTGGGTGCCGATTTTCTTGGGGTGGTTCAGGAAATTAAGGAAAAATTGGGCGCAAACCCAATTCCCGTTCAACTCCCTGTAGGGTCTGAAGATAACTTTAACGGCATTATCGATCTTATTGAAAATAAAGCCGTAGTTTTCTTTGAGGACGAAAAGCTTAAAGCCACCAACTACCGGTTGGAACCAGTTCCTGACAACATGAAAGACGAGGTTGACGAGTGGCGTGCCAAGCTTATTGAGGCAGTTGCATCGTACAACGATGAGCTCCTTGAGCGTTTCTTTGAAGACCCCAATTCCATTACCAAGGAGGAGATTATTGAAACCATCCGTAAGGCTACAATCGACATGTCGATTATTCCAGTTCTTTGCGGATCGTCGTTCAAGAATAAGGGAATACAACACCTGCTCGATGCGGTTATCGCCTTCCTACCAAGCCCCCTTGAAAAGGGCGATGTGGTTGGCACAAATCCCAACACCGGTAACCAAGAGGTTCGTAAACCGTACATCGATCAACCTTTTTGTGGTTTAGTATTTAAGATTGCTACCGACCCCTTTGTAGGCCGTTTGGCTTTCATTAGGGTTTACTCCGGAAAGATTGACAGCGGTAGTTACGTTTTCAACACCCGCACCAGCAAAAAGGAGCGTATTAGCCGTATTTACCAGATGCATGCCAACAAACAGAACCCGATTGAGTTCTGCGAGGCTGGCGATATCTGTGCAGCAGTTGGTTTCAAAGACATTAGAACAGGCGATACCCTTTGCCTGGAGGAAAAACCCATAGCCCTTGAGGCAATGACTTTCCCTGAGCCTGTAATTGGTTTGGCCATTGAGCCCAAGACCCAAAAGGATCTGGATAAACTTGGTGTTGCTCTTAACAAGCTATCGGAGGAAGACCCAACATTCCGTGTAAATACCGACCCCGATAGTGGTCAAACCGTTATTAGCGGAATGGGTGAGTTACACCTTGAGATCATTGTTGACCGCCTTCGTCGCGAGTTTAACGTTGAAATCAATCAGGGTGCCCCACAGGTTGCTTACCGTGAGGCATTTACCAGGAGCGTTTCGCACCGCGAGGTGTTCAAGAAGCAAACCGGTGGTAAGGGTAAGTTCGCCGATATCATTTTTGAACTTGGTCCCGCCGACGAAGGTGTTACCGGACTGCAGTTTATTGACGAGGTGAAGGGTGGTAATATTCCCCGTGAATTTATCCCCTCGGTACAAAAGGGCTTTGAACTTGCCATGACTAACGGCGTACTCACCGGCTATGCCATACCAAGCATGAAGGTGGTGCTCAAAGATGGTTCGTTCCATCCGGTTGACTCCGATGCTCTCTCGTTCGAAATTGCTGCCCGCTACGGATTCCGTGCAGCAGGTCCAAAAGCCGCTCCGGTACTACTTGAGCCTATTATGAATGTTGAGGTGGTTACCCCCGAGGAGAGCATGGGAGATGTAATAGGTGACCTCAACAAACGTCGTGGCCAGATTGCCGGAATGGAATCGAAGGGTAACGCCCGCGTGGTTAAGGCTAGAGTTCCCCTGGCCGAGATGTTCGGATACGTAACCGTACTCCGCACACTAACCTCCGGACGCGCCACTTCAACCATGGAGTTCTCGCACTACGCCGAAGTACCTGCTAACATTGCTAAGGAGGTGATTGAGAAATCCAAGGGCAAAGAGCTAACAGAAATTGAATAATTACTTTTATCCGATAAGTACAATGAGCCAAAAGATTAGAATTAAACTCAAATCGTACGACCACAACCTGGTTGACAAGTCGGCCGAAAAGATCGTGAAAACGGTCAAGGCTACAGGCGCTGTGGTGAGCGGTCCAATTCCGCTTCCAACACATAAGCGGATTTTTACGGTTAACCGTTCAACATTCGTTAACAAGAAGTCGAGGGAGCAATTTGAACTCAGCTCCTATAAGCGTTTGCTCGATATCTACAGCTCCAATGCGAAGACTATCGATGCTCTGATGAAGCTCGAACTTCCCAGTGGAGTCGAAGTAGAGATTAAAGTATGAGTGTGAATTGTAAATTAGAAAGACAATGCCACAAGGATTAATTGGACGTAAAATCGGAATGACTTCCGTATTCGGTGAGGATGGAAAGAATATCCCCTGCACCGTAATTGAGGCTGGTCCTTGCGTTGTCACACAGGTGAAAAGCGCTGAAACCGATGGCTATACAGCCATTCAGCTTGCCTATGATGACAAGAAAGAGAAACATACCAGCAGGCCCATGTTAGGCCATTTCAAAAAAGCCAACACAACTCCCAAACGTAAACTGGTTGAATTCCGCGATTGGGAAGGTTTACAGCTTGGCGATGTGGTAACCGTTGATCTCTTTGCCAACGACAATTGGGTTGACGTAGTAGGTATAACCAAAGGTAAAGGATTCCAGGGTGTTGTAAAGCGCCACGGTTTTAGCGGAGTGGGCGGAAGAACCCACGGTCAGCATAACCGCCAGCGCCACCCGGGTTCTATGGGTGCATCTTCGTTCCCTTCGCGTGTACTCCCTGGCAAGCGTTTGGCCGGACGTACCGGTGGAGACAGGGTGAAGATCATCAACCTACGTGTTCTAAAGGTAATTCCTGAGAGCAATCTTTTACTCGTTAAAGGATCGATTCCAGGGGCAAAGGGTTCTTACATAATCATTGAGAAGTAATGGAAATCAAGGTACTTAACATACAAGGAAAGGAAACCGGCAGGACCATTCAGTTGGAAGACTCGATTTTTGGTATCGAACCCAACGACCATGCCATTTACCTCGACGTAAAGCAAATCCTAGCAAACCGTCGTCAGGGTACGCACAAATCCAAACAGCGTAACGAGGTTTCCGGCAGTACCCGCAAGTTCAAACGCCAAAAGGGTACTGGTACTGCTCGCGCAGGTAGCATCAAGTCGCCTTTGTTCCGTGGTGGTGGACGTATTTTTGGCCCCGTTCCACGCGACTATAACTTTAAGCTAAACAAGAAGATTAAGCAGCTGGCTCGTAAGAGTGCTCTTGCTTACAAGGTTAAAGAAAATGCTTTGCTTGTTATTGAAGATTTCAATTTTGACACTCCAAAAACCAAGGAATTTGTTAACGTCTGCAGGAACCTGAACGTAGCCGACAAAAAAACCCTCTTCTTGTTGGGCGAGATAAATAAAAATATATATTTGTCGTCCAGAAATTTACAGAAGCAGAAAACTGCAATTGCTTCAACAGTAAATACTTATGAGATTTTAAATGCCAACATGTTGGTGTTAACTGAGAGTTCTGTAGATGCTCTGAACAAAATGTTTAAGGTATCATAACAAGGAAGCGCCATGGATATACTGATAAAACCAGTTGTAACTGAAAAGATGGAGCGCTTAGCCGATAAGCTAAACCAATACAGCTTTATCGTGGATAAGAGAGCTAATAAGTTACAGATAAAGAAGGCAATAGAGGAGTTTTACGGAGTAACCGTTGACTCAGTGAATACCATGCGTTATGCCGGTAAAGTAAAGACCCGTTACACCCGTACCGGTATGCTGGTGGGTCGAACCAATAGCTACAAAAAAGCTATTGTAACGCTTAAGGAAGGAGATAAGATTGATTTTTATAGCAACATTTAACTAAGATGGCTGTACGGAAACTAAAACCTGTTACACCAGGACAGAGACACAAGATTATAGGTTTGTTCGATGACATTACCACTAACAAACCTGAGAAGTCGTTACTATTCCCCCTGAAAAAGACTGGTGGTCGCAACAACCAAGGCCGAAGGACCATGCGATATATAGGGGGAGGCCACAAGCGCAGATACAGATTAATCGATTTCCTGCGTAACCGTGAGAATGAACCGGCTGTGGTAAAGACTATAGAGTACGATCCCAACCGCACTGCACGTATAGCGCTGGTTGAGTACTCCGATGGTGAGAAGCGTTACATTATTGCGCCTGCAGGTCTTAAGGTAGGCCAAACCATCGTGTCGGGTCGTGGAGTTGCTCCTGAGGTGGGTAATACCCTATACCTGGGCGAAATACCCCTTGGTACCATTATCCACAACATTGAGCTATACCCTGGTCGTGGTGCTTGCATGGCACGTAGCGCCGGATCGTATGCTCAACTACTTGCCCGTGAGGGGAAATACGCTATCATTAAGCTGCCTAGCGGCGAAACCCGCATGGTGCTTAACGAGTGTAAAGCAACAATTGGCAGTGTATCGAACTCTGATCATGCTTTGGAACAATCTGGTAAAGCTGGCCGTAGCCGTTGGTTAGGTCGCCGTCCCCGTACCCGTGGTGTTGCCATGAACCCTGTTGATCACCCCATGGGTGGTGGTGAAGGACGCGCCTCTGGAGGCCACCCACGCTCGCGTAAGGGTATTCCTGCTAAGGGCTATAAGACTCGTTCCAAGAAGAAACACAGCAGCAAGTTCATCATTGAACGCAGGAAAAAGTAATTAGTAAAAATCTGTAACTATGAGTAGGTCACTTAAAAAAGGTCCCTTTATTGACTACAAGTTGGAGAAACGTGTCATTCAAATGAACGAATCCAACAAGAAGTCGGTTATCAAGACTTGGTCAAGGGCTTCCATGATATCTCCCGATTTTGTTGGACACACCATAGCAGTTCACAACGGGAATAAGTTCATTCCTGTGTACATTACCGAAAACATGGTAGGGCATAAGCTGGGCGAGTTTGCCCCCACCCGCACCTTCCGTGGCCATGCAGGTAATAAGAAAAAATAGTGAATTGATAAAAGAAAAAAGAGATGGGTGCAAGAAAACATAACATGGCCGAGAGGCTTAAAGCGGAGAGGAAAAATAAAGCAGTTGCCCGCTTACGCAACTGTCAGTCTTCGCCCCGTAAGATGCGCTTAGTGGTTGACCTGGTTCGCGGTAAAGACGTAAACACAGCGCTCAACATACTTAAATTCAGCCGTAAGGATGCCGCAAAGGATGTACACAAGTTAATCCTTTCAGCAGTTGCCAACTGGAAGGCCAAAAACGAAAACGTACGCATTGAGGATGCCAACCTTTACATCAAGGAGATTTTTGTGGATCAGGGCAGAATGCTAAAACGTATTCGCACAGCCCCACAGGGACGCGCTCACCGCATCCGTAAACGCTCAAACCACGTAACCGTTGTGGTTGATAGCGCAGTTAATAACGAATCAAACAACTAACAGCTACATGGGACAGAAAGTTAATCCAATAGCAAATCGTTTAGGAATCATCCGTGGATGGGATTCCAACTGGTACGGAGGTAAAAAATACGCTCAGAAATTGGTTGAGGATAGTAAGATACGCGACTACCTGAATGCTAGGCTTGCCAAGGCTAGCCTAGCAAAGATTGTTATTGAGCGTACCCTGAAGCTGATAACCGTAACCATACATACTGCTCGCCCAGGTATCATTATTGGGAAGGGCGGACAGGAAGTGGATAAGCTACGCGAGGAGCTACGTAAGATTACCAACAAGGATGTTCAAATCAATATCTTTGAGGTGAAGCGCCCCGAAATTGATGCTGTTATCGTAGGTAACAACATTGCTCGCCAAATTGAAGGACGTATCTCTTACCGTAGGGCTATTAAAACAGCCATTGCCTCAACCATGAGGATGGGTGCTGAGGGTATCAAGGTGCAAATTGCCGGCCGCTTGGGTGGCGCTGAAATGGCTCGCTCTGAAACCTACAAGGAGGGACGAATTCCACTACACACCTTCCGTGCCGATATCGATTACGCCCTAGCTGAGGCTCATACCAAGGTTGGCATTATTGGTATTAAGACCTGGATTTGCAACGGTATTGTTTACGGTAAGCGCGACCTTTCACCTAATATTGGTTCAAAAAGCGCTGCCAACGTAAGCGATAAAAAAGCAAAACCAGCCCCTAGAGGTGCTCGTCCTCGTGCCAAGAAAAAGAAATAGTAAGGTGTATAAACACTAAAGCATTTGCGAAATGTTACAGCCAAAGAAAACAAAATACAGAAGGCAGCAAAAGGGAAAAATGAAAGGAATTGCCCAACGCGGAAACCAGTTGGCATTCGGTTCATTTGGAATTAAAGCCCTTGAGTCGAGCTGGATCACAAGCCGTCAGATTGAAGCTGCCCGCCAGGCCGTGACCCGTTATATGAAGCGTGAAGGTCAGATCTGGATCAGAATTTTCCCCGATAAGCCCATTACCAAGAAACCTGCCGAGGTTCGTATGGGTAAAGGTAAAGGTGCTCCGGAGGGGTTTGTTGCTCCGGTTACTCCAGGCCGCATTCTGTTTGAATGCGACGGCGTACCCTACGAAGTTGCAAAGGAAGCATTGCGCCTGGCAGCTCAGAAGCTCCCGATTACTACTAAGTTTGTTGTCCGTCCGGACTTTGTTGAACCTACAAACTAATTGAGCCATGAAAGTAGCAGAAATAAGAGAGCTCACCGATAAGGAGATTCTTGAGCGTATTGAGCTGGAAAAAACCAACCTGCTTAAGTTAAGGTTGAACCATAGCATATCTCCTTTGGATAACCCAATGAAAATTAAAGAGACCCGCAGGAACATCGCCAGGTTACAAACCGTTCTGAACCAGCGGAAGCTCAGTCAAAACAAGTAATGCGTTGTAGCTATGGAACAAGTAAACGAAGTGAAGAGAAATAACCGCAAGGAGCGTATTGGTGTAGTGGTGAGCAACAAGATGCAAAAGTCAATTGTTGTTGCTGTAAAACGTAAGGTAAAGCATCCCATTTACGGAAAGTTTGTAAACAAAACCACCAAGTTTTACGCTCACGACGAGAATAATGTATGCGAGGTAGGCGATTTGGTTCGCATCATGGAAACTCGCCCTCTCAGCAAGCTTAAACGCTGGAGGTTAGTTGAAATCATCGAAAAGGCTAAGTAGTCATGATACAGCAGGAAAGCAGACTAGTAGTAGCTGATAATAGCGGAGCCAAGGAAGTGCTCTGCATCAGGGTGCTGGGGGGTACTCGTAAACGCTACGCCCGTATAGGCGATAAGATAGTGGTTACCGTTAAGAGTGCTACACCTGGCGGTGAAATTAAGAAAGGTACCGTTACCAAGGCAGTAGTAGTTCGTACCAGGAAGGAAATTCGCCGTCCGGATGGCTCGTACATCCGTTTTGACGATAACGCATGCGTACTGCTTAACAACCAGGGCGAAATTCGTGGAACTCGTATCTTTGGCCCGGTTGCCAGGGAACTGCGTGATAACTTCATGAAAATTGTTTCACTTGCACCTGAGGTGTTATAAACCCCAATAACTGTAGAATTATGGCAAAGTTACACATCAAGAAAGGAGATATGGTTTACGTAATCTCCGGTGAATCTAAAGGCCACCAGGGTCGCGTGCTCAGTGTGCTCGTTAAGAAGAACCGTGCTATTGTTGAGGGCGCTAACATGGTATCGAGGCATACCAAACCCAATTCCAAGAACCCTCAGGGTGGAATTATCAAAAAGGAAGCCCCAATTCATATTTCAAACCTAATGCTGGTTGACCCTGCCACTGGCAAGCCAACCCGCATCGGTCGTCGGTTAAACGACCAAGGCAAACTTGTTCGTTACTCTAAAAAATCAGGAGAGGAGATTAAGTAATGGAATACGTACCAACCCTAAAGAAAAAGTATAGGGAGGAGATTGTCCCCGCGCTCATGAAACGGTTCAACTACAAGAGCGTGATGCAGGTTCCCCGGTTGGAGAAAATAGTGATCAACCAAGGGATAGGACAAGCAGTAGCCGATCGCAAACTGATTGAGCAGGCACAGGTAGAACTCACCATGATTGCCGGTCAAAAGGCAGTTCAAACCTACTCGCGTAAGGATATCTCGAACTTTAAGCTCCGCAGGGGGGTTCCCATTGGGCTTAAGGTTACTCTCCGTCGCGACAGAATGTATGAGTTCCTTGAGCGTTTAATTAACGTTTCCCTACCACGAATCCGTGACTTTAAGGGAATTAACGACAAGTTCGACGGCCGTGGTAACTACACCCTTGGCATTCAGGAGCAGATCATTTTCCCTGAAATTGACATCGATAAGGTGAGCAAGATTCTGGGTGCTGAGATCACTTTCGTTACCACCTCGGAGAGCGACGAGGAGGCTTATGCACTTCTTCGTGAGTTTGGATTACCTTTTAAAAATGCTAAAAAGGAATAGACTATGGCAAAAGAGTCAATGAAAGCGCGTGAGGTTCGCCGTGCGAAACTCGTAGCAAAATACGCCGAAAAGAGAGCCAGGCTCAAAGAGGAAGGCGATTACGTTGGGCTTCAGAAGTTACCCCGTAACTCAAACCCCATCCGTTTGCGTAATCGTTGCATGTTAACCGGAAGGCCCAGAGGGTATATGCGCCAGTTTGGAATTAGCCGTATCACCTTCCGCGAAATGGCCTCTAAAGGGTTAATTCCTGGTATTAAGAAAGCTAGTTGGTAGAATTATAATAATAAGACGAAGCAATGATTACCGACCCAATTGCAGATTACCTAACCCGAATTCGTAACGCCGTGATGGCTCGTCACCGGGTTGTTGAGGTACCCGCTTCGAACATGAAGAAGGATATCACTAAGATTCTTTTCGATAAGGGGTACATACTAAACTATAAATTTGAGGATGATGGCAAGCAGGGCATTATCAAAATCGCTCTTAAGTATCATCCTGAGACTAAGGCATGTGCAATCAAGCACCTGGAACGCGTTAGTACTCCCGGCTTGCGTCGCTATAGCAACGCAAAAGATCTTCCCCGCGTGTTAAATGGCCTAGGTATTGCCATTATCAGCACATCGCAGGGGTTGATGACCGACAAGGAGGCTCGCGCCAAAAATATTGGTGGTGAAGTGGTTTGCTATGTTTACTAATCCAGTATAATTAATAATATAATGTCGAGAATAGGAAAAAAACCTGTAAACTTACCACAAGGAGTTAGCGTTAACATCAGCGCCGATAACGTGGTAAGCGTGAAAGGCCCTCTCGGAGAGCTAAAGCAAAAGGTCGATCCGGATATCACCGTAAAGGTAGAGGGAAATGAAGTTGTTCTCACCAGACCAACTGATCATAAGCGTCACCGTTCGCTACATGGGCTATACCGCGCTCTTATCAATAACATGGTGATTGGCGTATCCCAAGGATTTGTGATACAGCAGGAACTCGTGGGTGTTGGTTACAAGGCCGAAGCCAAAGGCCAAATCCTGGAGATGAGCCTTGGTTTCTCCCATGATATTTACTTTGAACTGCCCAAGGAAATTAAGGTTGAAACCATTACCGAGAAAAAGGGTAACCCCAAGGTCATTCTTAAGAGCATTGATAAGCAGCTCTTAGGTCAGGTTGCCGCTAAGATCCGCTCGCTACGTAAGCCTGAACCATATAAAGGTAAAGGTATTCGCTTTGTGGGTGAAGTTGTACGTAAGAAAGCTGGTAAGTCGGCTAGTGTATAACCCGTTAAACTGATAGAGAGATATGGCTTTAAGTAAATTGGAAAGAAAACTGCGCATTCGCAGACGAATCCGCAAAAGAGTTTCGGGAACAGCTCAAAAACCTCGTATGTCGGTTTTCAGGAGCAACACCAACATATACGTTCAGTTTATTGACGATATCAATGGTGTAACACTAGCATCGGCCTCTTCGATGTCAAAAGAGATTGCAGAGAAAAAAAATATTACTAAAACCGAACAAGCCCGACTTGTTGGACAGCTTGCCGCTAAAAATGCCATGGCAAAGGGTATTGAGAGTGTGGTGTTTGACCGTGGTGGTAACCTATACCATGGCCGCGTTAATGCTTTAGCTGATGCCGCAAGAGAAGGTGGACTTAAATTCTAAGCACGATGTCACAGAATACCAACATACGAAGAGTAAAAGCCAGCGACCTTGAACTTAAGGACAGGCTGGTTAGCATTCAGCGCGTAACCAAGGTAACCAAGGGGGGTAGAACTTTCAGTTTTTCAGCCATTGTTGTAGTAGGTAATGAGAATGGTGTTGTAGGGTACGGCTTAGGTAAAGCTAGCGAAGTAACCGCTGCCATTGCCAAGGGTATTGAGGATGCTAAAAAGAATCTGGTTAAGGTACCAATACTAAAGGGTACTATCCCCCACGAACAGGAAGCCAAGTTTGGTGGTGCCAAGGTGCTTATTAAACCTGCTTCGCACGGTACCGGTGTTAAGGCCGGTGGTGCTATGCGTGCCGTGCTTGAAAGCGTTGGTGTAACCGACGTACTTGCTAAATCTAAGGGTTCTTCGAACCCTCACAACCTGGTAAAAGCTACCGTTATGGCGTTGCTTGAACTGCGTGATGCTCACACCGTGGCTCAGCAGCGTGGAGTTGACCTTAAAAAAGTATTCAACGGATAAAAACTGATGACTATGGCAAAGATTAAAGTAACACAGATACGTAGCGTTATTGGCCGCCCTGAAAGGCAACGCTTAACACTTCGTTCGCTGGGAATTCGCCGTATGCATCATACCGTTGAGGTAGAGGCTACCCCACAGGTTATGGGTATGATTGCTAAGGTACGTCATCTTGTGCGAATTGAAGAGCAATAGGTATAACAACTAACGATTGTAAGGTCATGAAACTAGATAAACTAAAACCCGCTGAAGGTTCTACCCACAACAGGAAACGAATAGCTCGTGGTGAAGGGTCAGGACATGGGGGCACAGCCACTCGTGGTCACAAGGGTGCTAAGTCGCGCTCAGGTTACTCCCGCAAGTTTGGCTTTGAGGGTGGTCAGATGCCTATACAGCGTCGTCTACCAAAGTTTGGCTTTAAAAACCCATTCCGCGTTGAGTACAAACCCATTAACCTTGAAGTGTTGCAGGCCCTTGCCGAAAAGCATGGCTATACCACTATCGATATTGATACCCTTATCAATGCCGGTTTAGTGTCGCGCAACGACATGGTTAAAATTCTTGCCAAGGGCGCCCTCACCGCTAAGCTTGGGGTTAAAGCCCACGCTTTCTCAAAGAAAGCTATTGAAGCAATTGAAGCAGCTAACGGAACCGCAGTAAAACTATAGTGAATAATGAAAGCCTTTTTCGAAACCCTCAAGAATATTTACAAGATAGAGGATCTGCGCAAGCGGATTCTCTATACTCTTGGTATTCTGCTGATTTATCGACTTGGTAGCTTTATAGTGATACCGGGTCTGGACCCAACGCAACTTGGTGCTCTTCAGGAGCAAACCAAGGAAGGTATCATGGGCCTGCTCGACATGTTCTCAGGTGGCGCCTTTGCTAATGCCTCCATTTTTGCCTTGGGTATTATGCCATACATCTCAGCATCTATCGTGGTTCAGCTTTTAGGAATTGCTGTACCCTACTTCCAGAGGTTACAGAAAGAAGGCGAGAGTGGTAGAAATAAGCTTAACCAGATTACCCGATTACTTACAGTAGGTATCCTGCTTTTCCAGGGACCTGCCTATATCACAAACCTTTACGTGCAACTCCCCCAGGGAGCATTCCTGCTTAGCAACTTCTGGTTTACCATAACAGCTACTATTACTATGATCGGTGGTACCATGTTCATCATGTGGCTTGGCGAAAAGATTACCGATAAGGGTATTGGTAACGGTATATCGCTTATCATCATGATAGGTATCATTGCCCGCTTACCCTTTGCCTTTGTTGCAGAGCTATTCTCAAAGGCCGAGGAACTTGGCGGTGGTTTGGTAATGCTGCTCATTGAGCTCGTACTACTTTTTGCAGTATTCATGTTCTCAATCCTGCTCATCCAGGGAACACGGAAAATACCTGTACAGTATGCCAAACGAATTGTAGGGAATAAACAGTATGGTGGTATTCGCCAGTATATACCCCTTAAGGTAAACGCTGCCGGTGTAATGCCAATCATTTTTGCTCAGGCTCTGATGTTCATCCCCATGCTGTTTGCCCGTTTTGATGCAACAGCTGGAATTGCCGCTGCTTTTAGCTACACAGGATTCCTTTACAATTTCACCTTTGGTCTGCTGATTATCTTATTTACCTACTTCTATACCGCTATTATCATAAATCCCAACCAGATGGCTGAGGATATGAAGAAGAACGGCGGTTTTATACCCGGAGTTAAACCCGGCAAGAAAACCGTTGAGTACCTCGACTCCATCATGTCGAAAATCACTCTACCCGGTTCAATCTTCCTTGCCATAATAGCTATTCTTCCGGCATTTGCAATCAAGTTGGGTATTAACAACCAGTTTGCTCATTTCTTCGGCGGAACTTCGTTGTTAATTCTGGTTGGTGTGGTTCTTGATACACTCCAGCAGATTGAGAGTCACCTGCTAATGCGTCATTACGATGGATTAATGAAATCGGGAAGGCTGAAGGGCCGTTCCGGTATGTAATACGGCAATTTTGCCAAACGTTCTTTATAATGTTTTTAGCAAAAACCAACGATGAGGTTGAGCTGCTTAGGCTAAACAGCGATCTGGTATCGCGCACATTAGCCGAGGTAGCCAAGCACATTAAGCCAGGGGTAACCACCCAAAAGCTCGACTCAATAGCCGAGGAGTTCATTAGGGATCATGGTGCTGTTCCAGGTTTTTTGGGGTACAATGGTTATCCAGCAACGCTATGCATTTCGGTCAACGATGCAGTGGTGCATGGTATTCCGTCGTCGTATGAGCTCCGTGCGGGCGACATAGTGTCGGTCGATTGCGGGACCTTCTTGCACGGGTTTTATGGCGACTCAGCCTACACCTTCTCGGTGGGTGAGGTTAAGCCCGAAGTGCAGCGGCTGTTAAAGGTTACCCGCGAATGCCTGGAACTGGGCATTGAGGCTGCAGTAGCTGGTGGTAGGGTTGGCGATATATCCTACGCCGTGCAATCGCATGCCGAGTCAAACGGCTACTCTGTAGTCCGCGAATTGGTTGGACATGGCATAGGCCGCCATATGCATGAAAAACCCGAAGTCCCTAACTACGGAGCACGAGGCCGCGGGCCTAAGCTTGTCGATGGTATGGCAATCTGCATTGAGCCAATGATTAACCTTGGCACAAAGCACGTTTACCAAGACCTGGATGGCTGGACCATCCGTACCCGCGACGGCAAACCCTCGGCGCATTTTGAGTTGGCCATTGTTGTTCGAAAGGATAAAGCCGAAAGGCTTTCAACTTTCAAGTATATTGATGAAGTTTTACGTTTAAGTTAAATTTTTAAGAGCGAATGTCCAAGCAAACTGCAATTGAGAAAGATGGTACTATTATTGAGGCCTTATCGAACGCCATGTTCAGGGTAGAACTCGATAACGGACATGTTATTACCGCCCATATCTCCGGTAAGATGCGTATGTATTATATAAAAATTTTACCTGGCGATAAGGTAAAGGTTGAAATGTCGCCTTACGATTTAACTAAAGGACGTATTACTTTTAGGTACAAGTAAACCAAAAAATTTCAATACAATGAAAGTAAGAGCATCAGTAAAGAAGCGCAGCGACGAGTGCAAGATTGTACGTCGTAAGGGACGCTTATATGTGATTAACAAAAAAAATCCTAAGTTCAAGCAACGTCAAGGATAATTTGTTTAATTTTGCACACTAATTATTAAGTGAAAATATGGCACGTATAGTAGGTGTAGATTTGCCGAAAAACAAAAGAGGCGAGGTAGCCCTTACCTATGTTTATGGTATTGGCCGCAGCAGCGCCCGTAAAATTCTGGACAAAGCCGGAGTAAGCTACGATACCAAAGTAGCCGATTGGACCGATGAAAATGTAACAGCCATCCGTAACATCCTGAACGAAGGGTATAAGGTTGAAGGTGAACTGCGTTCCATGGTTCAGTTCAGCATTAAGCGATTGATGGATATTGGTTGCTACAGAGGTATTCGTCATCGTCTTGGTTTACCTGTAAGAGGTCAATCAACCAAGAATAACGCACGTACACGTAAAGGAAAGAGAAAAACTGTTGCAAACAAGAAGAAGGCTACTAAATAGTAATTAAGCTATGGCAAAGAAATCAGCAACTAAGAAAAAAGTAGTTAAGGTTGATCCGGTAGGACAAGCCCATATTCATTCATCGTTTAACAATATTATTGTTACTATGACCAATAGCACCGGCCAGGTTATTTCATGGTCGTCAGCTGGTAAAATGGGGTTCAAGGGTTCAAAGAAGAATACTCCGTATGCAGGTCAAACTGCTGCAGCCGATTGTGCTAAAGTAGCCTACGATATGGGCTTAAGGAAGGTAAAAGTGTTTGTAAAAGGACCCGGCGCTGGCCGTGAATCGGCTATCCGTACCATCAACTCAACAGGTATAGAGGTAACTGAGATTGTTGATGTTACTCCGCTACCACACAATGGCTGCCGCCCTCCTAAACGTCGTAGGGTATAACCATTTTAGTACGAATCAATAAAATTACAAAATAATGGCAAGATATACTGGACCAACAACCAAGATTGCCCGTAAATTCGGAGAGCCCATCTATGGGCCGGATAAGTACTTGGAGAAGAAGAACTATCCTCCCGGGGTTCACGGCTTAATGAAGAAACGCAAAAAGGTTTCGGAGTACGGAATACAGCTGCTCGAAAAACAAAAAGCTAAGTACACCTATGGGCTACTTGAGCGTCAGTTTGCTAACCTCTTTAAGCAAGCAGCACGCAGCAAGGGTATCACCGGTGAAATTCTACTTCAGCTGCTCGAGTCGCGTCTCGATAACGTTGTTTACCGTTTGGGCATTGCTCCCACACGCGCGGCTGCCCGTCAGTTTGTACTGCACAAGCACATTGTTGTAAACGGTAAGGTTGTAAACATACCCTCATACAGGCTACGTCCTGGCGATGTAGTTGGCGTTCGTGAACGCTCAAAAACACTCGAAGCCATTACCGATTCGCTTCAGTCAAACCGCCATACCAAGTACTCTTGGTTGGAGTGGAATAGCGATAAAATGGAGGGCAAATTCATGAACGTACCTGAACGTTCGGAAATACCTGAGAATATCAAGGAGCAATTAATTGTTGAACTTTACTCTAAGTAATAAAACCTGTACCATATGGCAATACTGGCATTCCAAAAACCCGATAAGGTTATCATGCTTGAATCTACCGATAATTTCGGTAAATTCGAGTTTCGTCCTCTTGAGCCAGGCTATGGTATCACGGTGGGAAATGCGTTAAGGCGTATTCTGCTATCTTCGCTCGAAGGTTATGCCATTACCTGGATTAAAATACGTGGTGTGGACCACGAGTTCTCAACTATACCCGGTGTAATGGAAGACGTAACCGAGATAGTTCTCAACCTGAAGCAGGTTCGCTTTAAACGAATCGTTGACGGTGTTGACAACGAGAAGGTTACCATAACAATTACGGGTCAGAACGAGTTCAAGGCTGGCTACCTCTCTAACTTCCTTTCAGGATTCAAGGTGCTTAGCCCTGAACTGGTTATCTGTCGCATGGAGCCTGATGTTAAAATCGAGATTGAGGTTAACATCAGTAAGGCTAGGGGGTATGTTCCCGCTGAGGAAAACAAACCTGAAGATGCTGAGTTTGGCATCATACCCATTGACTCCATTCACACGCCTATCCGTAATGTGAAGTACTCTATTGAGAATTACCGCGTAGAGCAGAAAACCGACTACGAAAAACTTATCATCGAAATTAGTACCGATGGATCAATTCATCCGAAGGATGCGCTTAAGGAGGCTGCTAAGATTCTGATTTACCACTTCATGCTATTCTCCGATGAAAAGATAACCTTGGAAACCGAGGATAAGCTTGAATCTGAGGAATTCGATGAGGAAATTCTCCACATGCGCCAGCTGCTCAAGCAAAAGTTGGTTGACCTTGACCTGTCAGTGCGTGCATTGAACTGCCTCAAGGCTGCCGATGTGGAAACCCTTGGCGAGCTGGTTCGTTACAACAAGAACGACCTTCTCAAGTTCCGTAACTTCGGTAAAAAATCGCTCACCGAACTTGAGGACTTGCTCGATAGCCTGAACCTCTCGTTTGGCATGGATGTATCAAAGTATAAATTGGATAAGGATTAATTACGATGAGACATAACAAAAAATTTAACCATTTAGGCCGTAAGAGCGCTCACCGTAAGGCAATGCTATCGAATATGGCATCGTCGTTGATACTGCACAAGCGTATCACCACCACTGTAGCTAAAGCTAAAGCTTTACGCTCTTATGTTGAGCCACTGATTACCCGGAGCAAGGACGATTCTACACATCAGCGCCGTGTAGTTTTCAGTTACCTTCAAAACAAGCAGGCTGTATCTGAACTTTTCCGCGAGGTGGCTCAAAAAATTGGCGATCGCCCCGGCGGTTATACCCGTATTCTTAAAACCGGTACCCGTCTCGGTGATGCTGCCGATATGTGTATAATTGAACTGGTTGATTTCAACACTACCTATGTGAAGGAAGTCGCTAAGCCCGCAGCCAAGAAGACCCGTAGGGGTGGCTCAAAAGCTAAAAAAGCTGAAACCGGTAGCGCTAATGTGATAGCTGAAGAACCAAAATCGGAAAATCAGGATAGCGAAAATGCTGCTTCAACTGACGAAAAGGCTGAGTAATACCAGTTTAACAATACTGCTTTAGGGATGAGCTTTTAGCTTAATCCCTTTTTTTATCTAACTTTACTTAAAACTGCAACAAACTATGGGACAAATTGTAAGCGTTCATGCCCGTGAGATTCTCGATTCCAGGGGCAATCCAACCATTGAGGTGGATGTGATTACTGAGAGTGGATACTTTGGCCGTGCTGCTGTTCCAAGTGGTGCTTCAACTGGCGTTCATGAGGCCGTTGAGCTTCGCGATGGCGACAAGAGTCGTTACCTTGGTAAGGGTGTGCTCAAGGCGGTTAACAATGTGAACACAATAATAGCCGATGAGATTGTTGGTATGAATGTTCTTGACCAGCAACTTATCGACGAAACCATGATTAAGCTCGATGGCACTCCAAATAAGGCTAACCTTGGCGCCAATGCTATTCTAGGCGTTTCGTTAGCTGTTGCCCATGCTGCCGCTCAGCTTACCAGCCAACCCCTGTACCGTTATGTGGGTGGCGTTAATGCTCGTACCCTGCCTATCCCCATGATGAATATCCTAAACGGAGGTTCACATGCCGATAATAGCATCGACTTCCAGGAATTTATGATTATGCCCGTTGGCGCTAATTCCTTTACTGAGGCAATCCGTATGGGTGCTGAGGTTTTCCACAACCTGAAATCTGTTCTCAAAAAGCTGGGATACTCAACCAACGTAGGCGATGAGGGAGGTTTTGCTCCCAACCTGAAATCAAACGAGGAGGCTATCACCGTTATCTTACAGGCTATTGAAAATGCCGGATACCGCCCGGGTGAGGATGTTTTCATCGCCCTCGACCCCGCTTCGTCCGAGTACTACCTGCCTGAAGAAAAGGTTTACCACCTGCATAAGTCAACCGGCGAGAAGTTAACCCCTGCTCAAATGGTTGATTACTGGAAGAACTGGGTTGACAAGTACCCAATCATTTCCATTGAGGATGGTATGGCCGAAGACGATTGGGATGGCTGGAAACTGATGACCCAAACCCTGGGTAACCGCATTCAGCTTGTTGGCGATGACCTGTTTGTTACCAACGTTGAGCGCCTGCAAAAGGGTATCGATATGGGTGTTACCAATAGTATCCTAATCAAGGTAAACCAGATTGGTACATTAACCGAAACCATCAATGCCGTTCGTTTGGCCGATGTTCACTCCATGACCTCAATCATGAGCCACCGTTCAGGTGAAACCGAGGATACTACTATCGCCCACCTTGCCGTGGCTCTCAACACAGGCCTTATCAAAACCGGTTCAGCCTCGCGTTCCGATAGGATTGCCAAGTACAACCAGCTTATCCGTATTGAGGAAATGCTTGGCGATGCAGTTATTTACCCCGGCAAGAACTTTAAGTATGTAAAAAAATAGTTCGGTTTTTGTAACTTTTAAAGGGCTTCAGATGTATTATCTGAAGCCTTTTTTATTTTTGAGAGCATAATCGCACTCGCATGGCCTACAAATCGCTTCGTCATTTCGCCGACATACTTGAACAGAACGGTGAACTCATAAGGGTCAAACGTTTTGTCGACCCTGTTATGGAGATTACCGAAATAACCGATAGGTACTCTAAATTGCCAGGAGGAGGGAAAGCCCTTTTATTTGAGAATACCGGAACCGATTTCCCTGTGCTAACCAATGCTTTGGGTTCCGAAAAAAGAATCTGCTTGGCTCTTGGAACTAATAATTTGGAAGCATTACGCGATGATGTGGGTAAACTGCTGGAACAGCTTACTCGCCCCAGGGGTAGCTTTTGGTCTAAACTCTCTGCATTGCCCGAACTTGCCAGGGTGGCATCGTGGATGCCAGCAAGCCGGATTGGGAAGGGCGTTTGCCAGCAGGTTGTCCATTACAACCCCCACCTCGACATGCTGCCTGTTCTTAAGTGCTGGCCACACGATGGGGGAAGGTTTATAACCCTGCCCATGGTTCACACCGTTGATCCCAATACCGGAGCCCGAAATGTTGGGATGTACCGTATGCAAATTTTCGACTCATCGCACACGGGCATGCACTGGCAAAAGCATAAAACAGGGGCTAAGCATTTTGAGGAGTACAAGCGTTTGGGCAAGTTAATGCCTATTGCTGTTACCCTTGGTGGCGATCCGGCTTACACCTATGCGGCTACAGCTCCAATGCCCGAAAATGTAGATGAGTACATACTTGCAGGGTTTTTACGTAAGAAACGGGTAAAACTGGTTAAGTGCCTAACCGTTGATATTGAAGTGCCCGAGGATGTTGACTTTGTAATTGAAGGTTATGTTGCTCCTTCCGAGGAACCGGCATGGGAAGGCCCTTTTGGCGATCATACCGGTTTTTATTCATTAGCCGATTGGTACCCGCGCTTCAAGGTGACCTGCATAACCCACCGTGCCGATGCCGTTTATCCGGCCACCATAGTTGGTGTCCCCCCTATGGAAGATGCCTATATAGCCAAGGCAACTGAACGTATCTTTCTTGAACCAATACGCCGAACCCTTCTGCCTGAGCTAACGGATATGCTATTGCCTACCGAGGGGGTTGCCCACAACATTGCCCTGGTCAAAATAAAGGATGAGTTTCAGGGACAGGCTTACCGTGTGATGAGCGCCCTTTGGGGAGCAGGACAAATGATGTTCAACAAGGTGCTTGTTGCCTTCCCTGACAAAATCAACCTTACCGATGGTTACCAAATGCTTAACCATATATGTAGGACTGTAAACCCTCAAGCCGACTTGTTTTTTGGTAAAGGACCACTGGATGTGCTTGACCATTCGTCCAATCAGTTTGCTTTTGGCAGCAAATTATTTATCGATGCTACTTCGCTTAGTTTTAAAGAAACTGGTTTCAATCATAGTGTCGACGATGTTAAATCGAGCACCCTGGCGTTTTCAAATCATATAGTCGCATTAAACCTGACCCTGCTCGAGAAGGATATTCCCATTCTGATAGTATCGGTAAAGAAAAAGGAGATAGAGGATTGGCAATTGTTTAGGCAGGAATTAAGTTCACTACCTATCTACCAAGGTTTGTTTGCTTTAGTTCTTGTTGATTTAGATAACCAGATTGATGACCTTTCGCTGGTGCTTTGGTTTTTGTTGGGCAATATCGATCCCTCTCGCGATATCTTAATTATACGGGGAAACGAAAGCAATTTGATTTTGGTTGATGGAACCCGAAAGGCCTACCCTACCGATAACTTTCCAAGGCATTGGCCAAACATCGTTACCATGGATGCCGAAACCATTGAAAAGGTTGATCAAATGTGGCATTGGCTTAATATTGGTGAATTCATTGAATCGCCATCGTTAAAACTCATTAATCTGAACCAAACCGATGATGCCGTAATGCGAATTCAATAACTTTTATGTACCTTAGCCTAAACCATGGGGTTGTTTAGAACAGATAAAAAATTACTGCCTAGTTGCGTTGCAGCTCTTTTGTTGGCTGCAGCAACTTCGGTTTTTGCTCAAAGAGTAAATGTTACCCTGTTTAACTCCGACAATGGTTTGCCCCAATCATTTGTAAATACTTTAATACAGGATTCCGTGGGCTTTCTGTGGATAGGCACCCAGGATGGTTTATGCCGTTACGATGGTTACGATTTTGTGGTTTTTAACAACAACCCCTACGATAGCCTCTCGCTTTCCAATAACTATGTAAACCATTTGGTTGAGGGTGTAAATGGTGAACTTTGGGTGGCAACACGTAGTGGGTTAAATAGGTTTAACCGAAAAACGGGAAAAGTTAAGGTTTACTTCCGTGAAGCAAAAAACCCAAGATCGCTGTCGTCTAATATGATACTTAGCGTGTACCGCGACCGCAGTAATAGGATTTGGGTAAAAACCATTGATGCCTTACATTTATTCAACCCATCAACCGACGATTTTACCCGATTCCCGCATTTCAACGATATTTTCAACATTTCACAAACATCCGATTTGTCACCGATTTTTGAGGATTCAAACGAAAGAATTTGGGTTGGTACTAAGGACGGACTATTCTATTTCGATAAAGAACGTCTAGTTTTTAAAAGGTACTCCGAAGATCCGGCTAATCCAAATTCCATTTGGGGTAATAGGGTTAATGCAATTGCTGAGGGGTTAAACGGGAAATTGCTAATTGGTACCGATAAGGGGATAAATGAGTTTGACTTTCGTACGCAGAAATTTCGCAGAGTAATACTTACGCTTAACGACCCTTCCAACAAATCGTTGACTACTGGAATTCAATTTCTGGGTTATGATAACGATTCCTCCCTTTGGGTTGGGAGCGTGGGAGGTTTGGGTAAATTACTTCCAAGCGGTACATTTGTTAAGTACAATAGTATTTATAGCAACAATTTACCGGTAAATATTTTAAATGTATCAACGGTGCTTCGCGATAGGACTGGAGTACTGTGGATTGGTTCGCAAACCGGGCTAGTTAAGGTAAACCCCTTTGAGCACCGTATTGGTGGGTACAGTAAGGATCCAAACGGGCGAAACCTATTCTCAAACAATATTGTTGCCTCGGTTATCGAAAGCGCTGATGGTAACATCTGGGTTGGAACATGGGGTAGCGGCTTGCATATCTTCAACCCTGTTACCGGTGAAAACCGCCGCTACTGGTCAGTAGGAAGCAACTACATTCCTAATGATTTTATTCATTCCCTTTACCAAACTCGCGATGGTAGGGTACTTGTAGGCACTCGCAATGGGGTTTTTCAATATCTTCCTTCTTCGAGGCAGTTTGTCGACTTTTTTGAGAGGAACAATGTGTATGTGGGCGATCTGTTTAAGAACAACAGGGTTTATTCCATTACGGAAGATTTACAGGATAGAGTTTGGTTTGCCACCCGACAGGGGTTGCATTGCTTAAAAGGGAAAAATCTCATAAGTTTCTATGCCGGAAGAGGTGATTCCTTATCGTTGTCCGGCAATGAGGTTTACGATGTGGTTGCCGATAAAAACGGTAACGTATGGGTGGCAACAGTGTCGGGGATTTGCAAAATTGCAGCCGATTTGAGGTCCATTGAAAATTTTTCGTTCAATGGCAATAAACGTAACTTGCCTTTCGAAGTGCTTTGCCTTTACGTTGCCAGGAACGAAACGATTTGGGTTGGTACTACCAGTGGTTTATTCTGGATTAACCCTAAGGGAAAAAATGTTTTACACTCGGTTGTTCTGCGCGATGTTAATATCAGGCTTATTAACGATATTCTGGAGGATGATCGTGGCCGGTTCTGGATTAGTACCAATAAGGGATTGGTTCTGTATAATCCCCTTTCCAACTTGGCTAAGGTTTTCAATAATTCCGATGGACTTTTTAGTAACGAGCTAAACTTAAACGCATCGTTCAAGAACCGCAATGGGAGGATGTACTTTGGTAGCATCGACGGTGTTAACGTATTCCATCCCGATTCAATCCCTACCAATAGGGTTGTTCCAAATGTTTGTATTACCCATATTCAGTTGTATGGTAAATCGGGTAACACCGAAATAATACCTTATCAGCTTAAGTCCTTAAGAATTCCTGACGATTTTAGCAACTTAACCTTCACAATTGCTGCACTTGATTTTGTTCAACCCGTCAAGAATTCGTACCGCTACCAGCTTGTTGGCCACGATAGCCGTTGGGTTGAGCTGGGAAATACAAACAAAATTACTTTTTCAAATCTTTCTGAAGGTGATTACGAGCTAAGAATTATGGGTTCCAATAGCGATCAGGTTTGGACAACCGAGTATAAATCGCTCAGGATTCGCGCCGTTGCACCTTGGTGGCGTTCGCGAATTGCCAAGTGGATATACGGCGTTATAGTACTGATTGCTCTCTTAGTATGGGCCATTCGCAGAAATAAACATGTGCGTGAAATTAACCGCTTGCTCCATGAACGTGAGGCTGTGCTTGAGGAACTTAGGTTACAGAAAGACGAGTTGGCATTTAAGAACAAGAACATCACTGATAGTATTAACTACGCAAAACGTATTCAGGAATCTATGCTTCCTTCCATTAGCCGATTTAAAGAATTTGTACCTGAGTCGTTTGTGATTTTTAAACCTAAGGATATTGTTAGCGGTGATTTCTACTGGGTGAACGAAACCCAAAACAAAACTTTTATTGCTGTGGTCGATTGTACTGGTCACGGCGTTCCCGGTGCGTTCATGTCAATCATTGGTGTTGAACTTCTTAGGAATATCACCAACGTTGAGGACGTTGACGATGCAGCTGAGATACTTAACAGGCTTAGTGTGGCCATTTATAACACATTTGCTACCAATAATCTTGAAACCACTGAGGGAGTAAAGGTTAAGGATGGTATGGATGTGTCGTTTTGTGTTATCGACAAGGAGTATAACATGCTTCAGTTTGCTGGTGCATTTTCAAACCTTTTCCTGGTTCGCGATGGAAAACTAATGGAGATAAAGGGTGACAGGTACTCCGTGGGTATGGCAAATGAGCTAGGGCACAGCCAGTTCAGCAGCTACTACATTCCAATTCAACCAAACGATATGATATACATGTTTACCGATGGAATTGTCGATCAGTTTGGGGGCCCGGAGGGCAAAAAGTTCAAATACCGCAGGTTTAGACATCTTCTTTTGAGTAACTATATGAAGCCTATCGAATTGCAAAGGACTAGTATTGAAAAAGCCATTAACGATTGGATGGGTAACCTTGAGCAGGTTGACGATATGCTAATCATCGGCATTAAGCCGGAACTAAGTTGCATGTTTAATTGACATTTAGAGATTATTGAGTTTTCACTATTACCCACAGTGCAGCAGTCTATGCAATGACTCTTACTTCACCCCGTGCTGTTTTCGCTTTTCGTCCAAGCCCCAAGTCCAGAAACAACCATCACCGCTCGATTCTGAAATGCTTAACTTTTTCTTTTTTTGCTTACAACCCCAGAGCAGGTTAAAGCCAAACCTTAGGTTTGCATTTCGAACCCTTTCCGGGTAGAATGGGGCAAGCACGTTATCGGTGAGCAGGTAAAGCTGGAAACTCTCGCCACCAAGATTAAAGGCGGCTCCAACATTGGTAAAGGAACCGTTCATCGCGGAGTAGGTTAATGAAACCGATGAACCTTTTTTAGCCAAAGCGATTGCCGATAGGGTTAACCCAACAACAGGTCGTCCGGGATACCATTCGGTTCGTAAATGCGCACCGGCAAGTAGCTGCGGGGTAAATGAATAGGTGCCTCCTAAGTAAGCTTTGGGGTTTAAAAACGACACAAAACTACTGGACGAATACCGGAACTGGATTTGATTATTAATGGAATCGGCAAGCATATCGATGTAGGCATCGGGGTTAGTAAAATCGGCTGGAGTGGCACCCCTGTAAACAAATTGGCCACTGTTGGTAAAGCGCGAGGTGCTTTTAAGCCACCAAATAAAGCCTAAGTCCAGAATGCTACCACTCCATGTGATTGGGTCGTTGGGCTTTACAAAGCCCAAATCGAATGCAAGCCCCGGGTTGCTAAAGTTAAGGAAGAATGGCAAAGGGCTAAATGCTCCAGCCGAAACCCCCGTAACATTCCCGGTGGCATCGGTGGTTACCCCTAAGGGGTAGGCTATGTTTACCTGGGGGCTCCATCGTGCATCGATGTTGTGGGTTAAGGCATCAGTCTCAATATCAACAGGATTCCTTTTTGTGTAAAGGCCTGCAAGGCCAAATAGGATTTTGGCATGGGCTCCAACAAGCATATTGCCTTGTAACCGAGTGGAGTAACCAAACGCAAATTCACGGTAGTAGAAACTGTTTACGCCGGGGTTGGAGGTAATTAGCCCGTTGCCCACGTACTGTGTGTTCCCGTTAGCAAAAAGCGACATCAATCGTTTCGATACAAATAGTTTGCTCTCCACTCGCTCAGTCCAGGCAAAGTTAAAGTACTGGGCGTCATCGTACATAAATCCGAACGAAACGGGTGTATAGTGGAGTTCCTCGGAAAGGTAATCCCAGCTATGCATCTGTGAAACCAGAGTTGGGAAGTTTATGGTACCGGTTCCGTTTGCAATATCGTTGTAGGCAAACCCCGTGGAGTTAACGTTAAAATGTATCGACGACATAAAAGGTACTCCTACGTATATTGGGCAATCAATTTGAACGGCAGGGTTTATTAGGTTCGATTGCGGGATGCGATGCATAAAGAGTAGCGAATTGTTTTGCTGTGCCCATGCCAATGTATAGGCAAAAAGTAAAGCCGTGAGAGTGGTAAATCGCAATAGCATACCCTAGTTATTTTTGATAGTTCTGAAATCGACACGTGCAGCCAGCTGTACTTTTAGCTTGTAACGGTCAAAATATTGGATATTCTGCTCAGTAACCCCTTCTTCAGTAATAACCAATCCGGCCCTAACCACTGCTGTGGATGCATTTTGCCACAGGTCGATACGGTTTTGGTCAAAATCAAACTTATACGATTTAAACTTGGTGCCCACCACGTTGCCATTTGAATCTATCTCGGCTGCAGGAACAATGGCCGGTTGTGCAAACAGGGAGTCTAACTTGTTTTGGCCACTGTCAAATATCCATATTTGGGCATTCCCTTCTAGTGGAAATTCGTTCCAAATGTTAACCCGTATCATTATGTAGTTAATCTGATCGGATTGATTGTAAACCTTATTAAGGTTAACAGCAAAAGTGTCCTGTATGTAAACATAGCTGTGTTTTGCCCAGTCGGGGACATTCTCGGTTAGGTTTACAACGGGTATGCCAAGGGTTTCAAGCGATTTACTAAGATTAAATTCACCCTCTCCAAGCGGTACTGAAATTGAAGGAGCAAAGCTTACTGCATTGGGCAATGGCTCAATGTTTTTTGTGCAGCACATGAGGGTTGAAATGAAAACAACCCATATGCTAGTTTTTACCCCAATTTTTAATGTCATTCTCATTTAATAGCGTTTTTTAAATTATAACCCAATGCAATCAGTTTTATGTTACTATAACCCATATTCGCCAGTTGAAAAATCTGAACATTCCGACTCATTTCTCTAAAAGCACCCCCCCATATCTATCAGCCCAGTTGAGTTTATAAATTCATGGAACTTCAATTTAACATTTTTTTAAAGCGCTATAATTTACGATATTTGATTAAATGGTCAAGTATGGTGTTGATAAAAAATTGAAGCTTAATGATAAATGGCTAACTTTGTAAACCAGAAAGAAGATACAAACCATGGCAGGATTCAAATTTTTTAGCATACCAAAACCCAAGGGATTTCGATATAAACCTATCTACTACGATGAGCAAAAGGAGGAGATGCGTGAGCGAGAGGAGCGTATTCGGAAGGAGTTGAGGCTTACCGATAAGGATAAACCTTTTGTGCCAAGCATTAGGGGGCAGTTCCATCGCGCCAGAAAGATAACTAAACCATCGAGCAGGCAGTCGAATATTAGGCTTTTGATTATCATTATAATTCTTTTACTTATCAGTTACTTTGTATTTTTCCGATAGTATGGCCGATGTAATTCAACTGTTACCCGATTCTATTGCCAATCAGATTGCCGCTGGTGAGGTAGTTCAGCGTCCGGCCTCGGTGGTTAAGGAACTCCTGGAAAACTCCATCGATGCCGGGGCACGTAATATCAACCTGATTGTCAGGGAGGGTGGAAAAGGCTTAATTCAGGTAATTGACGATGGGGTGGGGATGAGCGAAACCGATGCCAGGCTTTGCTTTGAACGCCATGCCACCTCAAAGATTTGCGAGGCTACCGACCTATTTAACATACGAACCATGGGCTTTAGGGGCGAGGCGTTGGCATCCATTGCTGCCGTTGCCGAGGTTGAACTCCGCACCCGAAGGGCTACAGATGAGGTTGGTACGGAAGTTAACATTTCGGCCTCTGAACTGGTGAGCCAGCAACCAGTGGCTTGCCCTGCTGGAACGCAAATAGCCGTTAAAAATCTTTTTTTCAACGTGCCTGCAAGGCGTAAGTTCCTTAAAAGCGATTCGGTTGAGCTAAAGCATGTTATTGCCGAGTTCCAGAGGGTTGCATTGGCTTATCCTGAAGTGGCTTTCAGTTTGAGCCATAACGGTTCCGAACTCTATAGGCTGCCAGCCTCGGGGTTAAAGCAACGGATTATTGGCCTATTTGGGAAAAACATAAACCAACACCTTGTGGATTGCTCCACACAAACATCCATAGTTAACATTGGCGGATATATCGGCAAACCCGAAGGGGCTAAGAAAACTGCAGGCGAGCAGTTCTTCTTTGTGAATGGTCGTTTCATGAAGAATCCTTACCTGCAAAAGGCCGTGATGAGTGCCTATAACCGCTTGCTTGCCCCGGATACCTACCCCTCGTATTTCATCTACTTCGACATCGATCCCCAATCCATTGATGTAAATATTCATCCCACCAAAACCGAAATAAAGTTTGAGGATGAGCGGATGATATGGCAGATTTTACATGCTGCCGTTCGCGAGTCGCTGGGTAAATTTTCTGTGGTGCCACCAATCGATTTCGATTCGGTTCCAGGTTTCAACATCCCTTATCTCCCTAAGAATGCTCCGGTTACTTTCCCCGGCATTGATATTGACCCAACCTACAACCCCTTTGATGAACAACCCACAAGCGTGCATAAGTCACCCAGCGCCGATAGGCATCGTGAGTCGGTTACTGGGTGGGAGCAACTGTTTACCGATTTACCCCAGGAATCAACCCCTATCCAAACCCGAATCGAAACCTTTGAGTCAGAGGGGATGCTGAGCAATGCCCCCGAGAACACAAACCGCTTCTACCAGTTCAAGGGCAAGTACATCCTTACTACAGTAAAGTCGGGGTTAATGGTGATTGACCAAAAACGTGCCCACGAGCGCATCCTTTACGAGCAGTACATAAACGGCATGCAAGCCGATATCAACCTGAAACAACGCGAGCTGTTTCCGCAGGCTATTGAGTTGCAGCCTGCCGACTTTGAGTTGCTAATGAGCAAGGCCGATGAACTGTCGCAATTGGGTATGGAAATCAGTAATCTTAAACACAACACCATAAGCGTGAACACCATGCCCGTTAGCTCCTCAATAACTGACCCTGCAAAGCTGGTGGAAAACCTTCTGGCCATTATGCACGAAAACCAAGCCCTGCCTTTCGACGATGCTAAGCACCGCATTGCATTAAGTATGGCTAAGGCTTCGGCCATTGGATATGCTAAGCAACTTAGCCAGTTCGAGATGCAGGAGATAGTCGATAAACTTTTTGCATGCCATGAACCCAACCTTACCCCCGATGGTAAAAAGATTATTGTAATACTTGAACTCGACGAGTTTGAAAATCGGTTTAAGTAAACCCTAAACCTTTTTCGAAAACTAATGTTAAATGAATTTATAACTCTATTAGGATGATATTCGGAAACAGAAACCTTTTCAACTCCACACCACCCGTGGTGATGAACCTGATAATGATAAACGTGGTGATGCTGGTAGTCACTTGGGTGATGGCAAGCACCTTTAGCATTGACTTAAACCGGGTACTCGGTATTTACCCGCCGGGATCACCAAATTTTAAGCCTTACCAAATTGTTACTCACATGTTCATGCATGGTGGGTTGTTCCATCTGTTCTTCAACATGTTTGCCCTGTGGATGTTCGGGCGCATTCTGGAACAGGTTTGGGGTAGCCGAAGGTTTTTTATCTATTACATGGTTACAGGTTTGGGAGCCATTTCCATTCATCTTTTGGTGAATTACTTGCATATACATGCAATACAAACCGATGCCATGGCTATGCTCAATACTCCATCGCCCGATGTGTTTGCTGCTTTTGTTACCCGTCATTTCCCTGAATACTACGACCAGGTATACTCTCAGTTCCTCGATAAGTGGTACCTTTTCCCTAATAATCCCATTTATGCTGAGCAGGCTGCAGTGTACACCCGCCAGCTAATTAGTTTACAGCAAGGCATTCCCACTGTGGGTGCCTCGGGTGCCGTTTATGGTGTTCTGCTTGCCTTTGGCGTATTGTTTCCAAACACAATCCTGATGCTGCTTTTCCCGCCTATACCCATTAAGGCCAAATGGGTTGTGATTATTTACGGCGGATTGGAACTGTACCTTGGCTTAACTCAGCCCGGCAGCAGCATAGCTCACTTTGCCCACCTCGGCGGAATGATTTTTGGCTTTATCCTTATAAAACTTTGGCAAAGGCGCACCGATGTGTTTTATTAGTGTTGATTTTTAGCCCTAATTCATTTAACTTTACTTAAACCTTTATAGTATTTACTAATTCGAACAGTAAAACATTGATATACTATGTCGATTTGGGATGAGATAAAGAGTTCGTTTCGGCTGGGTAGTAATCTTACCAGGCTTATCTATATCAACATTGGTGTTTTTATAGTTTTTGCTTTACTGAGGGTGTTGCTTTTTTTAACGGCAAGTCCAACGGGTTGGATCACAGGATTTATGGCTGTACCGGCCAACCTTCAATTGCTCATGATTCACCCTTGGACTATGGTAACCTATATGTTTTACCATGAGGATTTTCTGCATATTCTCTTTAACCTGCTTTGGCTTTACTGGTTTGGACAACTATTCCTGCAATTCTTTGCCCAGCGGCAACTTACATGGGTTTACCTGCTTGGTGGTATTAGCGGGGCTTTGCTATACATTTTGGCCTTTAACCTAATGCCACCCTTTAAGGGTTATGCTGAACTTTCGTTAGCCTTAGGTGCATCGGCTTCGGTGTTGGCTGTGGTTATTGCGGTATCAACCTTACAGCCCAACTTTACGGTTTACCTGCTTTTCCTTGGAGCCGTTAGGCTTAAATACCTTGCCCTTGCCACTGTAGTTATCGATATTGTTAGCATTCCGGTTTCCAATGCCGGTGGGCATATCGCACACCTTGGTGGCGCCCTGTTTGGCTTCCTCTACGTTGTTATGCTCCGTAAGGGCACCGATTTGGCCAGGCCATTTTACTACTTAGCAAGCATTAAGTTCCCCAAGCGAAACCGAATGAAGGTGACTTACCGCACCCATAATGCCGATTACGATTATAACTACCGTAAGGCCCAAAAACAAAAGCAGATAGATGACATACTCGATAAGATAGCCCGCTCTGGCTACAGTAGTTTAACCAAGGAGGAGAAGGAAATTCTGTTTAAGGCAAATGATAGAAACATTAATTGATGCTTATTTTTAGGTTAATCCATAGGATTTTGGTGGGCCTAAATTTACTTTTTGCCCTCCTACTAGTGCTAACGTATGTGAGCGTTTATGTCAATCCTGAACAGTTCTGGTTTGCCGCCCTCTATGGTTTACTTTATCCTTTTTTTCTGTTTGTAAACTTGGGGTTCCTTTTTTACTGGACATTCCGGTGGAAAAAACTTGTGTTTATTTCCTTTGTGGCTATTTTGCTGGGCATAAATCACTTCAATGGCTTTGTTCGGCTTCCGTATGGTAATACAACTAGGCAATTGAAAGCCCAGTTTAAAGTGATGACCTACAATGTGAACCTTTTCCGGCTTTATTCATGGTCAAAACTCAAGCCATCGTATTCCGAAGTGTTCAACTATGTTAAAAACAACAGCTTTGATGTGGTTTGCCTGCAGGAGTTTTACCTCAAGGAGGGGAAACTGAACCTTGATCAGGCTAAGCTGCAATCGGGTATGCAAATTTACTCATCGTATATTTTTAGGCGTTCCACATCGGCCTATGGTTTGGCTATTTTGACCAATTTGCATGTGGTTTGCACAGGTGAAATTTCTTTCCCTAACTCCTTTAATGCCTGTATGTATGCCGATGTTGTGAAAGGTGCTGATACCATTAGGGTTTACAACCTGCATCTGCAATCGACCCGGCTAAAGGAGCGTAACTTCAACTTTTTACTTCGCAATGAGTTTAAGTTCGATAGCAAGAACTACGACGAGCTGAAAGATTTGCTTACCCGATTTGGCGTTGCCTTTACTAAGCGTGCCCGCCAGGTTAACATGGTGGTTGAACATATGCGTACCTGCAGGTATCCCATTATTATTTGTGGCGATTTTAACGACTCGCCCGTGTCGTACACCTACCACACCCTAACTGCTAGCCTACACGATACATTTAAAGATGCAGGTAGCGGAGTTGTAGTCACTTTCAATGGCCTATGGCCTTCGTATCGAATCGACTACGTACTAAGGGATAAGCGGTTCAGCACGGTATCGTACGCCAGCCCTCGCTTAAAGTTCTCCGACCACTACCCGGTTGTGGTTGAGGTTCAGCTATCGGGCAAACGTTAACCTTGCCAGGGTAGATGGTTTAAATCGACATTGCCTCCCGAAATAATTACGCCAACCCGCAAATTGCGGAAAAGTTCAGCATTCTCCATGATTGCCGCCACCGGAACCGCCGACGAAGGCTCAATTATTATCTTCATCCTTTCCCAAACCATACGCATGGCATCAATAATCGACTGTTCCGATACGGTTAGTATTCCATTGCAGTGCTGGCTTAGAATGGTGTAGGTTAGGGGCGAAAGTGATGTGAGCAATCCATCGGCAATGGTTTGCGGTTTTACCGAGGGGTAAATGGTGCGGTCGCGGAGCGACCGGAAGGCATCGTCAGCGTTCTTTGGCTCAGCACCATAAACCTTAACATGCGGGAAACGCCCCTTGATATAGGTAGCCGTTCCGCTTAGCAATCCGCCACCGCCAATAGGCGCAATAACAACATCAAGTTTAGGCTCTTGTTGCATAAGCTCTAGCGCAGCCGTTCCCTGTCCGCATATCACGTTAAAGTTATCGTAAGGGTGTATGAATGTGGCTCCGGTTTGGGACTTTATGCGGAGCATGGTTTGCTCCCTATCGGCTTGCGTTGGGGGGCAAAAGGTGATAATTCCCCCGTAGCCCGTAACGGCTTTCTTTTTGATTTCGGGAGCGTTCTCAGGCATAACAATGTATGCTGGAATACCCCTCTGCGATGCAGCTAGAGCCATCGCTGCTGCATGGTTGCCAGAGCTGTGGGTAATAACTCCGCATTTAGCCTCATTGGGGTTTAGCCTGAGAATGGCATGTGTGGCACCACGAAACTTGAAAGCACCCACCCGCTGAAAGTTCTCGCATTTCAGGTAAACCGAACACCCTAGCATGGCATTCACACTCCTTGATGTTAGCACAGGAGTTCTATTGATATGCTTTTCAATTAGGCCAAAAGCATTTTCAATATCAATACAGTTTGGGATTGGAGCATTCTGGTTTGCCATACGGGTTAGTCTTTAGTGTTGCGCTTAACCTTGGTGATTTTTTCAAAAACTTTATACCGCTCTAAAATCCGCTCACGTATTTCGTAATCGGTTGAGGTTAGTATGTAGTTCTCGTCGAACTTTAGGTATTCCATAAATTCCAGCAGCTCATTTCCGGTTAGGCCAGTTAGGCGGCTAACTATACCCGCATTAAATTTTCGCTCGGCTATTCGCTTTTTTCTATCCTTTTCAATGGTCTCGGCAACCTTCTCGTTTTGCTTCTGGTACCAGTCCTTGCCAAAGCTCAACCCCATGGTTGGCTGTGGCAGGTTGCGTAAGTCCAAGCCCTTGGTGATTTTAAGGAAGTATAGCTGAATAACCTCCTGCTGTTCCGTTGCCCTTGTTTTTGCCAGCTTCAGGTTGGCGAACTCGCGCAGGAACCTATCGTAGGTGCTAAAGCGCGATATCTTAACCTCCTCAATCTGGTAAACCTTAGGGGTAAGCGTAAGTTCAAAGAAAAGCGTATCCTTATTGAACTGTCCCCAGTTCAGTACATGCTTGGTGTGATAGCCAATGGCTGTGATACTAAGGCTATCGCCAAGTTTAAATGGAATACTAAAATAGCCCAGCAGGTCGGAGATACAACCCTTTTTCTGGGTGATATTCATAACGTGGGCAAGCCCAATTGGCTTGTGGGTGTAGTAGTCGGTAACCCTGAAGTTGATAGCGCGCAACGAGTCGGGTACTGGAAGTAATACCTGCGCCCTAAGACTGCTGTTGGCGGCAAAAAATGCCACTAGCGTAAGCAAAAGGAACCACTTTCTCAAAACGCATAGATTTTTCTCAAATATAGCACATTCAGCAAATGGGCGAATAACCTTGCCAACTCTTTAACCCAAATTAACCGGATGGGTGATTTGTTTTTTGGGGGTTATTATTTAGATTGGTTGAGAGGTTAAACCAGCGTGGGCTATCTTTGCTTGACAGGATGGCAAGGGAACGTCCTAAACTGCTTTGATAAATATGTCCAGAAAATAGGGGGTCAAACCAAAATCTCTCAGCCTAAAAACACTTTTTTTGACAGATAGTATATCCAAATTTGTAAATTGAAAAAATCAATTGACGAATCGACAAAAAATCTACTCATTCCGAAAGTTTAGAATGAATATTTTTAATAAGTTGGGTTTTCCTATCTATACAAACAAGATGTTAAGATATTTAATGAGGTTCTATTGACTATATACAGGAAGTTAAAAAGGGTATTTGTAGACCATAGATACCCTTTTTAATATAGTAAAACCAATTAAGATGTTAGTTAGATTATTAATCTACCTTATTGTAAACCAAAGCAAGACCAAATCCTGCAAGTACATCGCTGTAAAGGTAAACCATTACGGAGACCTTAATCATAGGTTCTATAGAAAATTGGTTGTTCAGACTTCACGATTTTGATAGTGCGCCCTGAACACCAAAAAGGTAAGTATCTTCTATGTGGTAGTTGTTGATTTGTACATTTTCATCGCTAACTGAAGTTACACCCCATCCTACATAATAGTTGTAATTAATTCCAAATGACAGGTTTATGATCTGGCTTGAGAATTTATACATAAATGGTACAACTAGGTACCTTTCATTTACATCAAAAACGTAAAGATCGTAGTTAATGCTAAATGCTCCATCGTTTTTTCTGATTTGGTAAAATAAACTGGTTTCAAATTGGCTATGTTTGCTTAATGGTATATTAAGTTTTAATCCTATTTCCGGTAATAGTGACTCTATGTGATAGTTTGTGGTTATTTCAGTACCAATTGAAAAGTTCTGTGAGTTACCCATTTTTACAATTAACAAAATGGAAATCAAGACTATTATTGTTTTTTTTATATCGTTAAATATTTAATTACCTAAATTCAACCATTAAATGCAACTTTCGGTGAGGATGACATCAATATTTTTTCAGCAAAGAGAGGGGGAAAATCCCGCTCTCTTCCGCTGAATGGAAATAAGCTCTATATTCGTCCTCCGTCCAAAAAGTTGTAATATGAGCCATATCACCAGAGAGCAAAGATACACCATTGAAGGTGTTACTATCAAGAGG